>CANFWT010000049.1 GCA_947450895.1 Comamonadaceae bacterium | reverse complement strand
AGTCCCCGCTTAGCAAACCAGCCCTGATTGACTTCCAGAACAAAGCGCACAGGTTTGACAGAGCAGTGGGACGCCGTGGTCTGGGCCTGCATATCTTCCAGGTTGACGATGGTGCCATCGTCCGCAACAAACGCAGCTGTCAGTGGTATTAAGGTATTTTTCATCCAAAAACATTGCTGACTGGGTGTCTTGAATTCGAAAAGCATTCCTTCTTGCTGCGGCATGTCCTTGCGAAACATCAGGCCAGTGGCGTGTTGCTCCTGCGTTCGTGCTATTTGCACTTGGATTTGGTGGATGCCCGCGCTTACGGTGGAGCGCGGGAGTTCTGTTTGTGGTGATTGCGCTGCTACGGCGCCTGACAGCAGAAAAAGCACGGTGACAGCGAGGGTAGGCAGGTGTTTCATGCCCTTTATTGTGAACCCATTTTTAACCTGGATTGATGCCCGCTAAGACAAGCCTTAGTCCAGGTTCCGACGGGTTGTTTCCCTCCAATCCACTGCGCTTTCAGACAGGATCGCGTAATTGTTTCAGACTAAAATTGAGGTCTCCCAGAGTAGCAAAAGGCCTCTTTTGTGATGCTCTACGTTCAGAAAATCAATTTCAACCGAGACCGATCCATGTACCAGCACATCAAAGTCCCTGCCCAGGGCGAAAAAATCACCGTTAACAGCGATCTGTCTTTGAACGTACCTAATGAGCCGATCATTCCTTACATCGAAGGTGACGGAACGGGTCTTGACATCACCCCCGTGATGCTGAAAGTGGTGGACTCGGCAGTCGCCAAGGCCTACGGCGGTACCCGCAAAATTCACTGGATGGAGGTGTTCGCAGGTGAAAAGTCGACCAACGTTTATGGCCCGGACGTTTGGCTGCCTGAAGAAACCTTGCACGCCATTCGCGATTACGTGGTCTCCATTAAGGGTCCATTGACTACGCCGGTTGGCGGGGGAATTCGCTCCTTGAACGTCGCCTTGCGCCAGGAACTGGACCTGTATGTCTGCCTGCGTCCGATTCAATACTTTGATGGCGTTCCTAGCCCGGTGAAGGAGCCCCACAAGACGGATATGGTCATATTCCGTGAGAATTCTGAGGACATTTACGCCGGCATCGAGTTTGAGGCGGAATCTGACAAGGCCAAAAAGTTGATCAAATTTTTGCGCGATGAGATGGGCGTGACGAAAATCCGCTTCCCCAACACCTCTGGCATTGGCATCAAGCCCGTCTCCCGTGAAGGAACCGAGCGCCTGGTGCGCAAGGCCTTGCAATACACCATCGACAACGACAAGCCCAGTTTGACCATCGTGCACAAGGGCAACATCATGAAGTACACGGAAGGCGGATTCCGCGATTGGGCCTACGCCCTGGCACAAAAGGAATTTGGCGCGCAGCTTATTGATGGCGGACCTTGGTGCAAATTCAAAAATCCCAAAACAGGTAAGGAAATCGTCGTCAAAGACAGCATTGCGGACGCCTTTTTGCAACAGATTTTGTTGCGTCCGGCGGAGTACAGCGTGATTGCTACGCTCAATCTCAACGGTGACTATGTTTCGGACGCTTTGGCCGCGCAGGTGGGTGGCATCGGCATCGCCCCTGGCGCTAACCTGAGTGACACCGTTGCCATGTTCGAAGCGACCCACGGTACGGCACCCAAATACGCGGGTAAAGACTACGTCAATCCGGGTTCCGAAATCCTGTCTGCTGAAATGATGCTGCGCCACATGGGCTGGAAAGAAGCTGCCGACTTGATCATCAGTTCCATGAAGAAGTCGATTGCCAGCAAGAAAGTGACTTACGACTTTGCGCGCTTGATGGACGGCGCCACCCAAGTCAGTTGCTCGGGCTTTGGCCAGGTCATGATCGACCATATGTAGTGCAGACGAGGCCGCTTGCTGCCTCCACCAGCAAAAATCGCCAGAACCGCAGTGGTGCGCCTGGCGATTTTTGCTTTTTGTACTTGAATATGATTGAGCTGGTACCAATTACCCCTGCGAGGGCAGGACCTGCTCCCGAACCCTAGAATAGGAAACATGGCGACAACCCCACCATCCACTCCCCCCTCCGTTCCCCGAAATAGGCCACAGCGCGACGATGGCGGTACAGCGGTATTGGAGCGATTGCCCCAGAAGGTGCAGCCTCCGCAGATGCACCAAGTCTTGATGCTCAATGATGACTTCACCCCCATGGAGTTTGTGGTGATGGTGATCCAGGAATTTTTCTCCAAGGACTTGGAGACAGCAACCCAGATCATGTTGAAAATACACTTGGACGGCAAGGGTGTGTGCGGTGTGTATTCACGGGATGTCGCCGCTACCAAGGTGGATCAGGTCTTAGACGCCGCGCGCCGCGCGGGCCATCCCTTGCAATGTGTCAGTGAGCCAGTTGGTTTTTAGGGCGACGACGCCAAGTAGAGCTTGCAGGACCCCAACGGGCGGCACGAGAAATATGAACGAGTTAAAGGAAATGCCATGATCGCCCAAGAGTTAGAAGTTAGCCTGCATATGGCCTTTGTCGAGGCGCGCCAGCAGCGCCATGAGTTCATTACGGTAGAGCATTTGCTGCTCGCCTTGCTAGATAACCCTAGCGCCGCCGAGGTTCTGCGGGCGTGTTCTGCCAACGTCGATGATTTGCGCAAGTCTTTGACCCATTTTATTAAGGACAACACGCCGCAAGTTGCCGGTGTGGATGAGGTCGACACCCAACCGACCCTGGGTTTTCAGCGTGTGATCCAGCGCGCAATCATGCACGTGCAGTCCACGGGTAGTGGCAAAAAAGAAGTCATGGGCAGCAACGTGCTGGTCGCGATTTTTGGTGAAAAAGACTCCCACGCCGTTTATTACTTGCACCAGCAAGGCGTTACCCGCTTGGACGTGGTCAATTTCATCGCCCACGGCATCAAGAAAAATGAGCCGCCAGAGTTGCCCAAAGCGGGAGATGGAGCGGCCGAGGGTGAGGATGCAGGCAGCGAAAAGAACGAAAAGGCGTCGCCTCTGGAGCAATACACCCAAAACCTGAACCAATTGGCCAAGGATGGAAAGATTGATCCGCTGATTGGCCGCGAGTACGAGGTCGAACGTGTCATTCAGATCCTGTGCCGTCGCCGCAAAAACAACCCGCTGTTGGTGGGTGAGGCGGGCGTGGGAAAAACCGCAATTGCCGAGGGACTGGCTTGGAGGATTTCGCAGCGTGATGTCCCCGAGGTGCTCGCAGAAGCAGTGGTCTATTCATTGGACATGGGCGCGCTGTTGGCTGGGACGAAATACCGGGGTGATTTTGAGCAGCGGCTCAAGGGCGTACTTAAGGCGCTGAAAGACAGGCCCCACGCGGTGCTGTTTATCGACGAAATCCATACCCTGATCGGCGCAGGTTCAGCGTCGGGCGGAACGCTAGATGCTTCCAACTTGCTCAAGCCAAGCTTGAGTTCGGGCCAGCTCAAGTGCATTGGAGCGACCACGTTTACCGAGTACCGGGGCATTTTCGAAAAAGACGCGGCCCTGTCGCGCCGCTTCCAAAAGATCGACGTGTTGGAGCCCACGGTGGAGCAGACAGTGGAAATTCTCAAAGGTCTGAAATCCCGCTTTGAGGAGCACCACAAGGTGAAATATGCGGTGGCGGCGCTGCAAGCGGCTGCTGAACTGAGCGCCAAGTACATCAACGACCGGCATTTGCCCGACAAGGCCATCGACGTGATTGATGAGGCCGGTGCAGCCCAGCAGGTGCTTCCGCCGAACAAGCGCAAGAAGACGATTTCCAAGACGGAGGTGGAAGAAATCGTGGCGAAAATTGCACGCATTCCGCCAGCCAATGTTTCCAATGATGACCGGGGCAAACTCAAGACCCTGGACCGCGACCTCAAGAGCGTGGTGTTCGGTCAGGACAAGGCGCTCGATGTGCTGGCGTCGGCCGTCAAGATGGCGCGCTCGGGTCTGGGCAAGGGCGACAAGCCTATCGGCTCCTTCCTGTTCAGTGGCCCCACTGGTGTGGGCAAGACCGAGGCGGCCAAGCAATTGGCCTACATCATGGGCATTGACCTGATTCGCTTTGACATGAGCGAGTACATGGAGCGTCATGCGGTCAGCCGGCTGATTGGTGCGCCTCCGGGCTACGTGGGCTTTGACCAGGGCGGATTGTTGACCGAGGCGGTTACCAAAAAGCCGCATTGCGTGCTTTTGCTCGATGAGATCGAAAAGGCCCATCCCGACATTTTTAACGTGCTTTTGCAGGTCATGGACCACGGCACGCTGACCGATAACAACGGCCGCAAGGCGGATTTCCGCAACGTCATTCTGATCATGACGACCAATGCGGGCGCCGAGACCATGAACAAGGCCACCATTGGGTTTACCAACCCGCGCGAGTCGGGCGACGAGATGATTGACATTAAGCGCCTGTTCACGCCAGAGTTCCGTAACCGGCTCGACTCAATCGTCGGATTCAAGGCGCTCGACGAGAACGTGATTTTGCGCGTGGTCGACAAATTCTTGCTGCAACTGGAGACTCAGCTCGCAGAGAAAAAGGTCGATGTCACATTCACCGACAAGCTGCGCAAGCACCTGGCGAAAAAGGGCTTTGACCCCCTCATGGGCGCGCGACCTATGCAGCGCTTGATTCAGGACACCATCCGCCGCGCCCTGGCTGATGAGCTCTTGTTTGGCCGCTTGACCGATGGTGGCCGCCTGACCGTGGATCTGGACGACAAGGACGAGTCCAAGACCGAGGTGCTGTTGGATATTCAGCCCCTGCCCAAGCGCGAAGGTCGGTCCAAGTCCGAAGAAACAGCCGCTGGGTGATCTTTCTGCCTTGCCTGGTGCCTGTTAAGCGGGCTTCAGGGAAGGCGCGTTCTGGTGTAAACTCAGCAGGCTTTGCTGTGGGCACAGATATTGTGCTCATTGCAATGCAATCGCAAACCGTTCCCACCAAGGTGTTCATCGATCTTCATTAACCAGATCGGGGAATAAGCGGAATGGCTTTAAGACCTAACCTTTGGAGTTTTTATGTCCGTAACTATGCGCGAAATGTTGGAAGCCGGCGTCCATTTTGGACACCAAACCCGCTTCTGGAACCCCAAGATGGCCCCGTTCATCTTTGGTCATCGCAACAAAATCCACATCATCAACCTGGAAAAGTCGCTGCCGATGTTCCAGGACGCAGCGAAGTTTGTGCGCCAACTTTCTGCCAAGCGCGGCACCATTTTGATGGTGGGAACCAAGCGCCAAGCGCGTGAAACCGTTGCAGCAGAAGCGCAGCGTGCTGGTGTGCCCTTTGTGGACCAGCGCTGGCTCGGCGGCATGTTGACCAACTTCAAGACGGTCAAAACCTCGATCAAGCGCCTCAAGGACATGAAGATCCAGCTAGAAGCTGGGTTGGACGCCATGAGTAAAAAAGAGCAGCTGATGTTCGCCCGCGAATTGGCCAAGTTGGAAAAAGACATTGGCGGCATTCAGGACATGGTGACTTTGCCTGACGCGATCTTTGTAATCGACGTGGGCTACCACAAGATTGCCATTGCCGAAGCCCGCAAGCTTGGCATCCCCCTGATCGGTGTGGTCGACTCCAACCACTCGCCCGAAGGCATTGACTACGTGATTCCTGGCAATGACGACTCCTCCAAGGCTGTGACTTTGTATGCCCGCGGTATCGCTGATGCCGTGCTCGAAGGCCGCGCCAACGCCGTGGACGATCTGGTCAAGGCGGTAGTGGACCAGGGCGAAGACGAATTCGTTGAAGTGGACGCGGCTGCCTAAGCTTGCGCCAACCCTCAAAAGGGGGCTTTGTGGCCCCTTTTTTTTAATATTTATTGTTCGATTGAACCCAGACGGAGTATTTGAATATGGCTGTTATCACCGCAAGCATGGTCGCTGAATTGCGCGGCAAAACCGACGCACCCATGATGGAGTGCAAAAAAGCATTGACAGAAGCCGAAGGCGACATGGTCAAAGCGGAAGAGTTGCTGCGCGTCAAGCTCGGTAGCAAGGCTGGAAAGGCTGCCGCACGCGTGACCGCCGAAGGCGTGGTGGCAGTGTCCAGCGCCGAGTCGGCCAGCGCGTTGATTGAAGTCAACTGCGAAACTGACTTCGTGACCAAGAACGACAGTTTCTTGGCTTTGGCCAACGCCGCAGCGCATTTGGTGGCACAGCACGCCCCCGCTGACGTCCCTGCGCTGGGTGATCTGCCGTACTCGCAAGATGGTTTTGGCCCGACTTTGGAAGATGTGCGCAAAGGACTGATCGGTAAGATTGGCGAGAACATGACCTTCCGCCGCTTTAAGCGTTTTGCAAGCGGCGCCAAGGTGGCGTCTTACTTGCATGGCACGCGCATCGGTGTGGTGGTGGAGTTTGACGGTGATGAAGTCGCCGCCAAGGATGTCGCCATGCACGTTGCAGCAATGAAACCTGTGTCCTTGTCCAGCGCGGATGTACCCGCTGAGCTGGTCGCGCGGGAGCGCTCCGTTGCAGCGGCCAAGGCGGCAGAGGATGCCGCGGTGGCTGTAGCTGCTGGAAAACCAGTGCAATCTGCTGAAATTGTTTCCAAGCGCATCGAAGGCGGCGTGCAGAAGTTCCTCAAAGAAGTTTCATTGTTCAACCAGTCGTTCGTAAAGAATGACAAGCAGACCGTTGAACAGATGCTCAAGGAGAAGGCCACCAAGGTGCATGGATTTACGCTGTACGTGGTTGGCGAAGGCATTGAGAAGAAAGTCGACGACTTCGCAGCCGAAGTGGCGGCCCAGATCGCAGCGGCGAAAGCAGCGTAAGTAAGCCGCGCAACACCAAGCCGTTCTGGCGCTTTCAAGGCGCTAGGCTTTCCAATTACTTTACGATTTCCGCTATGAACCCAGTCAAGCCCGCCTACAGTCGAATTTTGTTAAAGCTGTCCGGTGAGGCCTTGATGGGGGATGACCAATTTGGCATTAACCGCGACACCATTGTGCGCATGGTCGATGAGATCGCTGAAATTACACGCCTCGGGGTGGAGGTGGCAGTCGTGATTGGTGGTGGAAATATTTTTCGCGGCGTGGCGGGTGGTTCGGTGGGAATGGACCGTGCCACGGCGGATTACATGGGCATGCTGGCCACGGTGATGAACGCTCTGGCATTGGGAGATACCATGAACAAGGCCGGGCTCACGGCCCGCGTGATGTCAGCCATTGCGATTGAGCAGGTGGTTGAGCCCTATGTTCGTCCCAAAGCGTTGCAGTATTTGGAAGAAGGCAAGGTGGTGATTTTCGCCGCAGGCACGGGCAATCCATTTTTTACCACCGACACAGCCGCCGCTTTGCGCGGCGCTGAAATCGGTGCGCAGATTGTGCTCAAGGCGACTAAAGTTGATGGTGTTTATGACGCCGATCCCAACAAGGTTCCCACCGCCAAGCGTTACGCCGCGCTGACTTTTGACAGCGCGATGCAGCAAAATCTCGGAATAATGGACGCTACCGCCTTCGCGCTGTGCCGTGATCAAAAGCTGCCGATCAAGGTCTTCTCAATATTCAAACACGGTGCGCTCAAGCGCGTGGTGATGGGCGAAGATGAAGGCACCTTGGTGCATGTTTGACCGTTTGGAGTGAATCCCATGGCTATTGAAGACATCAGAACTGGCGTCGAAGGCAAGATGGACCAGTCTATCGCCGCATTTAAGAACAATTTGAGCAAGGTGCGTACGGGACGTGCCAACCCCGCCTTGCTGGATTCGGTGCAGGTGGAATATTACGGATCGATGGTGCCGTTGAGCCAGGTGGCCAATTTGTCGTTGATTGATTCACGCACCGTAGGTATCCAGCCCTGGGAAAAGGGCATGGGTACGAAAATTGAAAAGGCCATTCGCGAGAGTGATTTGGGGCTCAATCCGTCCAGTATGGGTGATCTGATCCGCGTTCCCATGCCTGTGATGACCGAGGAGCGACGCCGCGAACTCACCAAGCTTGTGCGCAGCGAAGGCGAGGGCGCCAAGATCGCTGTGCGCAACCTGCGCCGTGACGCCAACGACGCGGTTAAAAAGCTCGAAAAAGAAAAACTGGTGTCCGAAGACGAGCAAAAACGCTCTGAGGCGGACATCCAGAAGCTTACCGATCGCTACATCGTGGAAATTGACCGCTTGGTTGCATCCAAAGAGCAGGACATCATGGCGGTCTAGCTGCCTGAGTCCTGTCATGTTTTCTACTGCGTCCTGCCCGCTTGGTGCCCTGAACTATTCGGGCATACGTGGATTCGTTGTTCATGCTTAAGCAGCGAATCCTCACCGCCATCGTTTTGTTGGCGATGTTCGTTCCGGCGGTGTTGGCGTCTGACCCCCTGTTTTTTGTTTTGTTAACCGCCTTGCTGATGGGCGCGGCTGCCTGGGAATGGAGCCGGTTAAACCAACTGAGCCGGGTTGCAGCCTTGGGAACAGCAGCGGCATGCTTCTGCATTTGTTGCGGGCTCTGGTTTGGTGGTTGGGCTGCCAGGCCCTTGCCATGGCTCTGGGTGGCGGTGGGCGCATGTTGGGTCGGGCTCGCGCTGTGGTTGTTGCGTGCTGGCGCATCCGCTTGGCGGGCGCAGCCCGCTGCTTTCCGCTGGCTCGGTGGGACATTCTTGTTGTGCGCGGCTTGGTTGGCGCTGGTGCAGATGCGCCTTGTTGCTATCGATTTTTTGTTCTCGGTGCTGCTGCTGGTGTGGATTGCCGACATTTCAGCCTATTTTGCTGGACGTGCATGGGGGGGGCGAATTGTTAGGCAAAGGCTGGCACCTACCATCAGTCCCGGCAAGACGTGGGAGGGGGTTGCCGGCGCAATGGCTGGTGTCATGTGCATGGCCATGGTGTGGTGCGCCTTGGACAGGGCGGGTATTACCCCGGGTGCTAGCCTTTACGGCCGCTTGGGCAGCCGCAGCCTCGTGTTTTTATCGGTCTCGGTGATTTTTTTGACGACCATGGGTGTCGTCGGTGATTTACTTGAATCGCTGTTTAAGCGCGGGGCGGGGGTCAAAGACAGCGGTGTTTTGTTGCCCGGCCACGGCGGCGTGCTTGATCGCATTGATGCTTTATTGCCCGTGTTGCCTTTGGCGATGCTTTTGTGTACTTTCTAGAGAACCACCTTACCCATGGCATCTGAGATTCAACGCGTAAGCATTTTGGGGTCCACGGGCTCTATTGGCGTGAACACGCTGGACGTAATGCAGCGCCACCCCGAGCGCTACCAAATTTTCGCGCTGAGCGCCCATAGCAAGCTGGCGTTGATGACTGAGCAGTGCCTGCGGTTTCGCCCGCGGTTTGCCGTCATGGTCAGCGAGTGGCACGGTCGCGAGCTAAAACGGGTGTTGGCCGATGCAGGCCTGCCTACCGAGGTGCTGTGGGGTGCCTCTGCATTGGAACTGATTGCGGCCCATGAAGAGGTGACTACGGTGATGGCGGCCATCGTCGGCGCGGCCGGACTGGCTTCTTGCATCGCAGCAGCACTTGCCGGCAAACGCCTTTTGCTTGCCAACAAAGAGGCGCTGGTAGTGGGTGGTGCGTTCTTCATGGATGCGGTTAGGCGTGGTGGGGCGACCTTGCTGCCGATTGATAGCGAGCATTCGGCGATTTTTCAGTCACTGCCGGAAGATCCTCGCACCTGGCCCGACGTGATCGACAAAATTATCCTGACAGCCTCCGGCGGGCCGTTTCGTACCCGGGATCCCGCGTCATTCGCAGCGATCAGCCCTGAGGAAGCCTGCGCCCACCCCAACTGGGTGATGGGTAAGAAAATCTCCGTTGACTCCGCAACCATGATGAACAAAGCGCTGGAAGTGATCGAAGCCAAATTCTTGTTTGGTGTTGCACCAGAGCTTATTGAAGTCATCATCCATCCACAAAGCGTGGTGCATTCGATGGTGCAATACGTCGACCACTCGGTGGTGGCGCAATTGGGAACGCCGGATATGCGCGGGCCCATTGCCTACGGATTGTCTTGGCCTACGCGGCGTTCAAGTGGTGCCAGCGCACTGGATTTTTCCACGATGGCCGCATTGAGTTTCGAGCCTATTGACACGCATGGCCATCGTGCGCGCTTCCCTGGCTTGCAACTGGCGTGGGATGTGCTGGCCGCGGCGCCTGGAACCACGGCGGTGTTGAACGCAGCAAACGAGGTGGCTGTGGCTGCGTTTTTGGAGCGAAAAATTCATTTCGACCAGATTCACGCGGTGAATAGTGCGTGTCTCGCTGATTTTCTCCCTTCTCCCCCGGCTTGCTTGGAAGATTTGCTGGCGATTGACGCCCAGGCACGTCAGCGCGCGCAATTTTGCGTGGAACGCCTGTCCCAGGCACGGCGTGCTACCTCGTTATGATGGCCCTCGTTGCCGAACGCCAGTCTTGGGCACCGAAGCTGTTTTAGAAATGCGCCTTGCCAATCGAGTTTTCACCATGCCCCTCGCGTTTATGCATTGTTTCCGCCTGATAGTTGCCGCCTTGGTATTGGCATGGGGGCAAGCTGCCTGGGCACTGACGCCGTTTACCATTGAGGACATTCGTGTTGAAGGTCTTCAGCGGGTCGAGGCGGGTACCGTGTTCGGTTCAATCCCCGTGCGCATTGGCGATACCTACAGTGATGAAAAAGCCTCGGCGTCCATCCGAGCGCTTTTCGGTTTGGGATTGTTCAATGATGTGCGCATCGACATCGATGGCAAAGTGTTGCTGGTGGTGGTGCAAGAGCGCCCCACCGTGGCCGAAGTCAGCTTCAGCGGCACCAAAGAATTCGACAAAGATGTGTTGGTCAAGGCGCTCAAGGACATAGGTCTGGCCGATGGTCGTCCGTTTGACAAGGCGCTGGCGGACAAAGCCGAGCAAGAACTCAAGCGCCAATACATTAACCGCAGCATGTATGCCGCAGAGGTGGTGACTACGGTGACCCCGATTGAGCGCAATCGTGTGAACTTGAGTTTTGCGGTTAGCGAGGGAGATGTTGCAAAGATCAAGGACATCCGGATTGTGGGCAACAAGGCGTTTTCGGAGAGTACGCTGCTGGGGTTGTTTGACTCCGATGCCGGTGGGTGGCTCAGTTGGTATACCAAGTCCGACCGGTATGTGCGCAGCAAACTCAATGCGGATGTTGAGTCGCTGCGCTCTTATTACCTCGCGCGGGGCTACCTGGAATTTGCGGTTGATTCGACCCAGGTGGTGATATCGCCCAATAAGCAAGATATCCAGATTACGATCAACGTGTCCGAGGGTGAGCGCTTTGTGGTGTCCAGGGTCAAACTCGCTGGAAATTTCCTGGAAAAGGAAGCCGAATTCCAATCCTTGGTCGCGATTCAAGTCGGTGAGCCTTACAACGCGAACGAAGTCGCACAGACCACTAAGGCGTTCACCGATTTTTATGCTAATTTTGGATTCGCGTTCGCCGCGGTGGAGCCCATCACCGCGCTAGACCGCAAGACCAACCGCGTAGAAGTGACCTTGCGTGCCGATCCTTCTCGGCGCGTTTATGTGCGTCGCATCAACGTGGCGGGTAACGACCGAACCCGCGACGAGGTGATACGTCGGGAATTTCGCCAGCTGGAGGCAGCTTGGTACGACGGCGAGAAAATTCGCCAGTCGCGCAACCGGGTGGACCGATTGGGCTACTTCAAGGAAGTCGCCATTGATACCCAGGAAGTTGCCGGGGTTTCTGACCAAGTCGATCTCAACGTGACCGTCGCCGAAAAACCGACAGGAAGCCTCAGCTTAGGAGCGGGCGTCTCGTCCGCCGATGGATTGGGTTTGCAACTTGGCTTTAAGCAGGAGAATGCATTTGGTTCGGGTAATTCGCTTGGCGTGGAGCTCAACACCAGCAAACTCAACCGTACCTTGGTGTTCAACACCACGGACCCTTATTTCACTGACGATGGCGTTTCACGCACCATTGACGTCTACCAGCGCACCACCAAGCCCTATGTGGATTTGGGCAGCTACTCGCTCGAAACCATGGGTACGAGCGTGCGTTTTGGCGTTCCGTTTACCGAAAGCGACACGGTGTATTTCGGCCTGGGGGTGGACCGCACCACCATCGTACCCGGGACCCTGCTGCCCACCGCCTACAGTGATTTCGCTGACCAGTTCGGTTACACCTCGAACGCGGTACCCCTGACTGTGGGTTGGGCGCGCGACACGCGTGACAGTGGTTTGGTTCCCAGTTCGGGGCGCTTGGTTCGGGTGACGGGTGAATGGAGTATCGGTGGCGAGTTGCTCTATGCCCGTGCCACCTCGCAGGTGCAGCAGTATTTTCCCTTGACCAAGAAAATCACATTGGCATTGAATGGCGAGCTGTCCATGGGCGCTGCAACCACCGACCAAGCCTATCCACTGTTTAAGAACTACTACTCCGGCGGATTGGGGTCGGTGCGTGGTTTTGAGCAAGGTAGTCTGACCACGGGTAGCCAGCGGGCGCAAGGCGCTATCGCCACTGGTGGTTCCAAGAAAATAACCATGAATGCGGAGTTGCTTTCGCCGCTACCAGGTGGTGGTAACGATAGAACGTTGCGGATGTACGCTTTCGCGGACGCAGGCGGTATTTACGGTGCAGACGAGGGTTTGGTGTTGGGCGACTTGCGGTCATCCGTTGGCGTAGGCATCAGTTGGATATCGCCCGTGGGGCCCTTGCGCTTGGCGGTAGCACGCCCTGTTACCAAGTTCGATGGCGATAAAATACAGTCGCTTCAATTCCAGATTGGAACCTCTTTCTAATGAAAATCCACCTTCAACTTGCCGCTCTGGCGCTCATTTTTTCTACTTTTAGTACGGGCGCATGGGCGCAAGACTCGAAAATCGGCTACATCAACACGCAGCGCATCACGACTGAATCGGCGATCGCCAAGGCCGCGCAAGCCAAGTTGGAGCAAGAGTTTTCTAAGCGCGGCAAGGAGTTGGCTGATTTGCAGTCCGCCCTCAAATCGTTCAGTGAGAAGTTTGAGCGCGATGCGCCCACACTGACAGAATCGCAACGTACCAGTCGTCAAAAAGAGGGTGCTGAACTTAACCGCGACTTCCAGCGCAAGCAGCGTGAGTACCAAGAGGACTTGAATGGTCGGCGAAATGAGGAACTGCAACAGGTACTTGAAAAGGCCAATAAGGCCGTCAAAAAAGTAGCGGAAGACGAAAAATACGACCTGATTATTCAGGAGGTGGTGTACAGCAGCGCCAAGCACGACATCACTGAGAAAGTGCTGAAAATGCTCAACGCGGCGGCGGCCAAATAGGCTTGCTTCGTGCCGCAGATGTGTCTGAATTAAGCCTCTCCGCCATTGTCGCCGCACTGGGTGGGCAGTTCCATGGAGATCCGGATCTGCTGATTTCCGGCATTGCGACGCTGCAGCGGGCAGGCCCAACCCAGATCAGTTTTGTTAGCAATCCCAGGTACCAGCACCTGCTGCCTACCTCCCAAGCGGGTTGCGTCATCGTCGGCCCGGGCCTCGCAGAGTTGGCAATTCGCAGGGGAAGCTGCATCGTCGCTGAGCAGCCTTACCTCTACTTTGCGCGCCTGACGCAACTTTGGCAAAACAGACTGCGTGCTGCGCGGTCGTCGATGCGGTCTGCAATTCACCCATCCGCGGTGGTGGACCCAGACGCAAGCATCCATCCGTCAGCCCGTGTGGGTGCCTTGTGCGTCATTGAGCGTGGTGTTCGGGTCGGTGCAGGTACCGAACTCAAGGCGCGCGTTACCGTGGGTGAAGACTGTGTGATCGGTGCCCGTTGCCTGCTGCACAGTGGTGTAGTCATCGGCGCCGATGGTTTTGGCTTTGCGCCCGACGGCGACCGCTGGGCGAAGATCGAACAGCTCGGCGCGGTGCGCATTGGTGACGATGTTGAAATTGGGGCAAACACCTGCGTGGACCGCGGCGCCTTAGAAGACACGGTCATTGAGGACGGCGTCAAGCTCGACAACCTGATCCAGGTCGGGCACAACGTGCATATTGGCCGTAACACGGCGATTGCTGGCTGTGCAGGCATCGCCGGCAGCGCCACGATTGGCGCGCAGTGCACGATTGGTGGTGGCGCTGTAGTGCTGGGCCACCTGCAGATTGCCGACGGCGTGCATATTTCTGCCGCCACCGTGGTCAGCAAGTCGATCAAAACGCCAGGCCATTACACGGGCTTCTTTCCCTTGGACGACAACGCGTCGTGGGAGCGCAACGCCGCCACACTCAAACAACTCCATACTTTGCGCGAGCGCATCAAAAAATTAGAAAGTGAACTCCGACCATGATGAACATTCACCAAATTCTCAAGCAGCTACCCCACCGTTACCCGTTTTTGCTGGTGGACAGGGTTCTGGAACTGGAGAAGGGGAAGACCATCAAGGCACTGAAAAACGTGACCATGAACGAGCCGTTTTTCGAGGGCCATTTCCCGCACCGTCCGGTCATGCCGGGGGTGCTGATGCTGGAGGCCCTGGCCCAGGCGGCGGCGCTGCTGGCTTTTGACGCGCTCAATACCTCGCCCAACGACGAGACGGTGTATTACTTTGCGGGCATCGACGGCGCGCGCTTCAAGCGCCCGGTGGAGCCGGGTGACCAGCTGATTTTGGAGGTGGAGCTGCTGCGCATGAAGGCCGGCATCTTCAAGTTCAAGGCCCGCGCCAGTGTGGCGGGCGAGACGGCAGTGGAAGCCGAATTGACCTGCGCCATGCGTGCCATCGATCCCAAGGCTTGACATGGCAACGATTCATCCCACGGCTGTTATTGACCCACAGGCGGAGCTGGACCCGACGGTGACGGTTGGCCCGTACACGGTCATTGGCCCCCATGTCAAAGTTGGCGCCGGCACCACCATTGGCGCGCACTGTGTGATCGAGGGCCACACCACCATTGGGCGCGACAACCGCATCTTCCAGTTCAACTCTTTGGGCGCGATTCCCCAAGACAAAAAATACGCTGGGGAACCTTGCGAACTGGTGGTCGGAGACCGCAATACCATCCGCGAGTTTTGCACCTTCAACATTGGCTCGCCCGGTGATGTGGGTGTGACCCGTGTGGGCAACGACAACTGGATCATGGCCTACGTGCATTTGGCGCACGACTGCCAGGTGGGCAACCACACGATTTTTGCCAACAACTCGCAACTCGCGGGCCACGTGGTAGTAGGGGACTGGGTCATTTTGGGCGGTTTTACCGTGGTGCACCAGTTTGTGCGCTTGGGTGCGCACAGCATGACGGCCATGTGTTCGCTGCTGTTTGCCGACCTGCCGCCCTTTGTGATGTGCCAGGGCCAGCCCGCAGGCGCGCGGTCCATGAACTACGAGGGCCTGCGCCGGCGCGGCTTTTCGCCCGAACGCATTGCCGGCGTCAAAGCCATGCACAAAGCTTTGTACCGCGAGGATTTGACGCTCGAGCGCGCCCAGCTGCAAATTGCCACCCTGCCCGAAGCCCGGCCCGAAACCGCGCCGGATGTGGCCATGATGCTGGAGTTTTTGCGCCATACCCCGCCTCAGCGCGGCATTGTGCGTTGACGCCTGCGCCTTCTGCCGGTACTGGCCCACCGCTGTCGCTGGCGATGGTGGCTGGTGAGGCTTCGGGGGATTTGCTGGCGGGCTTGTTGCTGGGTGCGATGCACCAGCGCTGGTCCGACCTGCACGCCTCGGGCATTGGCGGCCCGCGCATGGCTGCGCAAGGTTTCCAGGCTTGGTGGCCGCACCACAAGTTGTCGGTGCATGGTTTCGGCTGGGACGTGCTGTTGCGCTACCGCGAGATTGTTGGGATCCGCAAGCAACTGCTGGCGCGCCTGAGCCGCGACAAACCCGACCTGTTTATTGGCGTGGATGCGCCTGATTTCAACTTGCAGTTGGAAGAAAACCTGCGCCGCCAAGGCGTCAAAACGGTGCATTTTGTCTGCCCATCGGTCTGGGCCTGGCGGCCAGAGCGGCTCGAAGTGATACGCCGAAGCGTGGATCATGTGCTCTGCATTTTCCCTTTCGAGCCGGCGCTGCTGGCCCAGCACGGCATTGCAGCCACCTATGTCGGCCATCCGTTGGCGCAGGTGATCCCCCTGCAACCCGATCGCGCTGCCGCACGGCAGTCCTTGAGGCTGGCGCCAGGTGACGATGTGGTTGCACTGCTTCCGGGCAGCCGCACCTCAGAAGTGCGGCACCTGGCGCTGCGTTTTTTTCAGGCGGCCGCCCATATCCACACGCGCATGCCGGGCGTGAAGTTTGTCGTGCCAGCCGTACCCGGATTGCAAGCACGGATTGAAGCCGCTGCGCAGCGCAGCGGCATGGGCCACCACATTCAGATCGTCAGCGGCCAGTCGCACGCGGTGCTGGCAGCCTGCGACGTAACCCTGATCGCCAGCGGTACCGCCACCTTGGAGGCGGCCCTGCACAAGCGACCGATGGTGATCGCTTACCGTATGGGGGCGCTGTCCTGGCGCATCATGCGGCGCAAAAAACTCCAGGCCTGGGTTGGCTTACCCAACATTCTGTGCCAGGAATTTGTGGTGCCCGAATTGCTGCAAGACGCCGCCACGCCCCAGGCCTTGGCCGCAGGGGTGCTGGACTGGCTGCACGCCAAACACCAGCAGCCGGAAAAAATTCAGGCGCTGGAGGCGCGCTTCCTGGCGTTGCACCAGTTGCTGCAGCGCGATACCGCGCGCTTGGCTACCGAAGCGATAGAAGGAGTGCTCCGTGCCTAAACGGTCTACGCCCCTGCAAGCCACTTTGGTGTGGAGCGTGGAAGGCCTGATTGCCGGGGTCGACGAAGCCGGTCGTGGACCCCTGGCCGGTCCTGTGGTGGCCGCTGCCGTTATCCTGGATGACCGCAAGCCTATTCAAGGCCTTGCCGACTCCAAAAAACTCAGCGCCAAGCGCCGTGAGGCTTTGTTTGACGAAATCCGGGCCAAAGCCCTGTGCTGCTCCATCGCCCAGGCCAGTGTGCAGGAAATTGACGCACTCAACATATTGCAAGCCACACTGCTGGCCATGCGTCGCGCCGTTTTGGGCTTGCGCTTGCCCCCGAAGTTGGTCTTGGTCGATGGAAACCAGTTGCCGGTGCTGGAAATGCGTGCGGAGGCCATTGTCAAAGGTGATGCGACGGTGCCCTCGATTTCAGCCGCATCGATTTTGGCCAAGGTCAGCCGTGACCGCTGGTGTACCGACTACCACCAGCGTTTCCCGCAGTATGGTTTTGACCAGCACAAGGGCTATGGAACCGTCGCCCACTTGGCTGCGCTGCGCCGGCACGGCCCATGTCCCGAACACCGCCAGTCCTTCCGGCCTGTGGCCGATTTGTTGCAATGACCACCACCCACGCCATCGCCTCGCGCGACAACCCGCTGCTCAAAGAGCTTCGCAAACTCGCCCAGGGCAATACCGCTTACCGAAAAACCGGGCGTTTTTGGGTGGAGGGTGACCACTTGTGTCGCGCTGCTATTGTGCGTGGCCTGCATCCAGAGATCGCAGTCTTTGCCCATTCTTTTTGGCCACAGGCCAGCACGCAATTGACCTCTGCAGCCTCTAAGAACGTGGTGGTGCCAGATGCGCTGTTTGACGAAATCAGTGCGCTGGAATCGCCGGCGAAGGTCGGGTTTGTGCTGGATTTGCCGGCCGACGGCGCCATGGATCCGCACGCGCCCACTGTCATTCTGGACCGTGTGCAGGACGCCGGCAACGTCGGTTCCATCCTGCGCAGCGCGGCCGCATTTGGTTTCAAACAGGTGCTGGCGCTGCAGGAAACAGCTGCGTTGTGGTCGCCCAAAGTACTGCGCGCGGGCATGGGCGCACATTTTGGATTGCAGATGGTCGAGGGCTTGGAAGAGGCCCAACTGCTCGCGCTCAAGGTTCCGTTGGTGGTCACAAGCTCCCACCAGGGCGGCTTGATTCAGGATTTGACGCTGCCGTTTCCCTGCGCCTGGGTCATGGGCCACGAAGGGCAGGGCGTGCGCTCGAGCTTGCTGGACCGCGCGCAGTTCAATGTGCGCATCGGTCAGCCCGGGGGCGAAGAATCACTCAACGTGGCTGCGGCTGCGGCTATTTGCCTGCATGCCAGTGCAGTGGGAGTGGGCTGAAGGTCGAAAAAAGTGCTGGGTTACAATGGTAGGCTTTCCATAAACCAGCCGCCCAAGCGCTCGAAAAGCCCCATCCCCTTCGAAAAACAGCACCCAAGATGAACTCTTGAGCGTGTTTGGGCGCACCCGTAACCCATTCGGAGAACCCAGTGCTTTTGTCTCTTCAGGGTAATACCCCCCCCGCCATCCTGGCGCTCGCAGACGGCACGGTCTATATTGGCAATTCCATCGGAGCCGCAGGCTCCACCGTTGGTGAAGTGGTGTTCAACACCTCTATGACCGGCTACCAGGAAATCCTGACCGACCCCAGCTACTGCCAGCAGATCGTCACGCTGACCTATCCCCATATCGGCAACTACGGCACCAACCCCGAAGACGTCGAATCCGACGCAGTGCACGCCGCCGGTTTGGTGATCAAAGACCTGCCACTGGTGGCGTCCAACTTTCGCAGCACCCAGACGCTCAGCGCCTACCTGCAAGCCCATGGCACCGTGGCCATTGCCAACATTGACACCCGCCAACTGACGCGCCAACTGCGCGAGCAGGGCGCACAAAACGGTTGCATTTGGGCGCTCGCGCCCGGTCAGGCTGTGACCGACGCCGTCATCGCCCAGGCGGTGGCTGCAGCAAAAGCCGCGCCGTCAATGGCTGGCCTGGATCTGGCGCGGGTAGTCAGTGCGGACAGCAGCTACGCCTGGACCGAATCCGAATGGACGCTTGGAAAAGGCTACGGCCAGCAAACCGCACCGAAATTTCATGTGGTGGCCTATGACTTTGGCGTCAAGAAAAACATCTTGCGCATGCTCAGTGAGCGTGGCTGCAAAGTCACCGTGGTGCCAGCCCAAACGCCAGCTGCGGAGGTTCAAAAGCTGCAACCAGACGGTATTTTCCTGAGCAACGGCCCCGGTGACCCGCAGCCTTGCGACTACGCGATTGAGGCTGCCAAGGTGCTGATCGAATCCGGCACCCCAGTGTTTGGCATCTGCCTGGGCCACCAGATCATGGCGCTGGCTTCGGGCGCCAAGACCTTCAAAATGAAGTTCGGCCACCACGGCGCCAACCACCCGGTCAAAGACCTCGCCAGCGGGCGCGTGAGCATCACCAGCCAGAACCATGGTTTTGCCGTTGATGAAAAGACCCTGCCTGCCAACTTGCGCGCCACCCACATCAGCCTGTTCGACGGCACTTTGCAGGGGCTCGAGCGCACCGACAAACCTGCGTTTTGCTTCCAGGGTCACCCGGAAGCCTCGCCCGGCCCGCACGACATTGGCTACTTGTTTGACCGCTTTATCCGGGAGATGGAGCAGCGGGCATGAGCTTTTATGGCGTCACCGACCTGTGGACGTATGTGATTGGCGCGTTTGGCATTATTTTGTTGCCGGGGCCGAATTCGCTGTTCATCTTGTCGGTGGCCACGGCGCGCGGTGTCAAGCCGGGCTTTCAGGGCGCCTTGGGTGTTTTTCTGGGCGACACGGTGCTGCTGGCGCTGGTGGGTTTGGGCGCCGCCGGTTTGCTGCGCACCACGCCCGCACTTTTCATGGTGGTGAAGTACGCTGGCGCGGCTTATTTGAGCTGGGTCGGACTGCAATTGATCTTGGCCGCCTTTAAGACGTGGCGATCCCCCGCCTTGCCAGCCACGGCGCGGCAGGAAGTGCCGACGCACATGGCCCATCCTTTCAAGCGCGCCCTGCTGGTGAGCCTGTTGAACCCCAAGGCGATTTTGTTTTTGCTGTCCTTTTTTGTGCAGTTCATTGATCCAGCCTATGAGACGCCCGTGGTTCCTTTTTTGATATTGAGCGCCATCGTCATGGGTTTTAGCGCCCTGTATTTGTCGGTGCTGATTTTTGCGGGTGCCCGCTTGGCGCAGGGTTTTCGGGCCCGCCAGAAGTTGTCCGCCAGCCTGTCGAGCGCCGTGGGCGCGGTATTTGTGTGGTTTGGGATCAAGTTGGCCAACGCCAGCCTAGCCTGAAGCCCTGAGGAAATTTTTTAGTCACAGTGGTTGCGCCCGGTGCGCGGCCCGCAGAAAAGTAAAGAACAGCAGAGAACATGCCAAAACGCAGCGACATCAAAAGCATTCTGATCATCGGCGCTGGGCCCATCATCATCGGCCAGGCCTGCGAGTTTGACTACTCGGGCGTGCAGGCTTGCAAAGCCTTGCGCGAAGAGGGCTACAAAGTCATTCTGATCAACAGCAACCCCGCCACCATCATGACCGACCCGGACACGGCGGACGTGACCTACATTGAGCCCATCACCTGGCAGACGGTGGAAAAAATCATCGCCAAGGAAAAGCCGGACGCGATATTGCCCACCATGGGCGGCCAGACCGCGCTGAACTGCGCGCTCGACCTGTGGCACAACGGCGTGTTGGAGAAATACAAGGTCGAGCTGATCGGCGCCACGCCCGAGGCCATCGACAAGGCCGAAGACCGGCTCAAGTTCAAAGACGCGATGACCAAGATCGGCCTGGGTTCGGCACGCTCAGGCATCGCCCACAGCATGATTGATGCCTGGGCCGTGCAAAAGACGCTGGGTTTTCCCACCGTTATCCGCCCCAGCTTCACCCTGGGCGGCACCGGCGGCGGTATTGCCTACAACTCGGAAGAGTTTGAGACCATTTGCAAGCGCGGCCTGGAGGCCTCGCCCACCAACGAGCTGCTGATTGAAGAGTCGCTTCTGGGATGGAAAGAGTACGAGATGGAAGTGGTGCGCGACAAGGCGGACAACTGCATCATCGTCTGCTCGATTGAAAACCTGGACCCCATGGGCGTGCACACCGGGGACTCCATCACCGTGGCCCCGGCGCAAACGCTGACCGACAAGGAATACCAGATTCTGCGCAATGCCAGCCTCGCCGTGCTGCGCGAAATTGGCGTGGACACCGGCGGCTCCAACGTGCAGTTTTCCATCAACCCGGTCGATGGCCGCATGGTGGTGATCGAGATGAACCCGCGCGTGTCGCGCTCCAGCGCGTTGGCGTCCAAGGCCACGGGCTTCCCGATTGCCAAAATCGCTGCCAAACTGGCGGTGGGCTTTACGCTGGACGAGCTGCGCAACGATATCACTGGCGGCGCGACGCCTGCAAGTTTTGAGCCCAGCATCGACTACGTGGTCACCAAGATTCCACGTTTTGCGTTCGAGAAATTCCCCGCCGCCGACAGCCGCCTGACGACCCAGATGAAGTCGGTGGGCGAAGTGATGGCCATGGGCCGCACCTTCCAAGAATCCTTCCAGAAAGCCCTGCGCGGCCTGGAAGTGGGCGTGGACGGCATGAATGAGAAAACCCAAGACCGCGAAGTGCTGGAAAAAGAGCTGGGCGAGCCCGGCCCTGAGCGCATCTGGTACGTGGGCGACGCGTTTGCCCAAGGCATGAGCGTGGACGAAGTGTTTGCGCTGACCAAAATTGACCCTTGGTTTTTGGTGCAGATCGAGCAAATCGTCAAGATTGAGCTGGAAATTGAACAACTGCCCCAGCCCGCTACCGGTTCGACACTGGACGCCATGGACGCGCCCACGCTGCGCGCGCTCAAGCAAAAAGGCTTTTCCGACCGCCGGCTGGCGCGCCAGTTCAAAACCACCGACACCGCCGTGCGCAACAAACGCATCACGCTCGGCGTGCGCCCGGTCTACAAGCGGGTGGACACCTGCGCGGCCGAATTTGGCACGCACACCGCCTATATGTACTCGACCTACGAGGCCGAAGGCGCCGAGTGCGAAGCCGCACCCACCAACAACAAGAAGATCATGGTGCTCGGCGGCGGCCCCAACCGCATTGGCCAGGGCATCGAGTTTGACTACTGCTGCGTGCACGCGGCGCTGGCCATGCGCGAGGACGGTTACGAGACCATCATGGTCAACTGCAACCCCGAGACCGTGTCCACCGACTACGACACGTCGGATCGCCTGTATTTCGAGCCGCTCACGCTTGAAGACGTGCTGGAAATCGTGGACAAGGAAAAGCCGGTTGGCGTGATCGTGCAATACGGCGGTCAAACGCCCCTGAAGCTGGCCTTGGATCTGGAAGCCAACGGCGTGCCCATCATCGGCACCAGCCCCGACATGATTGACGCTGCCGAAGACCGCGAGCGCTTCCAGAAGCTGCTGCATGCGCTGGAACTGCGCCAGCCGCCCAACGCCACAGCCCGCACCGAGCCCGAAGCGCTGGAAAAAGCCGCCGCCCTGGGCTACCCGCTGGTGGTGCGCCCCAGCTATGTGCTCGGCGGCCGCGCCATGGAAATCGTGCACGAGCAGCGCGACCTGGAGCGCTATATGCGCGAAGCCGTTAAGGTCAGCCACGATTCACCGGTGCTGCTGGACCGCTTTTTGAACGACGCCATCGAATGCGATGTGGACTGCATCCGCGATTCAGTAGGCGCCACCTGGATTGGCGGCGTAATGGAGCACATCGAGCAAGCGGGCGTGCACAGCGGTGACTCGGCCTGTTCGCTGCCGCCCTACAGCCTGAGCGCGGCCACTGTGGCTGAGATCAAGCGCCAAACCGCGGCCATGGCGCAGGCTTTGCACGTGGTGGGCTTGATGAACGTGCAGTTCGCCATCCAAAACGTGGATGGTAAAGACGTGATTTATGTGCTCGAAGTCAACCCGCGTGCCAGCCGTACCGTACCCTTTGTCAGCAAGGCCACCGGCGTGCAACTGGCCAAAGTGGCCGCGCGCTGCATGGTCGGGCAAACCCTTGCGCAGCAAGGTGTGACCAAGGAGGTGACGCCACCCTATTTCAGCGTCAAAGAGGCGGTGTTTCCTTTTGTCAAATTTCCGGGCGTGGACACGATTTTGGGCCCCGAGATGAAGTCCACCGGCGAAGTGATGGGCGTGGGCAAAACCTTCGGCGAGGCTTTTGTGAAGTCGCAACTGGGCGCGGGCACCAAGCTGCCGCGCGCGGGTCGGGCCTTTATTTCGGTCAAGCAATCTGACAAGGCGCGCGCGGTGGAAGTGGCGCGCAAACTCTCCGCCATGGGTTTTGAGCTGCTGGCCACTAAAGGTACGGCTTTGGCCATCAGCAGCGCAGGCGTGGCCTGCCGCACGGTGAACAAAGTTACCGAAGGCCGCCCGCACATCGTGGACATGATCAAGAACAACGAAGTTGCCCTGGTGGTCAATACGGTGGAAGAGCGGCGTAACGCGATTGCCGACTCGCGCCAGATTCGTACCTCGGCGCTGCTGGCGCGGGTGACGACCTTCACCACCATTGCCGGGGCCGAAGCCGCCGTTGAGGGCATGAAGTATCTTGACGATCTGGGTGTGATCTCGGTGCAGGAGATGCACGCCCAACTCTTGGCATAATCCGCGCATTCTTTGCAGGGACAGTGCGGCGCTGTAGCGCGGTACTGTCCCGCTCCATTTTTGCCTGTCCGTTTTACCGATATCACCTATGGCCACCATTCCTCTGACCAAACGCGGCGCCGAAATCCTCAAGGCCGAGTTGCACAAACTCAAGACAGTAGAGCGCCCCTGGGTCATCAACGCCATCTCGGAAGCCCGTGCCCAGGGCGACCTGAGCGAGAACGCCGAATACGACGCCGCCAAAGACCGGCAGGGCTTTATTGAGGGACGCATTCAGGAAATCGAGGGCAAGCTGTCAGCCGCGCAAGTGATCGATCCCGCCGCACTCGACGCCGGTGGTCGCGTCGTGTTTGGCACTACGGTCGATCTGGAGGAAGAAGAAACTGGCGACCGGGTGACCTACCAAATCGTCGGCGAGGACGAAGCCGACCTCAAACTCGGCCTGATCAATATCAGTTCCCCCATCGCCCGCGCGTTGATCGGCAAGGAAGAGGGCGATACCGCCGTCGTTATTGCTCCGGGCGGCGACAAGGCCTACGAAATTGTGGCGGTGCGCTACGTCTAAGCCGGAAAAAATGGCCCGTCACGCAGGCCTTTGGTTTGCCGCCGCGTGGGCCTTGTCATTGACCACGCTCGGTTTCTTCGTGGTCCCAATGCTGTTTGTTTATTTGCCCAGCCCGGCCTTGGCGGGCGCCATGGCGGCGCATTTGTTCCAGGTGCAAACCGGCATCTCTGCTGTTTGCGCGTGCTTGCTACTGGGCTTTGCCTTGCCTCACGTTCAGGATACGGGGGGTCGGCGGT
>CANFWT010000048.1 GCA_947450895.1 Comamonadaceae bacterium | reverse complement strand
GTGGTGTAACGGCTCGCGCCCGCCATAAAAAAGTTTTAGCCCTTGCAAAAGGTTTTCGCGGTCGCCGCGGTAATGTTTACCGCGTCGCCAAAGAAGCGGTAATGAAGGCCGGGCAATATGCCTACCGTGACCGCCGTACCAAAAAGCGTGTGTTCCGTCAGTTGTGGATTGCGCGTATCAACGCCGCAGCCCGTCAATGCGGAATGACCTACAGCCAGTTCGCCAACGGACTGAAAAAAGCGCATATCGAGATCGACCGCAAGGTTTTGAGCGATATCGCGGTGCACGACATGGCAGCCTTTGCGGGCATTGTGGAACAAGTGAAAGCCAAGCTGGCAGCCTGATTCCCGCCCGCTTCGCCTTCCATTGAGGCGTATGGCGCACCAGAGACAAGGGCTAGAGCTTGTAAAAGCACTAGCCCTTTTTCCTTGACCCCCGAGATCCCATTTTTTGTATGACCGACTTGAATGACATCGTCAGTGCGGCCAGCACTGCGTTTGCCCAGGCAAATACGCCGGCTGACCTGGAAAATGCCAAGGCCCTGTTTTTGGGCAAATCTGGGCGCATGACCGAGCTGATGAAAGGCATGGTTGCACTCAGTGTGGAGGAAAAAAAGTCGCGCGGGGCGGCCATCAATGTCGCCAAACAGTCCATTGAGGCGGCGCTTACCCACCGTCGCCAGGCGTTGGCCGATGCCGAGTTGCAACTCCAATTGCAGGCTGAAGCATTGGACGTCACATTACCCGGTCGCCAGCGCGGTGCGGGTGGATTGCACCCAGTCTCCCTGACACTGGAGCGCATCGAGGCGATTTTTGGTTCCATGGGTTTTGATGTGGCCCAAGGCCCTGAGATTGAAACCGATTGGTTTAACTTTACGGCGCTGAACACGCCTGAAGACCATCCGGCGCGCTCCATGCACGACACTTTTTATGTCGAAGGCGGCACCGACAAAGCGCCTCTACTGCTGCGCACCCACACCAGCCCGATGCAAATCCGCTATGCGGTGCAGCACGTCAAAAAATACCGCGCCGCCGCGGGGGACGCCAGCGAAGGCTTGTTTGCCGGCGATATGCCTGAAATTCGCGTCATTGCCCCCGGGCGCACCTACCGCGTGGACAGCGACGCCACGCATTCGCCCATGTTCCACCAATGCGAAGGCCTGTGGGTGGGCGAGAACGTGAGCTTCAAGGACCTGAAGTTCGTATTCACCGACTTTTGCCGCACCTTTTTTGAAAGCGATGACCTGGTCTTGCGCTTTCGCCCCAGTTTCTTCCCGTTTACCGAGCCCAGCGCCGAGATCGACATCCAGTTTGCCAGCGGGCCTTTGGCCGGGCGCTGGCTCGAGGTGGCCGGGTCGGGCCAGGTGCATCCCAACGTGATTCGCAACATGGGCCTGGACCCCGAAAAATACATCGGCTTTGCCTTTGGCATGGGCCCGGACCGCCTGACGATGCTGCGCTATGGTGTTAACGACCTTCGGCTGTTTTTTGACGGCGACATCCGCTTTCTCTCGCAGTTCCAATAATCCCAATAAGAGCCTATGCAATTCCCTGAATCCTGGCTGCGGACCTTTTGCAACCCGCCGCTTACTACTGCACAACTCGCCCACACGCTGACCATGGCGGGGCTCGAGGTGGAAGAACTCAAGCCGGTGGCGCCGCCGTTTAGCCACATCGTGGTGGGTGAAATCCGCCACGCCGAGCAACACCCCAACGCCGACCGCTTGCGGGTGTGCAAGGTGGATGTGGGCGCGCCTGAACCGCTCAATATTGTGTGCGGTGCGCCCAATGCCCGCGTGGGCATTCGCGTGCCCTGCGCCCTGGTGGGCGCCGAGCTGCCGCCGGGTGCGGATGGAAAGCCTTTTGTCATCAAGGTCGGGCAATTGCGCGGCGTAGAAAGCCAGGGCATGTTGTGTTCGGCCAAAGAGCTGCAACTTGCTGACGACCACGGCGGGCTGCTGGAACTGGCGCCAGACGCGCCCTTGGGCCAAAGCATTCGGGTTCACCTGAATTTGGACGACACCCTGTTCACCCTCAAGCTCACGCCCAATCTGGCGCATTGCCTGAGCGTTTACGGTGTGGCCCGCGAGGTTGCAGCGCTCACCGGCGCGCCGCTGGCGCAGCCCGACTTTCCACCGGTGGCGATTGGCAATGCCGATTCCGTCAAGGTCACGGTTAGCGCGCCGGACTTATGTGGTCGTTTTTCCGGCCGCGTGATTCGCAACCTCAACCCGCAAGCCAAAACGCCGCAATGGATGGTGGACCGCCTGGCGCGTTGCGGTCAGCGCAGCGTGACCGCTTTGGTGGACATTTCCAACTACGTGATGTTCGAGTTGGGCCGCCCATCGCATATTTTTGACCTGGACAAAATCCACGGCGGCCTGGACGTGCGCTGGGGCAGGGCGGGGGAGCAGATCAAGCTGCTCAACGGCAACACGGTCGAAGTCGATGACCAGGTCGGTGTGATTGCCGACGCGCAGCAGGTCGAATCGCTGGCGGGCATCATGGGCGGTGACGCTACCGCCGTGTCCGACGCTACGCGCCATGTGTATGTGGAAGCTGCGTTCTGGTGGCCCAAGGCGATTGCAGGACGCTCGCGCCGCTTTAACTTTTCAACCGATGCCGGTCACCGCTTTGAGCGCGGCGTTGACCCCGCGTCCACGGTGGAGCATATTGAGCACCTGACGCGGCTGATTGTGGATATTTGTGGCACACCCGACACCACGTGCGGCCCGGTTGACGACCAGCAGCCCCATATGCCTGTGCCCGCACCGGTGCAGCTGCGGGTGGCGCGCGCCGCAAAAATTATTGGCATGCCTTTGACCCAGTCGCAGTGTTTTGACGCCTTGCGCGCTCTGGGGCTCGATGTCGCCCAGGCCGAGGGTGTCTTGACCGTGGTGCCGCCGACTTTCCGCTTTGACCTGCAGATCGAAGAAGACCTGATTGAAGAAGTGGCGCGCATGGTGGGCTACGACCAGTTGCCGCACACGCCGCCGCTGGGGCCGATTACCGCCAAACTGCGCTCGGAGGCACAACGTAGCCCCTTTGCCGTGCGCCGCGCGCTGGCCGCCATGGGCTACCAGGAAACCATCAATTTCAGCTTTGTGGAAGAGCGCTGGGAGCGCGAGCTGGCGGGCAACCTTCAGCCGATCAAGCTGCAAAACCCAATTGCCAGCCAGATGAGCGTGATGCGCTCCTCGCTGATTGGCTCACTGGTGCAAGTGTTGCAGTTCAACCAGGCGCGCAAGGCGCCGCGCGTGCGTGTGTTTGAGATCGGTCGCGTTTTTCTGCGCAATGCGGCGGTGCAAAACACCGACACCACGGTGCAGGGCTTCGATCAGCCGATGCGGGTGGCCGGTTTGGCCTCTGGATCAGTGGATGCGCTGCAATGGGGCCGCAAGGATACTGGCGTCGATTTTTTTGATGTCAAGGGCGACGTGGAGGGGCTTTTTGCCCCTTTAAAGCCAGAGTTCTTGCCCGGTACTCACCCTGCAATGCATCCTGGTCGTTGCGCCAAGGTCGTGCTCAACGGACGCTTGGTTGGCCATGTGGGAGAGCTTCACCCGCAGTGGCGCCAGGCGTATGAGCTGTCGCAGGCACCGCTAGTGTTTGAATTAGATCTGGACGCAGTGCTGCAAGCACGCGTTCCCGTGTTTGCGCCCGTGCCTAAGTTCCAGGCCGTACAGCGCGACATCGCGCTTATGGTGGCCGATGGGGTAAGCCATCAGGCGTTGATGGCATCGATCCACGCGGCTGCTACTGACGGGCTGCTGCAAGGCGCGCAACTGTTTGACGTCTATCGGCCCAAAGCCGCGCCCGCCGATGGTGGCGCAGTCGCTGCGACGCAACGCAGCCTTGCTGTCCGTTTAACGCTAAGCGCCAGCGACGCAACGCTGACCGAAGACCAGATCGACCTGGCGGTGAAGGCCGTTTTGCACCAACTTGCACAGGATTTAGGCGCGCAGCAGCGTGTTTGAATGCCCGCAATCCACGCGCCCAAAGAAGAAACGCTATGCAGTTTTCCGTAGACAGCCTTGAAACGGCCGCCGTCACCAAGGCGCAACTGGCCGATCTCTTGTTTGAGCAGTTGGGCCTGAACAAGCGTGAGTCCAAGGACATGGTCGATGCATTTTTTGACCTGATTACCGACCAGTTGGTCGCTGGAACGGACGTGAAAATTTCTGGCTTTGGAAATTTTCAGATACGCACCAAGGCGCCGCGTCCGGGTCGCAACCCGCGCACGGGAGAGGCCATTGCGATCGAGGCGCGTCGGGTCGTTACCTTTCATGCCAGCCACAAGCTCAAAGACCAGATTCAAGGCGACCCGGTAACGCCACCAGGCTTGGGAGGGTAAATTGCATCTGCGTAATTTTGGTACCGCCCCGCATTGCGTCTTGCCTCCACTTAGAGTAGTCTCTGCGCTTTTGTGTCTACCTCTTTGATTTCAATGGAGAAAATTCCTCCGTCTATTCCTTCCAAACGCTACTTCACCATTGGTGAAGTGGGGGAGTTGTGCGGCGTGAAGCCCCACGTGCTGCGGTATTGGGAGCAGGAATTCAACCAGTTGCGTCCCATGAAGCGACGCGGAAACCGCCGCTATTACCAGCACCATGAAGTGCTGATGATCCGCCGCATCCGCGACTTGCTGTACGACCAGGGCTTTACGATCAGCGGCGCGCGCAACCGCCTGCAAGAACTTGGCGAGTTTTCGGACGCCCTCCAAACGGACTTGGAGCCGATTGGCGACGAGGCCCAGGCCGCCACTGAAGCAGGACGCAGCGGCCGTGAAACCGGCCCGATCTCCACCGCTGCTTCAATCGACACTTCATCCCCACTTTGGTTGGAGATCCGGTCCGAGCTACTGCAAATTAGAGAACTACTCTTTATTGACGATTAGAGAATTCGCGCGTCTGCAGGTTATAATTTAGAGCTGATTCGGTGTGTGGCGCAGCCTGGTAGCGCACTTGCATGGGGTGCAAGGGGTCGAAGGTTCGAATCCTTTCACACCGACCATCGGACATTTTGAAAGCCGCCAAATGGAAACATTTGGCGGCTTTTTTCTTGTCGCAATCAGGATCGTGCTTTGGTGTTTTCCGGATCGTACAAAGACCCGTACCCAACGGCTTCCACCTTGACCGGGTAAACATCAGCAAAGTACTGAATCTGCAGTTCGCGCCCCACTTGGCAGTAGTCGTGCGGCAGATAGGCCAGCGCAATGTTTTTGCCAATGGTTGGGCCAAAGGCGATGCTGGTGGTGTACGAGCGGCGGCCCAGCGTGTCGACCAGCGTGGCGCCGGTGGCGGGGTCCATTACTGGGCAAATGCCCACGGGGTAGCGCGCCACGCCGGTGCTGTCGATGTTGCTGGTCATGGTCAGCGTGCATAGCGTGGCCGGTTGGTGCGCGCGCTCGCGGAACGCCATGTGCGCGACCTTGCCATGGAAGTCCGCGGCCTTGACCTTGGGGCGGGCCAAATCGGCTTCGAACAGGTTGTACTCGGTGAGTAAATCACCGTTTTGCAGGCGCAGGCTTTTTTCCATGCGGCGGCTGTTGGCGTAGGTTTCTACGCCCACGGGCGTCACGCCCAGGGCGTACAGCGCGTCCCACAGGGCCAAACCGTCTTCGTATTTAAAGTGCAGCTCCCAGCCTTGCTCGCCCACATACGAGATGTGGAACGCCAGCACTGGCACGCCCTTGACCTTCAAGTTGCGCAGGGCCGCAAACGGAAAAGCTTCATGCGTCCAGGCCTCGGGCTCGTCGGCAATCTTCTGAATGGTCGTTCGGGCGTTCGGACCCCACAGGCCCAGGCAGCCGTACTCGGTGGTGGTGTCGGTCACGGTCACGTTCGCACCGCGGTCTTGCGCCATGCGGCGCACCCAGGTGAAATCGCGGTGGCCAGCGTCGGCGCCGTCCACGATACGGTAGTGGTCCTGGCCTAGGCGCAGCACCGTTAGGTCGGCGCGCACGCCGCCTTTGGCGTCCAAAAAGTGGGTGTAGATGCCTTTGCCCACCGGCGTATCGCCGCCCACTTTGGCCACGCAGATGTATTCCAGCAGGTCGGCCGCGTCCGGGCCCACCACGTCAAACTCGGCGAAGTGCGAGACGTTGATCATGCCCACGTCTTCCGTCATCTTCAAATGCTCGGCGTTGGACACGCGCCAGAAATGGCGGTTGTCCCACTCGTTGGCGCGCACCGGCACTTTGTCGCCATAGACGGCTAACAGGTGCTCGTTGCTGGCGTAGCCATGCGCGCGCTCCCAGCCACTGAGTTCCATGAAGTAGGCGCCCAGCGCTTTTTCGCGCTCGTAAAACGGGCTCTTGAAGATGCCGCGCCCGGCGCTGTAGGGCTCGCGCGTGTGCACCGGCGGGTTGTAGATTTTGAAGGCGCCCTCGTAGCAGCGGTCATGGATGTACTGCTCTTGCTGCTGGTAGGGGTAGAAGCGCGCCACGTCAATGCGGGCGTGGTCCAGGTGCGTGGTGCCGTCGGTCATCCAGTCGGCCACCAGCTTGCCCACGCCGGGGCCGTCTTTCACCCACACGGCTTCGGCGTACCACAGGCCGCGCACCTTGCTGGATTCGCCAATCGACGGGTTGCCGTCGGTCGTCACCTGCAACAAGCCGTTGAAGGAGTATTTGTCGTCGTAGCCCAGCTCGGCCAGGATGGGCGTGAGTTCCATCGCGCGCTCCAGGGGCGCCATGATTTGCTCCAGCTCCAGATCGCGCTGCGAGGGGCTCAGGCGCGCCTGTTCTTTTTCCAGCAAATCGCGCGGGTGGCACATGCGCGGGTTTTTTTCTTCGTAATAGCCCCACTCAATCTGGCCGCCCTCAGGCGTTTTTGGGTCGCCCGTGTCGCGCAGATAGGCCGAATTGCCCTGGTCGCGCAAGAGCGGGTAGCCAATGTCTTTGCCCGTTCCGGCAAATTCGAGGTAGGGTTTGAAAAAAGTGAGCGGGTGGTCCACCGGCATGATGGGCAGGTCTTCCCCCGCCATGCCCGCAATCAGGCGGCCCCACAGGCCGGCGCAGACCACCACGTAGTCGGCCGCGATATAGCCCTTGGTGGTTTCCACGCCCTGGATACGGCCGTTCTCAATGCGCAGGCCGGTGCAGGCGGTGTTGGCAAAGGACTGCAATTTGCCCGAGGCCACGGCGGCGTCCACCAACTCGCCCGCCACCATTTGCGAGCGGGGCTTGACCAGACCGGCGTCCGGGTCCCACAGGGCGCCCTGAATCATGGATTCTTCAAGCAGCGGAAATTTAGCTTTGGCCTCGGCGGGGGTGATCATTTCCACCCGGTTGCCAAACGCCTTGCCCGAGGCTACGCGGCGCTGCAACTCGACCATGCGTTCGTCGTCTCCCACGCGGGCCACTTCAATGCCGCCTATGCGCTCGTAACGGCCCAGCTTGTCATAGAAGTCGATGCTGTATTTGGTGGTAAAGATCGTCATCTGATCGTGCATCGTGTTGAAGCAAAAATCAGAGGCATGGGCCGTGGAGCCAATGTCGGTGGGGATGGCGGACTTGTCGATGCCAACAATATCGCTCCAGCCGCGTTCAATCAGGTGGTGCACCACCGAGGCGCCGACGATGCCGCCTTGGCCAATGATGACGACCTTGGCTCTTTGGGGAAATGTGGCCATGTTTGCGCGTGCTCCGTGAGGAATCAAATAGGTTGGAAATGACGGGAAAGTGTATTCCCCATCAAGGGGGTAAGCGCCCTAATTGCGACTATGGTTTTCGCAATAACGGCGGGGAATTTTAGGGGCCCGCGCAAGCGCGCTGGCACCCAGGACTGGGTCGAGGAATTGGCATACCGCCCCTGCGTTAGCGCCTGCTGGCCGGTGGCGCAGGGCAGTAAACTGCGGCGCTGATTGCAAGCGTGGCCGCCGTCGCGCCAGGCCTTTTCTCACCCGTATTTGTTCCCCGAGCCCCGCCCTTGCGCTGGCTCACGCTAGGTTGTCATGCAAAAAATCATCGCGCAGATCGCGCAAGAAATCCGTGTTCGTCCCAACCAGGTCGAGGCCGCTGTGGCCTTGCTGGACGGGGGAGCTACCGTGCCCTTTATCGCCCGCTACCGCAAAGAGGTGACCGACGGGCTGGACGACATTCAGTTGCGCGAACTAGAGGCGCGTTTGTCCTATTTGCGCGAGCTGCGCGACCGCCGCCTGGTGGTGGCCAAGGCGATTGACGATCAGGGCAAGCTCACGCCCGCCCTGATGGCCGCCATTGAGGCCGCCGCCACCAAGCAGGAGTTGGAAGACATTTACCTGCCCTTCAAGCTCAAGCGCCGCACCAAGGGGCAGTTGGCGCGCGAGGCCGGGCTGGAGCCGCTGGCCGACGCGCTGTTTGCCAACCCGCACCTGGTGCCCGCAGACGAGGCGCTGGCCTATGTGGTGCCCATGCGCCCGGTGGTAGAGGGCGAGGACAAACAAACTGATTTTTCTACCGTGCCCCTGGTGCTGGACGGTGTGCGCGATTTGCTGAGTGAGCGCTGGGCCGAAGCGCCTGCCGTGGTGCAAGACCTGCGCGCCTGGCTGTGGGACCAGGGCCTGCTACAAAGCAAGCGCATTGAGGGCAAAGACGAAAACCAGCCCGAGGTGGCCAAGTTTCGGGACTACTTTGCCTATGACGAGCCGATTGGTCGGGTGCCTTCGCACCGGGCGCTGGCGGTGTTTCGGGGCCGGGCGCTGGACATTTTGGACGCCAAGCTGGTGCTTCCCGACGCCGCGTTTGCGCTGGCGGCGCCGGATGCCGGTGCTGCCAAGCCCAAAGGCCCGGTCGTGTCCCTGGCCGAGGCGCGCATTGCGCTGCGCCTAGGCTGGAGCCACCAGGGCCGCGCGGCGGATGATTTGATTCGCAAGTGCGTGGCCTGGACCTGGCGCGTCAAGCTCAGCCTGTCCACCGAGCGCGACCTGTTTGCCCGCCTGCGCGAAGACGCCGAGGGCGTGGCCATCAAGGTGTTTGCCGACAATGTGCGCGACCTGCTGCTGGCCGCGCCCGCCGGGCCGCGCGTGGTGATGGGCCTGGACCCGGGCATTCGCACCGGCGTCAAAGTGGCGGTGGTGGACGCCACCGGCAAGCTGGTGGACACGGCCACTGTCTTCCCCCACGAGCCGCGCAAGGACTGGGACGGCTCACTCCACACCCTGGGCGCCCTGTGCCAGCGCCATGGCGTGAACCTGATTGCCATTGGCAACGGCACCGCCAGCCGCGAGACCGACAAGCTGGCCGGTGACCTGATCAAGCTGCTGGCCAAGGCTGGCGGCGGCGCGGTTGACAAAGTGGTGGTCAGCGAGGCCGGAGCCTCGGTGTACAGCGCCAGCGAATACGCCAGCCAGGAAATGCCCGACGTAGACGTAAGCCTGCGCGGCGCGGCCAGCATTGCCCGGCGCCTGCAAGACCCGCTGGCCGAACTGGTGAAGATTGACCCCAAATCCATCGGCGTGGGCCAGTACCAGCACGACGTGAACCAAAGCGAACTGGCCAAAACCCTGGCCACCGTGGTGGAAGACTGCGTGAACGCCGTGGGCGTGGACCTGAACACCGCCAGCGTGCCGCTGCTCTCACGCGTGTCGGGCTTGTCGGGCACGGTGGCCAAGGCCGTGGTGCGCTGGCGCGAGGCCAATGGCGCCTTTGCCAACCGCCAGCAACTCCTCCAGGTCGCTGGCCTGGGCGCCAAAACCTTTGAGCAAAGCGCGGGCTTTTTGCGCATTCGTGGGGGCGACAACCCGCTGGACATGACCGGCGTGCACCCCGAGACCTACCCGGTGGTGGAAAAAATCATTGCCAAAGCCGCCACGCCCATTGCCGCGCTGATGGGCCGCGCCGACATGCTCAAAACCCTGCGCCCCGAGCTGTTTGCCAATGAAAAATTTGGCGTCATCACGGTACAAGACATTTTGAGCGAGCTGGAAAAGCCCGGCCGCGACCCGCGCCCAGACTTCAAAGTGGCGCGCCTACAAGACGGCGTGAACGACATCAAAGACCTGGTGGAAGGCATGATTTTGGAAGGCACGGTGAGCAACGTGGCCGCCTTTGGCGCCTTTGTGGACCTGGGCGTGCACCAAGACGGCCTGGTCCATGTGAGTCAGCTGGCCCACAAGTTTGTGAGCGACGCGCGCGAGGTGGTCAAGACCGGCGACATCGTCAAAGTGCAGGTGGTGGAAGTGGACGTGGCCCGCAAGCGCATTGCGCTGACCATGAAGCTGGGCGAGGCCCCGCGCAGCTCGGGTGAACGCGGCGCGCCGCGCGACAACCGCTTTGAAGGCGCCAGCCGTGACCAGCGGCCCCAACATCGCCCAAGCCAGCGCGCGCCCGAGCCTCAAGGCCCTAGCGCCATGGCGTCGGCGTTTTCTAAGTTGCAGGGTTTGCGCAAATAAGGGTTGGCGATGCAAATGCGCGCACTGCAAATTTATGCCGGTCCCCGTGCCCGTGCGCACTTGGCGGCGCACGGACTATCGCCCGCGCATGTGGGCGTGATTCCGGCAGCCGCAGGCGGACCCAAAGGCTTGATATTGGGGCCGCTGGACCGCTTTATCTTTGGCCAATGGCTGCCACAAAGCAGCCAGCCAGTGGCGCTGGTGGGCGCCTCCATTGGCGCCTGGCGCATGGCCACGGCCTGTTTAGACAACGCGGTTGCGGCGTTTGAGCGCCTGGAGCGCGACTACATCCACCAGCATTACGAGCTGCCCGCAGGCCAGACCCGGGTGCCAGCGCAGCAAGTGAGCGCGCAGTTTGGCCACAGCCTGCAGCAGTTTTACGGCGGGCGTATAGGCGAGGTGCTGGGCCACCCGCGTTACCAGTTGCACATCATGACCTCGCACGGGCGCCGCTTGTTGCGCCGCGAGCACCCGCTGTGGACGCCCGTGGGCTACGCCGCCGCCTTCATCAGCAACGCGGTGCAGCGCCGGGCCTTGGGCGCTTGGCTGGAACGGGTGGTGTTTTCAGCCCAGAGCGCTCCGCTGCCCTTTGCCACCGACGATTTTGCCACCCTGCAGTGCGCTCTGAACGAGGGCAATTTCATGGCCGCGCTGCAGGCCAGCTGCTCGATTCCTTTTGTATTGCAGGCGGTGCATGACATCGCGGGCGCGCCGCTGGGGGCGTATTGGGACGGCGGTATTACCGACTACCACTTGCATTTGCGCTACGCCGGGTTGCCTGGCGCTGCGCACCGGGCCGGCGATGGTGCGGCGGAAAACGCGGAGGTGGGCGCAGGCATCGTGCTCTACCCGCACTTTCAGCAAGCCGTGGTGCCGGGTTGGCTGGACAAGTCGCTCAAATCCCGCCACCGGGCCACTTCGGCACTGGATTCCATGGTGGTGCTCGCCCCGCGCGCGGATTGGGTGCAAAGTCTGCCGAACGGCAAACTGCCCGACCGCACCGACTTTTCGCGCTACGGCAACGACCTGGCCAGCCGCGTCAAAGCCTGGACCATAGCCGCCAGCGCCGCACAGCAACTGGCCGACGAATTTGCCGCTTGGCTGGAGGCGCCGGATATAGGGCAGGTGCTGCCGCTTTAGTCACCGGGTTGATAGACCGCTGCCACCCGAGGCTGCGCGCCCAAACCGGCGGAATGTTTCCAACCCGTCAGGGTGCCGTATTCCAGGGGTTGATCACCGTCAGACCTGCCGCTTCAAACGGTGCGGTGTCTCGTGTCGCCACCATCAAACCGTGGCTGGTGGCCGTTGCGGCGATGTAGCCGTCTGCGGGTGCAATCGCTTTTCCCTGGCTTCGGGCAAGGGCCCGAATGGCTGCGTAGGCTTCGGACGCCGCTGCATCAAAGGGCAGGATGCGGCCAGCGAACAAAGGCACGACGCGTTGCTCCAGGCTGGTGTGGAGCGTGTCTCTTCGTTTGCCCGGCGCCAGCGCCGCAATGCCAAAGCGCAATTCGGCCAAGCTAATGGCCGACAGGTATAGCGTTTCGATAATTTGCGCATCGATCCACTTCAATACTCCCGCATCACAGCTGAGTTTGAGCGGCTCCGAGATGACCTTGGTGTCGAGCAGAATCATTCAAAGCGCATTGGTTCGGTGGGTGACTTGTCGCGCTCAATCTCAAGATCGAAACCCCCTGCTTGCTGGCCAATTTCAGCCAGCAGGGACCCCAGCTTGATGCGCCCCTCGGGCCGCGCGATGCTTTCAAGAATGGCCCGGACTTCAGCCTCGGTGCTTCTGCCGGCCAACGCGGCGCGTACCCGCAAAGCACGGTGCGTCTCCTCGGGCAAGTTACGGACGGTGATGGATGACATTGATGCTTCCTCGGGATAGTTGACTTCAATGATTGCACTGTATGGCTAGTGCAATCATTTTTTGATTTCTGTTGTCAGGCCGTTGAGCGTCCGCACCCACGTGCTAGAAATCTTGGCGTTGCGCGTACCAAGCGCGCAGACTGCTCGCGCAGTGAGCGCTGTGCCAGCGCATTCGCATGCGAGGCTGGGTCAACAATCGGTCAGTGCGCCGGCAAAAAATAGCCCAGCGTGCGCATGCCCGCCACCGTGAGCAGCAGCGAGCCAAACAAATGCAGCGCCGCCGTGCCCAGCGCCAGCGCGTACTTTTGCTGCCCCAGCATGGCGATCACCTCGGCGGAAAAGCTGGAAAAGGTGGTTAGCGCTCCCAAAAACCCGGTAATCAGCGCCAGGCGCCATACTGGGTCGAGCTGCGGCAGCGCCTGGAACAGGGCGACCGCCAATCCGACCAAATAGCCCCCTATCCAGTTGGCCGCCAGCGTGCCCAAGGGCAGGGCGGTGCCGGGCACCACCAGCGGATTCAGCCAAAGCCCCAAGCGCCAGCGCGCCAGGGCGCCCAAGCAGGCGCCGATACAAATGGCGATGACGGATGGCATTCGGGCGAGTCCTTCGGGCGGTGATGGAATCAGGGTTTGGCTTTGGGTGACTGCTCAAAGGCCACGCCGTTGACCGTCAACCCCGCTTCAGACAGCCGCGCTGCACTCGCAGCTTTGAATCCTTTGACCCGGCGCATGAAATCTGCCCAGTCCTTGAACGGGGCTTGTTCGCGCGCTTGCAATATGCGCGCGGTGCTGGCCGGGCCCAGGCCTTTGATGCTGTCGAGTTCGGCTTCGGTGGCCTGGTTGGCCTCGGTGGCGCCAAAGCTCGCGACAGCCAGCAGGCTGGCGAGTGCTCCGGTCAAAAGGCGGTGCAGGCGCATGGGGGGCTCTCGCTTAAGCGTGGGTAGACATCCATTGCACATACCGGCCCACTCCGGTGGCCACGTCGGCAAAGGCGTGGTCGCAACCGGCAGCGCGCAGCGCGCGCAGGTCGGCCTGGGTGTAGCACTGGTATTTGCCGCGCAAGGCTTCGGGAAAGGGGATGTACTCGATCAGGCCCATGGTGGCCATGGTTTCCAGCGCCAGGGGCACGTGGCCGTCTTGCGCGCGCAAGGTGTTGACCACCGCGCAGGCTACGTCATTAAAAGGCTGGGCGCGGCCAGAGCCGAGGTTGAAGATGCCACTTTGCGCAGGGTGGTCAAAAAACCACAGGTTGACCGCGACCACGTCGTCCACAAACACAAAGTCGCGCATCTGCGCACCCGACGCATAGCCGCCGTATTCGCCAAACAGCTTGACGCGCCCCTCATTTTTGAACTGATGAAACTGGTGATAAGCCACGCTGGCCATGCGGCCCTTGTGCTGCTCGTGGGGGCCGTAGACGTTGAAGTAGCGAAAGCCCACCACCTGGGTTTTTGCCTGCTGCAACTGCGCGCCCAATTCGCGGCGCATCACCTGGTCAAACAAGAGCTTGGAGTAGCCGTAGACATTGAGCGGCGCCTCAAACGCGGGTTCTTCTTTGAAAGTGTCCGAGCCGCCGTAAGTGGCTGCCGAGGACGCGTACAAGAGCCGCGTGCCTTGGGCTTGCGCTGCGTGGAACAAGCGCTTGGAGGTCTCGAAGTTGTTTTCCATCATGTACTTGCCGTCAAGTACCATGGTGTCGCTGCACGCGCCTTCGTGAAAAACCGCTTCCACATGGCCGTAAGCCCGATCGGCAAAGGCGCCGTAAAACGCATCCGCATCTACGTAGTCGGCAATTTTCAGGTCCGCCAGGTTGCGGAACTTGTCGCCTTGCGTCAGTTCGTCGACCGCGATGATGTCGTCAAAGCCGCGCGCGTTGAGCCCGGCAATGATGCGGCTGCCAATAAAACCGGCCGCGCCGGTGACCACGATGCGTGTCATGCAAACAACTCCTGGTAGGACACCGTGGCGGTGCCAAATTTGCCGACCACGATGCCGCCGGCCCGGTTGGCCCAGGGCAGCGCCTCGCGCAGCGTAAACCCGGCGCCCACCAGGGCAGCCATCGTGGCGATCACGGTGTCGCCCGCGCCGGTGACATCAAATACCTCACGCGCCTGGGCGCTCACATGCAGCTCGCCCTGGGCGTCAAACAGGGTCATGCCTTCTTCGCTGCGGGTGAGCAGCACCGCGTCAAGCTGCAGTTCCTGGCGCAGGGCGTGGGCCTTGGTGCGCAACTCCTCTTCATTGCTCCAGGGGCCGATGACCTCCTGCATTTCGGCCCGGTTGGGGGTGATGGCGGTGGCCTTGCGGTAGCGCGAATAGTCGCTGCCCTTGGGGTCTATCAATATGGGCTTTCCAGCTGCGCCTGCCTTGGCAATCATGTCGCCCACGTGCGCCAGTCCGCCTTTCCCATAGTCAGAGAAAAGTACGCAATCACAGTTGGCAATCAGTTCGCTGAATTGGGCGGTTTGGCTGGCCAGCACTTCGTGCTTGGGCGTGTTCTCAAAGTCCAGCCTTAAAAGCTGCTGTTGGCGCCCGATGATGCGCAGCTTGACGGTGGTTTTGAGGTCGGCATCGCGCCCAAAGTGGGCTTGAATGCCGGTTTGGGCCAGTAGCGCTTCGAGTTTGTGGCTGGCCTCGTCATCGCCCACCACAGTCAGCAGCGCGGCTTGCGCGCCCAGCGCTGCGACATTGCCCGCCACGTTGGCGGCACCACCGCTGCGTTCTTCTTCGCGCGTGACGCGCACCACGGGTACCGGGGCCTCGGGCGAGATGCGGTCTACGGCGCCGTACCAGTAGCGGTCCAGCATCACGTCGCCCACCACCAAAACGCGCGCGGCGGCCAATCGTTCGGCGCTGATGGGCCGTGTTAGGGCACTGGTTGATTGGGTTGGATTCATAACTCTTCTACGCGTCGAGGTGGGTAACTGTCCCAGGCCTGACAGCCCGGACAGTGCCAAAAATGTTGTTGTGCTTCAAAGCCGCAGGCGGCACAACGGTAGCGCTTAAGCGGTTTGACTGCATGGTCCAAAGCGCGCTGCACCTGGGGGTGAAACTGCTCATGTTCGAGCTTTTCGCCCTCTATCCATTGCGCGGCGGCCACCAATGAGGGGTGATTTTGTAGGTGGCGCACATACCAATCACGCGCCGTGTCTTGCGTTGCGGCGCTGCTGCGCTCCATGGCGACGATGGCATCCAGCACGTCGAGCGCTGGAAAGCTTGCATAAGCCGCTTTGAGAGGCTCCAGCGCAAGCGCTGGCGTGCCGCAGGCCTGGGCGTACTGGCGCAGCGGTTGCGCCATCAGGGCCACGGCGCCGGGTGCGGCTTTGAGGGCATCGAGCAGGGTACGCAGGGCCTGCGCTGCCTCGCCGCCGTTGAACTGCAGTTGCGCCAGATCCAGCCGCGCGCGGGCTGCGTTCGGTGCCAGTGCAATCGCTTGGCTCAACACCGCTTGTGCCTCGATAACATCACGCGCAGCCGCCAGAGCCGCGGCCTGCTCGCACAGGTAGTGCGCGAGTCGGCCAGAAAAACTACCCTGACCCGCGTCTTCGAGCTTGCGCGCCACGGCGGCCGCTTGGCCCCAATCGCGCGAGCGCTCGTAATTTGCCAAAAGCGCAAGCCGCGCTTCGGCTTCAAACCGGGTGCCTTCAAGTTGCAGCAAGGCGGTTTCAGCCCGGTCCAGCAAACCGGCTTTGAGGTAGTCCAGCGCCAGCGCGTGCTGGGCCCGGTGGCGGTCGTCGCGGCTGATGTCGCCGCGCGACAGCAGGTGCTGGTGCACACGCACCGCGCGCTGGTATTCGCCCCGGCGCCTGAACAAATTGCCCAGAGCGAAGTGCAACTCGGACGTGTCGGGGTCGTTTTGTACTGCCTCGATAAACGCGTCAATGGCCTGGTCTTGCTGCTCGTTAAGCAGGAAATTGAGGCCCCGAAAATAGGCCTTGGGCGCTTGGCGGTTTTCCAGGCGCAGTTGGCGAAAGTCCATGCGCGACGCCAGCCAGCCCAGCACAAAGGCCACGGGCAGTCCCATCAAGATGAGGGTCGGGTCAAAGTCCATAGGGTGGGGCGCCGGTGTCGGTTGCCGCAGCGGCCGGTGGGGTGGCAGAAGTGGCGGCCTGGGCCGCTTGGCGTGCCTGCGAAGCCGCGCGGCGCTGGCGCCACCAGCGCGGCACCATGCCTAGCACGCCAAACAAGAGGCCCGCGGCAAAAGTAATCAGTACCACCATGACCAGGGGCGCGGTCCATTGGTAGCCGAAAAAGAAATGCACCGTGACATCGCTCTGGTTATTCAGGGCAAAGGCAAACAGCGTGAAAAAAATGGCCGCTTTGAGCAACCACTGTACGAGCCACACGAGTGTTTTCATTGCGTTCCTTGAGGCCGGCAGATTCTATCGGGCTGCCTGGGAACTAGCTGTGGTCTGGCACGGACTGCATTTGCGCCACGGTGTGCTGGTCTACCGCTTCGCGCAGCGCCTTGCCGGGCTTGAAGTGGGGCACGCGGCGTTCGGGAATGGCCACACTCTCGCCGCTGCGGGGGTTACGGCCCATACGGGCGGGGCGGTGGTTGACGGAAAAACTGCCAAAGCCGCGAATCTCGATGCGCTGTCCGCGCACCAGGGCGTCATTCATGGCGTCCAGAATGGCTTTCACCGCAAATTCGGCGTCCTGGTGCGTGAGCTGGACGAATTTGGCAGCCAATTCTTCTACAAGGTCGGAACGGGTCATGGGTTTGGGGGATGATTCCACAAAAAAACGACCGGTGCACAAGGCAGCCGGTCGTTCCTAGCTTACAAAAAAGCGGTTGAATGCTTAGTTGTTGTCCAACTTGGCGCGCAGCAAGGCGCCCAGGCTGGTGGTGCCGGCGTTTTCGCGGGCAGAAGACTGGCTCAGGCTGGCCATGGCTTCGTTCTGGTCCGCAGCGTCCTTGGCTTTGATGGACAACTGGATGTTGCGGGTCTTGCGATCCACGTTCACCACCACAGCGGTCACTTCGTCGCCTTCTTTGAGCACGCTGCGGGCGTCTTCCACGCGGTCGCGGCTGATTTCCGAGGCGCGCAGGTAGCCGATGATGTCGTCACCCAGATCAATCTCAGCGCCCTTGGCGTCCACGGTCTTGACCTTGCCGGTAACAACCTGGCCCTTGTCGTTGATCGCAGTGAAGGTGGTGAACGGATCGGAGTCGAGCTGTTTGATGCCCAAGCTGATGCGTTCGCGGTCCACGTCCACAGCCAAGACCAAAGCCTCGACTTCCTGGCCCTTTTTGAACTCGCGCACGGCGGCTTCGCCGGTTTCGTTCCAAGACAGGTCGGACAAATGCACCAAACCGTCAATACCTGCTGCCAGGCCCACGAACACGCCAAAGTCGGTGATCGACTTGATCGGGCCCTTGACGCGGTCACCACGCTTGGTGTTTTGCGCAAATTCTTGCCAAGGATTGGCCTTGCATTGCTTCATACCCAAGGAGATGCGGCGCTTGTCTTCGTCGATTTCCAGAACCATGACTTCGACCTCGTCGCCCAGGGCCACGAGTTTGGAAGGTGCAATGTTCTTGTTCGTCCAGTCCATCTCGGACACGTGGACCAGGCCTTCGATTCCGGGCTCGAGTTCCACAAATGCGCCGTAGTCGGCGATGTTGGTGATCTTGCCGAACATGCGGGTAGCCTGGGGGTAGCGGCGGTTCACGCCCATCCAGGGGTCATCACCCATTTGCTTGAGACCCAACGAGACACGGTTTTTCTCGGTGTCAAACTTGAGAATCTTGGCGGTGATCTCTTGACCAGCCGTCACCACCTCGGAAGGATGGCGAACGCGGCGCCATGCCATGTCGGTGATGTGCAAAAGGCCGTCGATGCCGCCCAGGTCCACAAATGCGCCGTATTCGGTGATGTTTTTCACCACACCGTGCACCACAGAACCTTCTTTCAGGGTCGCCATCAGGTTGGCGCGCTCGGCACCCATCGAGGCTTCCACCACAGCGCGGCGTGACAGCACGACGTTGTTGCGCTTGCGGTCGAGCTTGATGACCTTGAATTCCATGGTCTTGTTCTCGTAGGGAGACAAGTCTTTGGTGGGGCGGGTGTCAACCAAGGAGCCGGGCAAGAATGCGCGGATGCCGTTGACCAAAACGGTCAGGCCGCCCTTGACCTTGCCACTGGTGGTGCCGGTGACAAATTCGCCGGATTCCAGCGATTTTTCCAGGGACATCCACGAAGCCAGGCGCTTAGCGGTGTCGCGGCTGACGATGGTGTCGCCGTAGCCGTTTTCCATGGCGACGATGGCCACGGACACGAATTCACCTACTTGAACTTCGAGTTCGCCTTTGTCGCTCTTGAACTCGGCCAAAGGCACATACGCCTCCGACTTCAGGCCAGCGTTGACGACGACGAAGTTGTGTTCGATGCGAACGACTTCGGCGGTAACGACTTCACCAATGCGGGTTTCAGAGGCTTTTTGTGACTCTTCAAATAGGTCTGCGAAAGATTCGGACATGCTGTGTGCGGAAATAAAACCGCGGGGTTAAGTTGTTGAACCCCAAGACCATGCGCATGCAGCGCGAAGGGAGTCTTGGGGACCTTGCCAAGGCCAATGCGGCCCTGGGCTTCTGACGCCAGCCCCTTTATTCCACCGCAGTGGTTAAAAAAGGCTGCCTGCTTTGCCACCAGTTCAGCACCTGCGTGACGGACGATTCGACCGTTAACGCAGAGTTGTCCAGCAGTTCAGCGTCTTGCGCGGGCTTTAGGGGAGCCACAGCGCGGGAGGAGTCCCGTGCGTCGCGAGACTCCAGGTCCGCGCAAAGAGTGTCGAGTGTAGTCGAAACCCCTTTTGCAATCAATTGTTTGTAGCGCCGCTGCGCGCGGCAGGCGGCGCTGGCAGTCAGATAGACCTTGAGCGTGGCGTCCGGAAATATCACCGTGCCCATGTCGCGCCCGTCGGCCACCAGACCGGGCAGTCGGCGAAAGCTGTGTTGCAAGTCAATAAGCGCCGCGCGCACCGCACCCAGGCTGGACACCGCTGAGGCATTCATGCCGGCCTGCTCGGTGCGAATCGCCTCGCTGATGTCTTGCGCCCCCAGCCAGACGCGCTCGCCCTCGAAGCGAATGTCCAGCGTGGCAGCCAGCGCAGCGATGGCGTCGGCGTGCGCTTCGTCCAGCGCCAATCCAGCTTGCAGGGCAGCGTAGGCAGTGATGCGGTAAAGCGCGCCAGAGTCCAAAAAGTGGTAGCCCAGTTGTGCGGCCAAAGTGGAAGCCAGCGTGCCCTTGCCCGACGCCGTGGGTCCGTCCACGCACAGCACCGGAATAACACTTGGCGCGGCCTGGGCCACCGCAAACAGGGCTTCAAAATAGTCCGGAAAGGTTTTGCCTACGCACTTAGGGTCTTCGATACGTACCGGCAAACCCGCCGGGTTGAAGGCCGCCAGCGAAAAACACATGGCAATGCGGTGGTCGTCGTAAGTGTGGATGCTGGCGGGTTTCCAGTTTTCGGCGCTCAGCGGGTGGATGCGCAACCAGTCCGGGCCTTCTTCGACGTGCGCACCGAGCTTTCGCAGCTCGGTGGCCATGGCGGCAATGCGGTCGGTTTCTTTGACGCGCCAGCTGGCAATATTGCGCAGCTCGCTCGGGCCATCGGCATAGAGCGCCATCACCGCCAGCGTCATGGCCGCGTCGGGGATGTGGTTGAAGTCGCCGGTAATGGCGCGCAACGGCCATTGCCCCCGCGAAATATGCAGCCAGTTCGGGCCTTTTGCCACCACCGCGCCCATGCTTTGCGCGGCCTCTACAAAGCGGATGTCGCCCTGAATCGAGTCCGCGCCCACGCCTTCAATGCGAATGCCAGGGCCTGAGACGATGGCGCCCAGGCCAATAAAGTAGCTGGCTGACGAAGCATCAGCTTCCACATGGATGCTGCCCGGCGACTGGTAACGGCTGCCTCGGGGAATGACAAAGGCGCTGTGTGCGTCGTTACGCACCGCAATGCCAAAGCGTGCCAGCAGATTGAGCGTGATGTCGATATAGGGTTTGCTGATGAGTTCGCCCACCACTTGGATGGTGATGTCCTGGTCTTGCGACACCAAAGGCAGCGCCATTAGCAAGGCAGTGAGAAACTGGCTGGACACGTCGCCGCGCACCTGGATGGGGGCGTTGAGCTGGAGTGTGGGCTTGCCAATGCGCAGGGGCGGGAAGCCTTCGTTTCCAAGGTAGTCAATCTGGCAACCCAGCAAGCGCAGGGCGTCCACCAGGTCGCCAATGGGCCGCTCGTGCATGCGCGGCACGCCCGAGAGGGTGAAATCGCCCCCCATCACCGCCAGCGCGGCGGTCAAAGGGCGCATGGCGGTGCCCGCATTGCCCATGAAAAACGCAATCGGCGCGTCGGCTTGCGCACGTCCGCCCAGGCCGGTGATGGTCACGGTGGTGCCCTGAACCTCCACGCCGCAGCCCAGTTGGCGCAATGCCGCCAGCATGACTTGCGTGTCGTCGGAGTCCAGCAGGTCGTGGACGACGGTAGTGCCTTCGCACAGGGCGGACAACAGCAGCACCCGGTTGGAGATGCTTTTGGAGCCTGGAAGGGCTACCGTGCCACTGGCAGTTTGCAGCGGGGGAAGGTCAAGAAAAGCGGTAGAAAACATTACTTTGTAGGGGGCGTTGCGCCCAAGCTCCAGCCTGCGCGTGCGTCACTGGCCTGGCGGATGAGGGACTCGACGCCAGCGGCGTCGGCATGGGAAATGGCGTGCTCCAGCGCATCCAGGCTCGTGCGAAAACTGGAAATTTGAGAATGAACTTCGGCGGCGTTGGCCAGCAAGATGTCGCGCCAAACCAGAGGGTCGCTGGCGGCGATGCGGGTGAAATCGCGAAAGCCGGGGCCGGCCAATGACAGGAAATCGGCACCTTCTGGCTGGGAGGCGATGGCGTTCATCACGGCAAAGGCCAGTAAGTGAGGCAGGTGGCTGACGGCGGCAAAGGCGGCATCGTGCGCGGATGCCGACATGTGGCGCACCCTGCAGCCCAGCGCGCGCCACACGGCGTCGGCTTGGGCCAGTTGCGTGGCGCCGGTTGCAGCGGTGGGAGTCAAAATGACCTGGCAGTTCGCGTAAAGCGTCGGATCGGCGTGCACCACCCCTGCCACTTCTTTGCCGGCAATCGGGTGCGCTGGCACGAAACAGCCAATGGCCTGGCCCAACGCGCGCTCGGCGGCGGCTACCACGTCGGTTTTAGTGGAGCCGACGTCCATCACCAGCGCCGTAGCCGACAGGACACCCGCGATTGCCGTCAAGGTGGTTTGCGTGGCGGCGACCGGCACAGCCACCAGCACCAGGTCTGATCCGCGCGCTGCATCAGCCGCTGTTGTCGCCACGGCGTCCACCACGCCCATGGCCAGCGCCCGCTCGCGTGTCGATTCCGAAGGGCTAAACCCGACAACGTGGCGAACCAAACCGGCACGCTTGAGCGCCAGCGCAAACGAGCCGCCCATCAGGCCGCAGCCCACCAAACCCAATTGTTCAAACATCACGGTATCAGCGCCTTTAGCCTGAAGTCAGTCGGCCAGCGGGTAGGTGCCTAGCACTTTGTAAAAGGCACAGAGGTTTTGCAAATCAGCCAATGCCGCTTTGACGTGCGGCTGTGAGGGGTGGCCTTGCAGGTCGATGTAGAAGAAATATTCCCACTGGCCGGAGCGCGCGGGGCGCGATTCAAAGCGCGTCATGGAGACGCCATGCTGTTTGAGTGGCACCAGCATGTCGTGCACCGCGCCGGGGCGGTTGGGGACTGACACAACCAGGCTGGTGCAATCCCGCCCGCTGGCCTCGGGGGCGGGCAGGGTGGCGGGCAGGCACACCACCACAAAGCGCGTGCGGTTGAAGGCGTCGTCCTGAATGGCGCGCGCGGCCAAGTGCAGGCCAAAAGTGGCTCCGGCGCGCTCGCTGGCAATCGCTGCCCAAGTGGGTTGCGTGGCGGCCAGGCGGGCGCCTTCGGCATTGCTCGACACCGCGCGCCGCTCGGCGTGGGGCAAGTGGGTGGTCAGCCATTGCTGGCACTGGGCCAGCGCCTGGGGGTGGGCCAGCACCACTTCAATGCCGTCCAGCGCGTTGCTGGCGCGCAGCAAGTGGTGGCGCACCATCAGGCTGATCTCGCCCACGATGTGCAGCGGCGTGGTCAGCAGCAAATCGAGCGAGCGGGTGACCACGCCCTCGGTGCTGTTTTCTACCGGGACCACGCCAAATTCGGCCGAACCCGCAGTGGCGGCCTGAAACACTTCGTCAAAACTGCCGCAAGGCACATGGGTGATGCTGGAGCCAAAGAAGCGCAGCGCAGCCTCTTCGCTAAACGTGCCCGCCGGGCCCAGATAGGCCACGCGCTGGGGCGCTTCCAGGGCGCGGCAGGCGGACATGATTTCGCGCCAGATGAAGGCCACGCTTTCGCGCTTGAGGGTGCCGCTATTGCGGGTTTGTGCGTTGGCCTGCTGCAGATTACCGATCACCTGCGCTTCACGCTCAGGCCGAAATACCACAGAGCCTTCGCCTTTTTTGAGCTCGCCCACTTCGTGCGCCAAGCCCGCGCGGCGGTTGAGCAGGGCGAGCAGTTCCAGGTCCAGGGCGTCAATCTGAATGCGCAGGTCGGAAAGTGTTTTTGTCATCCGGTATTCTTCTTTTTGATGGCTTAAGCGTGGCGGCGTTCAAAGTCCTGCATGTAGGCCACTAGTGCCTGTACACCCGCGAGCGGCATGGCGTTATACAAGCTGGCTCGCATACCGCCCACGGACTTGTGGCCTTTGAGTTGCAGCAAGCCCGCGTCCGCGGCCCCAGCCAAAAACGCCTCGTTCAAGGCCTCAACGCGCAAGAAAAAGGGCACGTTCATGCGCGAACGGCAGTCTGCGTTTACGTGGTTGACGTACAGGCCAGAGGTGTCAATGGCATGGTAGAGCGCCTGCGCTTTGGCAATGTTTCGCGCCTCGATGGCCGCAATGCCGCCCTGGCGCTGCAGCCAGTCAAACACCAAACCGGCCATGTAAATGGCATAGGTGGGCGGCGTGTTGTACATGGAGCCGTTGTTGGCCACGGTTTGGTAGTTAAAGGCGCTGGGGCAAATGGACAGGGCGTGGCCCAAAAGGTCTTCCCGCACCACAACCAGCGTCAATCCGGCAGGTCCCAGGTTCTTTTGCGCGCCGCCAAACGCCAGCCCCACGCGGCTCCAGTCCACGGGGCGCGATGCCACTTGTGACGAAAAATCAACCACTAAGGCTGCATCCGACCCCAGCGCCTTGAGGTCGGGCGGGGTTTGGAATTCGACGCCATGGATGGTTTCGTTGCTGCAAATGTGCACGTAACTGGCGCCTGGGCGGAGGTCCCAGGTGGCGGCAGCGGGAATGTCAGTAAAGGCCGACGCCTGGCTGCTGGCGGCCAGATGGGTGTCGCTGTATTTGCTGGCTTCGAGCAAAGACTTCTGGCTCCAGCTGCCTGTCACCACAAAGTCGGTCTGGCCGCGCTGACCCGGCTGCGCGCGCCGGCCACTTAGGTTCATCGGGACGATGGCGTTCTCGGCCAAACCACCGCCTTGCATGAACAAAATCTTGAAGTGTTCAGGAATCGCCAGCAGGCTGCGCAGCGTGTTTTCTGCGTGGGCGCAGATCGACATGAACTCTTTTCCGCGGTGGCTCATCTCCATCACGCCCATGCCGCAGCGCTTGCCGCTGGCATCAGGCCAGTCCAGCATTTCGCTGGCCGCTTGCTCCAGCACCTCTTGCGGCATCGTGGCCGGACCGGCCGAAAAGTTATAGGGTCGCGTCACACCGCAGGCCTGGCTTATGCTTGGGGTGGGACGTCGCCCTCGTCGGCGCTGCCGCCAGACGTTTCGCTTCCGTCGGTGGCCTCGGACGGATTGGCGTCGTTTTCCACAATGCGTTGCAAGCCGCTGAGCTTGGAGCCTTCGTCCAGCCCGATCAGCGTCACGCCTTGGGTGGCGCGGCCGAGTTCACGAATTTCGGAAACGCGCGTACGCACCAGTACGCCGCGGTCAGTGATCAGCATGATCTCGTCGTCCGCGTGCACCAGCGTGGCGGCTACGACCTTGCCATTGCGCTCGGTTTGCTGGATGGCGATCATGCCCTTGGTGCCGCGCCCGTGGCGGGTGTATTCGGTAATGCTGGTGCGCTTGCCATAGCCGTTTTCGGTGGCGGTCAGCACGCTTTGCAGCTCGTCTTCGGCCACCAGCATGGCGATCACGCTTTGGCCGTCTTCGAGGTTCATGCCCTTGACGCCGCGCGACTGGCGACCGTGCGCAGTCACTTCGTCCTCGTTAAAGCGCACCGCCTTGCCGCCGTCCGAGAACAGCATCACGTCGTGCTGGCCGTCGGTGATGGCCGCGCCAATCAGGTAGTCGCCTTCGTCCAGGTTCACCGCAATGATGCCGACCTTGCGCGGGTTGCTGAAATCGTCCAAGGGCGTCTTTTTGACCGTGCCCATGGACGTGGCCATGAACACATACTGGTCCGCCGGAAAAGTGCGCTTGTCGCCGGT
>CANFWT010000047.1 GCA_947450895.1 Comamonadaceae bacterium | reverse complement strand
TTGACGGTCTCGCTTTTGAACAAATTGCCTTCGTTGTCGTAGGTGCTGCGCACCGTGCCGCTGGCGGTGGTGACGGTTTCCATGCGGCTTTGCTCGCCGCTTTCGTCAAAGAAGTAGTCGGTGTGGGTTTTACTTTGGATGGTGCCGGTGCCGGTAGTGATCGTGGTGTCACTGGTGCTTTTGTCAGCGCTGATCACTGCTGCAGTCTCTTCGTTGACCGCTCCGTTGCTGTTCAGGTCTTTTTGGTCGATAGCTTCCTCGCCGAGCTCATCCACGTTATCCGTCGTGATCCCGTCAATTTGTCCGTCGCCGTTCGTATCTTCTTTTGAAGTTGAAGTAATGGGCTTGATATCGCCGGTTACGGCATCCTGCGTACCCTGGTAGTTAAACGTCTGTTCACCACTTTGGTTTGTGCTGGTTTGAGAGATTGCAAAACTTCCATTCGCATTCAGGGTTTTACTGTAAACATCTGTTCCACCATTGCCGTCTGGCACAACCATGAGGTATTCGCCCGTTGAATCGTTATTCTTAATTCGGGTGCCGTTCGCATAGTTATAGGTGATTGAACCGTCCGCCTGCTTTTCCGGTACATAAAGGGTTAGACCTGCAGGAATCTTATTTAAATCGCTAATATTGGGATTGCAGGTTGCCACAGCAACTTTAAAGTCTTCCCAGCTAGAAAATCCGTTCGGAGAATTCTTCTGAGTCACCCAGGCATCCCATACACTGCCACCGCTCTTAATCACTACAAAATGATCGGTGGTGCTGGCGTCGTTGATGTAGTTGGCGCTAATCCGAGTTGAGGTATCAGTAGGCTGTTCAGCGACTACAAACGATGGAGGTGGAGGTGTCGTTGGCTTCACAGTATCTACATAAGAATAGCCGATTCTTATATTTGCAGCATTGTCTGGTGGATTAAACCAATCAGAAGCACTACCCACGACTTGGGAAAAATTGCCGTTGGCTAAAGTCGATAATGTGGTTCCAAGTTTGGCAATCCCACCAGCCTGGAGACAATCAGTTTGAGTAATACCTATTGCACTGCACGCGACGCCATACACAAAACTGGCTGTATCTCTAAAGTCACTCACGAACCTATCACCGCCTTGCATAAATCCAGGAGCAATTCCATCGTAGCTTCTTTGCAAATCAAACTGCGAACCAGGGGCGAATCCCAATAAAACACCTGTAACAAAACCTGATCGCTCAACATTATTAGAAAGACTATTGGCATATTCACCTGCACTCTGAAAATACGAGATAAAATTTTGCAAGTTGAAATTGGATGGTACGATGTACGGGGCGTTTGTAACCGGATCAATTATAAAATTATTGTTATTATCTGTTAGCCATTTCGCAGAGACCGATCTTCCGCTGCGGTCAGTGACTACAGGCGGGTTTGAAAATGAGTTTGACATATTAATATTCTCCTTTTAAAATTTTGAAAATTAGCCTAATGCACCACCACAGTTAAAATAAATAACTACATAATAATTATCTACCAATTTAAAAGTCTGTGTTTTATTACAATTTATACGCTCCTCTTGAAGTCCCTGCGATATATCTTTTTCAGAATATAAAAAATATCTTCCGCCGATCGCATTCGAGTTCCAAGCAGGCCATCTATGTTTCGATACTGAAATTCCTCGCCGTAGCGACAACTGGATATCATTTTCAAACTCAGATTTTCTAATCTCATATTCTAAAAGTGAACCAAAATAATAGTTTTTTTCATTGCAAATGCCAAGCAATATAAATATAATTGAAGGAGTTAAAAGCAGCAAATTTTTTGCGATTAACATTTTTTTAAATAGACCAATGGCACAAAAAATCAAAAAAAAATAATACTAAAAATGACACCAATGTCACTATCCACCAATTCGACAAGAAAAATATTAAAAAATATAACAAAGTAAAAAATAAATTAGTGACCACCACTATTGGAAATTGCTTTAGCAAGCTATGAGATTTAGTTTTCATTGGTTTCACTCAAGAAATCTGAATTGCGATTAGTCACGCTAAATAACTTTCATGTAGGTTTAGTGCTCTTTGCGTATCAACATGGGGACAAAGTCGCTTAATTCCCGGCGCGCTTCTAACATTGCGCCGACCACGGCCAATTGATAAACCTTCAGGCCTTCAACTGGAGGGATGCGCATTAAGGACTCATCACGCGCAACACCGGTTGCAACTGTGTCATACAACATGGCTACAGCCAATTTCGCCTCATGCGGCTCAACCAGATACTTGGTGTAGGAAAAACGTTCTTCATTGGTATGTGGGTCAATTCCTAGACTGACCCGACTGCTGGTGTCCAGTATGCCTTGTTCATATACCGCATTCATGAACGCACGCGCAGTAGCTGCACCGCGGCTAAAACCTGTCGTACCAATACTGAGGATGGTATCGGGATTTAGATTGGCATATTCGACTAAATTTTGATAAGCGGTGGCAACAGTTTGGGGTACTGTCATGCCAGTCGCACCATCCAATACCCGTGACACTGGATCATCCTGGGTGCCCGGACCTTTGTAATAAAAAGCGTCACCAGAGCTGGATGCCCTCAACCCCGACTGGGCCGATTCAAACAGACGCCCCACATTGGAAGGGGCGCCAAGAGACCCATTATCTTTATTGTCCCCGGTTCCGTCAAAAGCAAAAAATAACATTTTGTTATTTTTATTGGTAGAGTCAAAAACCGGTGTTTTGGTTTGTGACGCCTGCTGGCGTAAACGCTCTAGGTTTGCGATGGCATCGGGCGTTGCTGTACCTAGGATGTATTCGTCTGACATAAATTTCTCCTGTGTGAATTATGGATATATGTTAATTTTTTCATACTCTAAAATCGTGGGATTTAAGTACCGAAGATATTGCAGAATCTTTAGACTATCGTTATCTATTTGAAGCGACAGAACGCTAAGCCTACTCAAATCTTTGATGCGCTCCCTTATTGGAACGACGGCCACATGCACAAGACCATCATCAGTCTTCCACGTGATATGCATCTGATCCTCTACCAGCATATAAGCAGACCATACGCCCCCGCCGCTAATTCGGGCAGGCGGACGCGGGAGATGACAGACAGGTTTACAAAATGTCTGAGTTACAGGGCCATATCTAATAATTACATCCGTAATATCTGATGCGCCATAATTTTCTACAGAAAAACCATGCTGAACTTTGAAGTTTCGGGCATTGGTTGTACATGCGCTGACGAACAAAGCACTAATAAAAAGTATCAACAACACGGTCAGGGCTCTGTACCACATGGTCAGCGGTTCATGTCTCACTCCGTTGGGCGTAAGTGCTTAGATCAGTGAAATATGGTTCTGGAATTTCCGTAGACCAGAGTTCTTGTCTCGAACCCGCAGAAAGCAAGCGGACAGATAAAGTCATTCGATGCCAGCATCCGCCAACTCCGTTGCAGGTAACAACATTACGCGATGGGCTAATAAATACCAAAGGCGTGGACTTTTTAGCCGACTGCAGGGTATTGAGTGCAGCTGCGGGAACTGTCTGGCTTTCAATACCAGCTTTGGTTAACTCTGCGGGGATTTGCGTGAATACAGCCGTTTCAAGCGCGCGGTCAAACTTGTCGATTGTTTTTTCATCCCAGGTTTGAGGGCCTTTTGCACCAAAGGATCGAAATTTGCCGTAAACAAGCAATACCTCTTTGGTGCTTAGTGGCAGAGCTGATTTTGATTTAATCTGTGTGTTCATCTGTTGGGTTGAACATGCAGATAATATTGATACTATAAGAAATATAAAATATCTCGACAATGCCACTGACCAATGCGGGTAGAAATTTGATATCGTTGCCGTTTTAATTCTCATTGTTCATTTCCTTTTCAGTTAGATTAAAAAGTTCAGAGATACAGCTGTCCTAAACCGGTGGTTCCGCAGGTCTGTGTTTTTGCCGTAGTCGTTTCGGCCACCAAGGCGAGGCGCAAGCGCGTCTTTTTTGCCATCGGTGCTGCGGGTAAAACATCACGCGGCGTCCACCAACTGTTTGATTTCGGCACTGATGTCGCGCACGTCGGCCATGCTTTTGAGTGCGTCTATGCGAGCCAGCATGCGGTCTTTGTGCGCTTCGGTGCGTGCCAGTACTTCTGCGGCAGCAGCCATGGAGTTGACGATGGCTTGGGCGGCATCGCCAAGGCTGAGTTGCCGCGCCTGGGCGTAATCTTGCAAAACAGTGGCGTCTATACCTTGCGGCGCTGTGCCGCCGTTGTGCAGTACCGCGCGGGCCAACTGGGCTTTATGTTTGCGAATTTCGTCGTTTTGAATGTAGTCCGACCGCAGGGCTGCACGTTGGGCATTGATAGCTTCGCGCAGCTGCGCCTTGAGGCGGGCTATCTCATGCACACGGTGAGTCTGGCCCAGTGGCTTGTCCAGTGCGATAGGTTCTATCTGGTCAACATGGAACTTGAACTCGCGCGATAAAGCGGGGTATATCTGGTCAAGCAGCCAGCTACGGGTTTGGTTCAGTTGCGCTTGGGTACTTGAGATTTGTATGGCCTGAGTGAGGGACTCTCTAAAGCGCTCGGTCTCTAGCATTACGCGCTGGGTTTCTTGCGCTTTGGCAATGATCAAGTCAGCGGCTTGCAGCAGGCTGATGTTTCTGGCCGTGGCCACGGCGTGTAATAGCGAGTAAGCGTCGTCCACCCCTGCACCGGCCTGCGCGCCAGTATTCAACGGCAAATTGTCGGGGGCGGGGCTGGCTTGTAGTAGCTGGTAAGCCTTGGCTTCGCGCAATTTGCTTTGACGCACCGCGTCGCCGCCTTGGCAGCTTGGCAAAAAGGGCTCGCGGATGGCGTTAATTTTTTCACCCAGTAGCTTGAGCAAGGCTTTGCGATTGCTCTCCAGCAGGCTGTCTTCGGCAGACTTTTTCTCGGGCTCGCGTGCGTCGGTGAAAACCGCGCCGTTAAAACGCCAGCCCCAGCAGTTGCGCAGGGTCATTCCTGTGGGCAAGCCGCCGCTGTAGGGGCTGCAGTAGTACCAGTCGGCGTCCATGGGCGGCTGGTAGCTGGGGTCGTCGGTGAAGTACACCACCCGGTGTGACTTCACTTGGCTAACGATTACCCACTGCGGCACCTGCACTGCGTGCGGCGCCTCAAGCAGCGCGGAGTTGAAGCTGGAGTCTGCTAGCTCGTTAATCATGGTGTCTCTCATAGGTAGGTCAGTCATAGCGACGCGGTGTAGTGAGAATGGATTCGGTAGGTTTTTAGGCCCTGGTTGTTGCCGGCCACGGCCAGTAACAAGTCGTTGCCGCAGCGCCCAATTGCTGGTGGCTGGCTGCTGGCAATGCCTGTGCTGCCTTCCCAGACTTTGATGTGGAGTTCGGGGTCAAACACGGCCAGATGCCCGTCCCGCGACAAGACCGCCAAGTAACGCCCGCAGACCACCGGGCACCAGTTGCCCGCGCTGCGCAAGCGGGACATCCAGACGATGGATCCTGTCGCTATGTCAAACGCGACTACGTGCCACTGGCCATCAAGCGTCAGTACGGTGTTGCCATGGATGTGCAAAAACTGGTGCATGTTGCCGCGCCCATAACGCACTTCCCATCGGCTTGCCCCAGTGGCCAGGTCCAGGCACTGCAGCCAACCTTTTTCGGTAGCCAGTAGCACGCAGTCACCACGTACCACGGGTTTACCCCGAACCAGTCCGCGCGTTGCTTCGCGCCACCGCAAACGGCCCATGCGGGCGTCAACAGCGATTACTGATTGGTCATTGCAAGTGGCAATCACCATATCCTCTTGTGCTGAATAGACAGGACTTCCCGGTGGCCACCACGGATGGGCGTAGCGCCACAGCACCCGGCCGGTGCGCCAGTCCAAAGCCATCAGGTGGCCAAAGGGTGCACCGTCGTTCCACTGCTCGGTGTTGATGAACAGACGTTGGCCAGGCAGGTCCACCTCTGGCGTGGCATGGATGTGGCTATCCAACTGCCAGCGCCACTGAACGCGGCCATTGCTGGCGTCTAGTCGGGTCAGCGTGCCGTCATAGCAGCCAAACACCACGCTGCCATCAAGTACTTGCAAGCGCTGAACAACACCCTTGAGGGCGTCGGCAAGGCTTTCGTAGCACCACTGCACTTCGCCGGTGAGTGCATCAAAGCACCACAAACGACAGTGGTCGTCTGCGACGTAGACCGCGCCGTCGGCAATGGCTGGAGCGCACTTCAGGGGATAGGCCGTTTTTGTGTTGAGCGCGTAGCGCCACCAAAGCGGGTCGGCACCGATAAAGGCAGGGTAGCTGCCCACCATCTTTGGCGGCTTTGCGTCAAAGCAGTCGCGCGAAAGGCCGATGTCATGCCGCGTGAACAGCGATAAGACAGGCATGCGCGACGTAGAGATTTGGCGTGAACCCAGCGGTTGCCACATATCAAAAAACAAGGAGAGCGCAACCACATCTAGCACATGCCCGTCGGCGCGCAAAGCCTGTTCGACCAGCGGCAGCGCAGAGCCCGCGCTCATAAAGTCGTCCACCATGACGGCGCGGGTGTGGTCAGCTTGGCGCTGGCCTTCTACCCATTTTTTTTGGTGGTGCCCTTTTCGTTGGTCACGCACCATCAGGATAGGTAGGTGAACACCGTCGTCAAGCGCTACCGCTGCAATCGAAAACAACAACGGGGCAGCACCGAAACCAGGGCCGACCAAGACTTGGGGCTTGTACGACCTTATCAGCTCCCACATCAAGCGGCCTGCCTGGCGCGCAAATACGGGGTCGGTAAGCAGCAGTCGAAAGTCAAAAATCACGTTGTCGGCGAAGCGCACCGCCTTCGCAACAATGGCGTTGCGCAGAGCGCGCCACTGCGGGCTGGAGCGAACGCTTTGATCGCCACCACCAGCAGGGGGGTAACCGGGAAGGGTCCCGGTGGGTGGCGCAGCGAATGTGGCGGCTGGTATCAAGGACTGACTCATTGGGTAGCCCCTCCAATAAGGTGACGGACTGAGAACGGAATGTCCTTGGACCACAGATTGATGGACAAGGAAAAATCAAGCGCCCTAACGTGGTGAACCCAGCCTGCCGGAAGGAATAGCATTTCGCCCGCTTTCAGCACGCATTGAATGGGTGTGGCGTAGCGGGCCATGGGCATCGCGCCCAGGTCAGGTGCTTCAGGGTTCCAACCGGATGCAAATAAAACAGGATTGCACTCGCGCAGGTTCAAGTAGGGCGCGTGGTGCGGGGGGTAGAGAACCAGTTGCTTGCGTCCCCAGACCTGGGCCAGCAGGTTATCGTCGTAGTCACAATGCAAAGGGGTGACCGTGCCAGCAGGGCCGAGCCAGATGCGGGGAGCTACCGGTTTTTCAAAATATGCAGGCCAGTGACACAGCGCTGTGATCTCCGGGATGACTTGGTTGCCTAAGTAAGCTGGCAGACCTGCGGAGTGCTGATCTATGTCACCCAAGTATTCGGCCAGCGTCATGGCCTGCAATGTGCGCTTGTCCGAAAAAGCCGTGCTGACGTAGTCGCCGACGCGGGCGTTAACAGGCACATGGCCCAGCCCTTGTACAAGTTGTGACCTAGACAGCGCGGAAATAGGCCAGGCATCTAGCATGCCAACCAACACCATGGGAACACCGCTGCTTGCCAGCGCACGGAACACACCCACGTCTAGCGGCCCGACCCGCGGAACATGGCTGATAAAGTCCCGTCCGGCGCTGGCAACGATGACGGCCTGGCGTCTCAAATAGGCTGTTTGCGTATCAGTTTGCATAGCTAAATCCAGTTTTTGGTACAGCGTAGCAATGTGCATAGTCAGCGTTCACGCAAACTCTCCCGCCCTGCCCTTTGCACCGGACTAAGCAAAAACTCGATCAATCGCCGCTTGCCGGTTTTGATCTCGGCCGTGATGTTCATGCCGGGGCTCAAGGGCATGCGTTTGCCGTCTATCAGCATGTCGGCGTGTGCCAGCTCCAGCGTGGTGGGGTAGAGGCTGCCGCGCTTTTCATCCGTGACGGCGTCGGCGGACACGGTGCGCACGGTGGCGGGCACGGTGCCGTATTTGGTGAACAAAAAGGTTTCTAGCTTGATTTCTGCGCTCTGGCCCACCTGCACGAAGCCAATGTCTTGGTTGGCAATGTCCACCTGGGCAATGATGTGGCTGGTCGCAGGCACGATGACCATGAGCGGCTGCGCGCTGGTGACCACCGCGCCCACGGTGTGCACCGCAAGTTGCTGCACCACCCCTGCCACTGGGGCGCGCAGCTGGGTTTGCTGGTTGCGTTGGTCGGCTTTGGCGTTGTCGGCCTTGAGTTGTTTTGCTTTGGTGTCTGCTTGGGCAAAGCGGTCGCTGAGGTTGCGCAGGGTTTCGGCGCGCAGGGCTTGGGTGGCTTGCTGGGTTTCCAGGGCGGCGGCCTGGGCTTCGCGCAGGCGGGCGCGCAGGGTGGCCAAGTCGCTTTCCAGCTCCACACGTTCACGGGTTTTGTCCTGGGTGGCGTGGCCGGAGACAAAGCCTTGGTCCACCAGTTTTTTGTAGTCGGTTTCGCGGGTTTTGGCCATGGGCACGGTGGCTTCAAGCTTGGCGATGTTCTCGTTCACCGTGCCTATTTCGGCTTGGCGGCGGGCGGCCTCTGCAGCCAGTTTGGCAAGCTTGGCGCTGATGTCTTGCCACTCGGCCTGGGTTTGGCTTTGCCAGGCGCTAGCCACTGCGGGCGACGGTGCGGCTGAGGCCAGGGCGGCCAGGGCCTGGGGCAGGCTGCGCTGCTCGCCGAGCAGTTGCAGCAGACTTTGGGCGCGCAGGGCTTCTGCGGTGGCGGCTTGCAGTTGCTCTTGCAGGCTGCGCTGGTCGGCCTGGGTGAGCGTGGGGTCCAGCTCCACCAGCAGTTGCCCGGCGGTCACGGTGTCGCCGTCGCGCACCAGCACGGCTTTGACCACGCTGGGCTCTAGCGGCTGGATGACCTTGGTGCGGTCTGACACGATGATGTGGCCCGGCGCTACGGCCACGATGTCCACCTCGCCTACCACCGACCACAGCAAAGCCAGCACAAACAGGCCCATGATGAGGTACGCAAAGCGCCGGGGCGCGGGGTGCACCGGCGTTTCTTGCAGGCTGAGCGCAGCCGGCAAAAACGCCAGTTCATCGGCCAAGCGCGCTGGGCCAGCCAGTTCGGCACGGTGCGCCCAGGCGGCGGCCAGCACGGCGCGGTAACGGCCTAGCAGTTCACGCACAGGGTGCGGCGGCGCTGGGGGCAAGGGGGTGGCGATCGGGGTGGACATAGGGTGGCGGTTTTTGTACGGGGCGGGCCAGCGGGCTTAGGCAGAAACGCTGGGGCCGCGCGATACGGCGGGCGCATGCTGCGGGCGGTCGGCGCTGGGGGCTGCGGCGTGCGCGCCACCGCCAGACGAGCCGTCTTGCATGGCCCACAGGTGGGCGTACAAGCCGCCGGGCGTTTTGACCAGCACATCGTGCGGCCCTGCTTCCACAATCTGGCCGCGCTCCATCACGATGATGCGATGGGCATTGCGCACCGCAGACAGCCGGTGGGCGATGATGAGCACGGTGCGGCCCTGGCATATCTTGGCCATGTTGCGGCCAATGATGGCTTCGCTTTCGTAGTCCAGCGCGCTGGTGGCCTCGTCGAGTATCAAGATGCGCGGGTTGGTGAACAGCGCGCGGGCAATGGCCACGCGTTGGCGCTGACCGCCCGACAGGCTGCCGCCTTGCTCGCCCACCAGGGTGTCGTAGCCCTCGGCGAGCTCGCTGATAAATTCATGCGCGCCGGCCAGGGTGGCGACCTGAATCACCGCCTCCAGCGGCGCAGCGGGGTCGGCAATGGCGATGTTCTCGCGGATGCTGCGGTTGAACAGCAGGTTTTCTTGCAGCACCACGCCCACTTGGCGGCGCAGTTGGGCGGCGTCTATCAGGCTGATGTCGATGCCGTCCACCAGCACGCGCCCGGCCTCGGGGCTGTAGAGGCGCTGCACCAGCTTGGTCAAAGTGCTTTTGCCCGAGCCCGAGCGCCCCACGATGCCCACCACCTCGCCCGCGCGAATGTCCAGGCTCAGGCCTTGCAGCACTGGCGGCGCCTCGGGACGGTAGCGAAACTGCACTTTGTCCAGGGTAATGCGGCCTTGCAAAAGGGGCAGCTGCGCGGCGCTGCTGGCGGCGGCTTCGGTGCGGGTGTTCAAGATGTCGCCCAGGCGCGCCATGGAGATGCCGGTTTGCTGAAAGTCCGTCCACAACTGCGCCATGCGCATGATGGGCTGCGACACGCGCCCGGCAAACATGTTGAAGGCAACAAACTGGCCCACGGTGAGCTGGTTGTCCATCACGAGTTGCGCGCCGTACCACAGGGTGGCGGCGTTGACCAATTTGCCAATCAGATTCACGCCTTCGTGCGCCACGTTGGCCAGGCTTTGGGTTTTGAAGCTGGCCGACACGTAGGAAGCCAACTGGGTGTCCCAGCGCCGGGCAAACGAGGGCTCCAGCGCGCTGGCCTTGAGGGTTTGGATGCCGGTGACGGTTTCCACCAGCAGCGCCTGGTTTTCTGCGCCGCGGGCAAACTTGGCGTCCAGCCGCGCGCGTAGCAGTGGCACCACGGCCAGGCTCAGGCCAAAGTACAGGGGCAAGCTGACCAGCACAATGAGCGTGAGCGGCACGCTGTAAAACAGCATGACAGCCACAAACACGATGGAAAACACGACGTCGAGCAGCACCGTCATGGCGTTGCCGGTCAAAAAAGCGCGGATGTTTTCCAGCTCCCGCACACGGGCCACCGAGTCGCCCACCCTGCGGGCCTGAAAGTAGGCCAGCGGCAACTGCACCAAATGCCGGAACAGGCGCGCACCCAGCTCCACATCAATACGGCTGGTGGTGTGGCTGAACACATAGGCGCGCAAGGCATTGAGCACGCTCTCAAACACCACCACAAACACCAGCCCAATCACCAACACGTCCAGCGTGGTCATGCCCCGGTGCACCAGCACCTTGTCCATCACCACCTGAAAAAACAGCGGCGACACCAGCCCGAAGAGTTGCAGCATGAAGCTAATCAGCAGCACCTCGCCCAAGAGCTTTCGGTACTTCACCATGCTGGACACAAACCAGCTGAAGTCAAACTGGGCCAGCGCACCCACCAGGCTCGCGCGGCTGGCGATCAAAATGAGATCGCCCGTCCAGCGGTGGCCAAACGCCTCGGCCGACTCAATGGTCGGACGACCACCCTCGCCGCTTGGCGCAGCCATGTCTTGAAAGAGCACCCGCTGCCCGTCACTTTGAGCCAGCACTACCACGCGAAGGCCAGTGTCGCCATCAAGCACATAGGCCAGGGCGGGCAAGGGAAGTTGCGCTAGACGCTGAACAGTAGATCGGACCCGGCGCGCTTTCAGCCCCAGTTGCTGGGCCGCGCGCAATAGGTCATCGCTGGTAAAGGCTTGGCTTGCGCCCAAGCCAAGCTGGTGCGCGAGTGCTGCGGGTTCCGCAGCAATGTGGTGAAAACGCGCAACGGTGCACAAGGCCGTCAGGCTACCAGGCCCGGACAGAGTCTCACTTTTGCGTTCTTCGCTTTGGCTTCCACGCCGAAAGTGCGCTTGTTCCGCTTTTCCCAATTCATTCTCCCAGTCGCATCGTGTGCCTATGAATGAAGTTACTGCCACCCGCTATTTAATTATTTTTTTGAAAAGTATAAGCAGGCAGATGGGGGCCACGCCGGCCATAAATTGAGTCCTTTGGGTATAAAGAAATAGCAAAAATGTAGTTTTCAATATAAGCACTGGCGCCTACAGTCCGTGTACCTTGAATGGGGAAAGTTGCGTGCAGCCGCCGCGCGACCCGTTCGACACCTTTTTTACCCTGCTCCCGCATGTACCAATACACCGACTTTGACCGCCAGTTTGTCCACGCCCGCGCTGCGCAGTACCGCGATCAGCTGACCCGCAACCAGGCGGGCACACTGGGGGACGACGAATTTCGGCCCTTGCGCCTGCAAAACGGCTGGTATGTGCAGCGCTACGCGCCCATGCTGCGCGTGGCCGTGCCCTATGGCGAGCTCAACAGCGCGCAACTGCGCGTGCTGGCGCAAATTGCCCAAGACTTTGACACCCCCAGCCCCGAGCTGCTGGCGCGCGCCCAAAGCACGCAAGACCAGATTGGCAACGGCCCGGCGCCCAAGCTGACCACCAACTACGGCCACTTCACCACCCGGCACAACGTGCAGTTCAACTGGATTCCGCTGGACAAAAGCGCTGACGTGATGGACTTGCTGGCCAGCGTGAACCTGCACGGCATCCAGACCAGCGGCAATTGCATTCGCAACATCACCAGCGACGAGCGCGCGGGCATTGCCACCGACGAGGCGGTGGACCCCCGCCCTTACGCCGAGGTTCTGCGCCAGTGGAGCACGCTGCACCCCGAGTTCGCCTACCTGCCACGCAAGTTCAAGATTGCGATTACCGGCTCGGTGGAAGACCGCGCAGCCATTGCCTGGCACGACGTGGGCCTGCGCGTGCTGCGCAATGCGGCGGGCGAAGTGGGTTTTCAGGTGCTGGTGGGCGGCGGCATGGGGCGCACACCGGTGATTGCGTCCGAGGCGCGGTCTTTCTTGCCCTGGAACCAGATCATTAACTACCTGGAAGCCGTGGTGCGCGTCTACAACGGCTGGGGCCGGCGCGACAACATCTACAAGGCGCGCATCAAAATTTTGGTCAAGGCCGAGGGCCAGCGCTACTTTGACGAGGTGGAAGCCGAATACCAGCGCATCCTGGCCGACGGCGCCAAGCACACCATTCCGCAGGCCGAACTCGACCGCGTGAGCGCCTGCTTCGTGGCCCCCAGCGTGGACGCCGTGCCCGTGGCAGCCCAAAGCGCCGCCGAACATGCACTCAGCGCCCTGGCGCAATCCACGCCTGAATTTGGCCGCTGGCTGGCGCAAAACGTGGCTGGCCACAAAAACCCCGGCCTGCGCGCTGTCACCCTGTCATTCAAGCGCCTGGGCCAAGCGCCCGGCGACGCCACCGCCGACCAATTGCGCACCAGCGCCGATCTGGCCGACCGCTTCTCAGCCGGTGAAGCCCGCGTCAACCACGACCAAAACCTGGTCTTGCCCTGGGTGCGCGTGGACCAGCTGATTGAGCTGTGGCACGCCGCCAAGGCCGCAGGCCTGGCGCGCGCCAATATCCACCTGCTCAGCGACATGATTGCCTGCCCCGGTGGCGACTACTGCGCCCTGGCCAATGCCCGCTCGCTGCCCATCGCAGCGGCCATTACCGAACGCTACCAAGACCTGGACGAACTGTTTGACCTGGGCGAGATTGACCTGCACATCAGCGGCTGCATCAATTCTTGTGGCCACCACCACAGCGGCCACATTGGCATCTTGGGCGTGGACAAAGACGGCCAGGAGTGGTACCAGGTGACGCTGGGCGGCTCCGACGGCTCAGAGCTGAGCGGCCCGGCGCGCGCAGGCAAAGTGGTAGGCCCTTCGTTTGCCGCCGCCGAGGTGGTGGATGTGATTGAGGCCGTGCTCGACGTCTACAAAGACCAGCGCGATGCAGGCGAAAACTTCATCGACACGCTGCAGCGTCTGGGACCAGACGCCTTCAAGACCGCCGCCAACGGCGCGCGCTTTGCCACGGCCCGCGTGGCGGCCTGAGCGTTCAAACCCGACTATTTTTGGAGCCGCATTCCATGGCACTTAAGCTGATTTCCCCCGCTGATCTGCAACAAGCCGATGCGCAAGACGGCAACACGCTGGCGCTAAGCAATGACGCCGACGCGCAGACCGTGGCGCTGGACGGTGTTACGCAGATTGCGCTTGATTTTCCGAAGTTCACCGACGGTCGCGCATTCAGCCAGGCCTATGTGCTGCGCCGCCGGGGCTTTGCCGGCGACATACAAGCCCGCGGCGACGTGCTGATTGACCAGTTGCTGCAAATGCAGCGCAGCGGATTCAGCAGCGCATTACTGCGCGCCGACCAAGACGCCGCCCACGGCCAGAAGCTGCTGGGCCACTACAGCCAGTTTTACCAAGGCGATGCCGTAGGCGCGCCACGGTTTTTGCAAGCGGCCTAAACACCAAAAACGCAGCGCTTTTGCAGGTGGCTTTCAGCCACCTTGGCGCTAGCCACGTCCAAATTAGCCAAAACACCTGTTCAAACCCAGCCATGTTGACCCTCAACCGCTCCACCAACCCCGCCAGCGCTCTGGCCCGCAACGCCGACGCCAGCCATGAGTTTGCGCACAAGTTGGCCCAAACCCGCGCCGCGCTGGTGCAAGCCGCCCGTGAATTCAGCCCCGTAACCCAGGCCTCCAGCCTGGGCGCCGAAGACGTGGTCATCACCCATCTGATCAACGCGCTCAAGCTGGACATTCCCATTTTTGTGCTGGAGACCGGCGCCCTGCACAGCGAAACGCTGGCGCTGCTGGAGCGCACCCAGGCGCATTCGCGCGCGCCGGTGCGGGTGTTTCGGCCCGACCAGGCGGCGGTAATCACCTTTGTGCGCAACGAGGGGCAGGACGCCATTTTCAAAAGCCAGGCGCTGCGCAAAGCCTGCTGCGACATCCGCAAGATGGAGCCACTGGGGCGCGCGCTGCAAGGCCAGCGCGCCTGGATTACCGGCCTGCGCCGCGAGCAGTCCACCGCCCGCGCCGAGGTGCCGCTGCTGGACGCCAGCAACCCTGCGCTTGCCAAATTCAACCCCCTGGCCAACTGGACCTGGGGCGACGTGTGGCACTACATCGCCGAGTACAAAGTGGACTACAACCCGCTGCACGACCAGTTTTTTCCCAGCGTGGGCTGCGCGCCCTGCACGCGGGCCGTGTCGCTGGGCGAAGACTTTCGCGCCGGGCGCTGGTGGTGGGAAACCGCATCCGCCAAAGAGTGCGGCCTGCATGTCAAAGCCTGAACCGCCCCCCTCATTCAATACAAAGGCATCCGCCATGAACGCACCAACCCACCCCGAACTGCTGGCCCGCGTCAGCAACCAGCACCTGGACGCGCTCGAAGAAGAAACCGTCTTCATCCTGCGCGAGGTAGCCGCCGCCTTTGAGCGCCCCACGCTGCTGTTTTCGGGCGGCAAAGACTCGCTGGTGATGCTGCGCTGCGCCGAAAAAGCCTTTGGTGCCGGGCGGCTGCCCTTTCCGCTTTTGATGATCGATACCGGCCACAACTTCTCTGAGGTGACCGACTTTCGCGACCAGCGCGCCCAAGAACTGGGCGCCGAGCTGATTGTGCGCAGCGTGGAAGACTCCATGGCGCGGGGCACGGTGCGGCTGGCGCACCCGGGCGAGAGCCGCAATGTGCACCAGTCAGTGACCTTGCTGGAGGCGATTGACGAGTTCCGCTTTGACGCGCTGATTGGTGGCGCCCGGCGTGACGAGGAAAAAGCCCGCGCCAAAGAACGCATCTTCAGCCACCGCGACAGTTTTGGCCAATGGCAACCCAAGGCCCAACGCCCCGAGCTGTGGACGCTGTTCAACACCCGCTTGCAGCCGGGCGAACACTTTCGGGTGTTCCCCATCTCCAACTGGACCGAGCTGGACGTGTGGCAGTACATAGCACGCGAACACATCGCCCTGCCTTCGCTCTACTACAGCCACCAGCGCGCGGTGGTGGAGCGCAAGGGCCTGCTGGTGCCGGTAACGCCGCTGACCCCAGCGCTGGACCATGAGCAGGTGCAACTGCGCGATGTGCGCTTTCGCACCGTGGGCGACATCACCTGCACCTGCCCGGTCGCCAGCCTGGCCGCTAGCGCGGCCGAAGTGGTGATTGAGACATTGGGCGCCGACGTGAGCGAGCGCGGCGCCACCCGCATGGACGACAAAACGTCCGAAGCCTCCATGGAAAAACGCAAGAAAGACGGGTACTTTTAATGACCACCACGCAGTTGTTTCCCTCTGCCCACGCGCCAGCCGCGCTGGACCGCCACGCCGCCCTGAAATTCATCACCTGCGGCTCGGTGGACGACGGCAAGAGCACGCTGATTGGCCGATTGCTCGTCGACAGCCGCTCGGTGCTGCAAGACCAGTTGGAAAACGTGTCCAAAAGCGGCGCCGCCGACCTGGCCCTTTTCACCGACGGCCTGTCGGCCGAGCGTGAGCAAGGCATCACCATTGACGTGGCCTACCGCTATTTCGCCACCCCTGCGCGCAAGTTCATCATCGGCGACACGCCCGGCCACGAGCAATACACCCGCAACATGGTCACTGCCGCCAGCAGCGCCGACGCGGCGGTGGTGCTGGTAGACGCCACCAAACTCCAATGGAAGGACGTCGCTGAGGTCACCCTGTTGCCCCAAACCCGGCGCCACGCGCTCTTGCTCAAGCTGCTGCGCGTGCCCAGCATCGTGTTTGCCGTCAACAAGCTTGACGCGCTAGAAGACCCGGCCCACCCCCAGCAGGCCACCGAGGCGTTTACCTGCATCCGCGAGGCTCTAGAGACTTTTGCCGCCGCAGCGGGCATTGCGGTGGCGGCCACCATCCCAATTTCTGCACTGCAAGGCCACAACGTGGTCACCGCCACGCCCGGCTGGTGCGGCTACCAGGGCGCCAGCCTGCTGCGCCTGCTTGAAACCCTGCCGGTCACGCCCGCCGAGGCTGCCCTGCCACTGAGCTTTCCAGTGCAGTGGGTAGAAAAATTCTCCAACTCCAGCGACACCAGCCAAGGCCGACGCGTGTTGTGGGGCCGCGTGGCCACCGGAGCCGCGCGGGTGGGCCAAAGCATCACCGTGTTCCCCAGCGGCAAAACCGCCACCATCGCCCAGGTGCTTAACCACGTGCGCCAACCCGAAAGCGTGGCGGCCAGCCACAGCGCAGGCATCGTGCTGGACCGGGAACTGGATGTGTCGCGGGGCGACTGGCTGATGGCCGAAGACGCTGCCGTGGCGCAAAGCCAAACCGTGAGCGGCACGGTGGCGTGGATGGACGACGCACCCTTGGTCGTGGGCCGCGCTTACTGGGTGCTGCATGGCCACCGCTGGATCAAGGCCAAAGTGCAGCGCATCACCCACCGCTTGGACGTCAATACCTTGGAAACAAGCCCTGCCAGCGAGCTCGAACCCAACGCCATCGGCCACATCACCCTGAGCCTGCAGCAGCCTATTGCCGCACTGGCCTTTGGCCAGTCCCGCGTGCTGGGCGCGCTCATACTCGTGGACACCGCGACCCATGCGACCGCCGGGGCATTGTTGATCGAATAAACTCGGTCGCTTCGCGCAAGCGCGCGACCGTTCTTATTACCGCCCCAAACCTCCCATGACCCATACCGTTACCGAAGCCTGTATCAAGTGCAAATACACCGACTGCGTGGACGTGTGTCCCGTGGACTGCTTCCGCGAAGGCCCCAACTTTCTGACGATTGACCCCGACGAGTGCATCGACTGCGCAGTTTGCATTCCCGAGTGCCCGGTCAACGCCATTTATGCCGAAGAAGACGTGCCACACGACCAGCAGCACATGACCCGGCTCAACGCCGAGCTGGCCAAGCTGCCCACCTGGAAGAGCATCACCAAGCGCAAGGCGCCGCTGCCCGAGGCCGAAGACTGGAAAGACAAGACCGGCAAGCTCGCTGAGCTGATCCGCTAAACGGCACTCCGCCGTGGACCGGTCACAAGCGCCTATTGAGACCGACGCCCTGATCATCGGCGCCGGACCGGTGGGCTTGTTCCAGGTGTTTGAGCTGGGCCTGCTCGGGGTCCATGCCCACGTGGTGGACGCGCTGCCCTTTGCCGGGGGCCAATGCGTTGCGCTGTACGCTGACAAGCCCATCTACGACATTCCGGCGGTCAAGCGCTGCACCGGGCGCGAACTGGTAGATCGTTTGCTCGACCAGGCATCTCCCTTCAAACCCACATTTCATTTCAGCCAAATCGTTGATGCGCTAGATCGCCTGGACGATGGCCGCTACGCCTTGCAAACCTCAACAGGCGCGCACTTTGTGGCAAAAACGGTGTTCATCGCCGCCGGCGTCGGTGCATTCAAGGCGCGCCAGCTCCACGTTGAAGGCCTGGCCCGCTTCGAGGGCTCGCAACTGCACTACCACCTGCCCGATGTCCACACCCTGAACAAGCAGGACGTGGTGGTGGTGGGCGGCGAAGAAAGCGCACTGGAGGCCGCCATAGCGCTGTGCGCCTCGGCCACCCAAAGCGTTACCCTGATCCATAGGCGTGATGTTTTCCACGCTGACCCAGCCACCTTGGCGCAAACCAAAGTGCTGCGCGCATCCGGGCGCTTGCGCTTTGTGGAAGGGCAAGTCAGCGGGGTGCGCGGTCAAGAGCGGCTGCACGGCCTGGTAGTCACGGACAACGAGGGGCAAACCCGCACGGTGGCACTGGACCGCTTGCTGGTGTTTTTGGGTCTGTCGCCCAAGCTGGGGCCAGTGGCCGAATGGGGACTGGACATGGAGCGCAAACAGCTCAGCGTGGATACCCAAACCTTTGCCACCAGCGCACTCGGCATTTTTGCGGTAGGCGACATCAACACCTACCCCGGCAAGAAAAAGCTCATCCTGTGCGGCTTTCACGAGGCCACGTTGGCCGCCTTCGCCGCCAAGGAGCTGATCGCCCCCGACGAGCGGGTGCAACTGCAGTACACCACGACCAGCACACAACTGCATCGGGCCCTGGGCGTCGCCCATTAGCTCTCACTGCGCCGCTCTTGGTGGCGCCTCAGCCAGGGGCAGGCTCAAACAGCGCGATCGCCGTGCCGAGGGCAAAACTCTCCCCCGCCTGTACCAGAACTTTGGTGAGTACTCCGTCGGACGGCGCTTCGACGTCAATGGACGCTTTGACCAGCATCACACAGGCAATCACCTGTCCCTGGGCCACCAGCTCACCGGCAGCAACCATCCACTTTTCCAGCAGGGCCTCCACCCCGACTTCAACGCCCGACCAAGCCGCATCGGGAAGTTTGATGTCCATCATGCTGCGGCGTGCGCCAGTTTTTTGAGCAACAACGCTTGCACCGCACGCACGATGTGGTCCACCTGCGGAATCACGAACTGCTCCAGAGGACGGCTGTAAGGAATGGGGACGTTGGGTACCGCCAAGCGGCGTACCGGAGATTTCAGCGTCACGCTGTCGAGGTGTTCTGCGACGACGGCTGCCACCTCGCCCGTCAGGCCAAAGCCCAGGTAATCCTCGTCCACGATCAGCAGGCGCCCGGTCTTGCGTACCGACTTCAAGATCGATTCCACGTCCAATGGCACCAAGGTGCGCAAGTCCAACACCTCAGCGTGGATGCTTTGCGCCTCCAGCGCCTTGGCTGCCAGCACGGCCTTTTGCACCATCTGGCTGATGGTGACGATGGTGACATCGCTGCCCTCTTGCACCACATGGGCCTGGCCAAATGGGATGCCGTAAGAGACCTCAGGCACATGGTTGCTGCTGCCCTCGAAGTAGGCCATCCATGGCAGGCCCATGATGCCCTTGTGGTACATGAACACCACGGGGTTGTCGTCGCGAATGGCCTGGATCATCAGGCCCTTGGCGTCGTAGGCGTTAGACGGCACCACCACCTTGAGGCCCGGCAGGTGGGCAAAGGTGCCATACAAGCACTGCGAGTGCTGCGCGGCATCGCTGTAGCCGCCGCCAATGGCCGTGGTCAACACCACCGGCAGCCTGACGTGGCCACCCGACATATAGGTGTTCTTGGCCAGGTGGTTGTAAATCTGGTCCATGCAGACGCCGAAAAAGTCGACGAACATCAGCTCCACGATGGGCCGCATGCCCGCCGCAGCCGCCCCGGTCGCAGTGCCTATAAAGGCCGTTTCAGAAATCGGCGTGTCCATGATGCGGTCTTTGCCAAACTTGTCCAGCAGGCCACCGGTCGCACCGAAAATGCCACCATAAGCGCCGACATCTTCGCCCATGACAAAGACGCTGGGGTCGCGCGTCATCTCTAAAGCGATGGCCTCGGAAATGGCCTGCGCCATGCTCAGAATGCGTGGGGATTTCATACAAAGCTCCTTGGACGCCCTGGTCAGCTGACAAAAACATGGTTCAAAGCATCCACCGCTGCCGGATAGTCACTGGCACGGGCAAATGCAAACGCCTGGGTCACCCGCGCTTGCGCCCGGATGGTGATGGCCGCTTGGTCTTGGGCAGACGCCCATTTCTTGTCACGCAGCAGTTGCGCAAGCTTGGGGATCGGGTCGTTGGCCTTCAACTGGGCCACCTCCTCTTTGGGCCGGTAGATTTCCGGGTCGCCTTGAAAATGCCCGAAGTAGCGGTCGGTCTTGATTTCGACCAAGGTTGGTCCCTGCCCCTTGCGCGCGCGCTCTATGGCCGGTTTAACCGCCTCAAACACCACGACGGCGTCGTTGTCCAACACACGTATGCCCGGCATGCCGTAGGCCGCAGCGCGGCTGGCGATCGAGTCAACCGCGCTGGCGCTGTTCTTGGACACCGAAATTGCCCAGTGGTTGTCCTCACAAACAAAAATCACGGGCAAAGACCACAGGGCAGCCAAGTTCAGCGACTCGTGAAAAGCCCCCTGGTTGGCGGCACCCTCGCCAAAGAAGGCGACAGCCACCCAAGGTTTGTTCTGCTTTTTGGCGGCGAGCGCGGCGCCACAAGCCACCGGCATGCTTGCGCCAACAATCCCGCTACAGCTGAACTTGTGGGCGTTGTCAAACAAGTGCATATGGCCGCCCTTTCCCTCACCCAGGCCAGAGCGCTTACCGAACATCTCTGCCGTCATGGGATCCAGCGGCACCCCCTTGGCAATGGCAAAGTGGTGCGGCCGGTGTGTGCCGACCACGGTGTCATCGTCCGTAAGGTGGGCACATATTCCTACTGCGACGGGCTCCTGCCCCGCCGCCAAGTGCATCTCGCCGGGCACCTGGCCAGATCCGATATCGAATGCCAGCCCTTTCTGAATATGTGGCGGCAGCTTGCCCTCCATGTATGCAGCGGCCATCGTCTCTTCATAGAAGCGGATCTCCACCATCTTTTCGAACATCCACAGAAGCTTGTCTTTCGGTGTTGGCATGTTGGAACTCCTTTGCCTGTGTACCACTTGTAGGCCTGACTCGAAACCGCGCCTCTCAGGGCACCAAGCGCAGCCGCAATGTAGACGCAGGTGGGCAAATAAGTTTGATTCGGATCACCGCTTGCAGATTCAGCGCAGCGGCGACGTGGGAGGGGCACTGACCAAGACAAAACCAGCACCTTCTGCACCAAGACCCTAAGGATGCGGTTTTGAACTTTGTTACAATTGCGGGCTTGTAGGGAATCAGCTGTAGCGACTTCTGAGAAAGAACACTTGCAGCGCTGATTAGCCTTCCATACCGCACATATTCCTCGATAGCTCAGTCGGTAGAGCGCCGGACTGTTAATCCGTAGGTCCCTGGTTCGAGCCCAGGTCGAGGAGCCAAATAGGCTAATGAAATCAAGGGGTTACGTGAAAACGTAGCCCCTTTTTCTTTGGCAAACCACGCAGCACCAGACTTTCGTGGTTTGCCACCGCGCTGCAGGCGATGCACGTTGCGATGCGACGCCTTGGGGGTGAGCCCCAACGGCCGCATGAACTCCGACTCCCAGACTTTCCAATTTTTGCGTGATCCATCACCCTGGTCCGCACGCAACGCATGGGCTCGCGGTGGATTGGTGCAAACCGACAGAAAACTGACCCAGGTCAGGGGCGCCAAAGCTGGCCATTTTCATAATCGTTCGGTGCGCCTTTGCTGGGTTGCGATGCCACATTTCATGAAGGAGTCCGAATGCAAACCACGACAGCCGCCACTGCGCCCGATAGGCAGGTCATGCGCCGCTTGCTGGCGGGTTTGCAACCGGCATCCGACATGCCGCTGCGCCTGCGCCTGTGGAACGGTCGGCAGCACGACTTTGGCCCCAACCCGCGCGTTACCGTCGCGCTGCATGCGCCCAGTGCAATCCGCTACTTCTTACCACCCAGCTTGGACAATCTTGCCGAGGGCTACGTGAATGGGCACTTTGATGTTCTGGGCCAGGCGCAAGACATCATTGGCTTGGCGGCGCATATGGCCCAAAGCGGCGTTGCCGCCAATGGGCGGTTTGGACGCCTGTTCAGCGCGCTGCGCCACGACCGCAAGAAGGACGCCCAGGCGATTGCGCACCACTACGACGTGTCCAACGATTTCTATGCCCTGTGGCTGGATCCGGCGCTGGTGTATTCGTGTGCTTACTTCCCAACGGGCAGCGAGTCCCTGACCGTAGCGCAAGAGGCCAAACTCGACCACGTGCTAACCAAAATCATGCTCCAGCCGGGAGACCGATTGCTCGATATTGGCTGCGGATGGGGGGCACTGGCCCTGCGGGCTGCGCAAAAATACGGCGCCCGCGTGGTGGGCGTGACCTTGTCTGACAAGCAATACCAGATGGCGCGATCACGCGTGGCGCAGGCAGGTTTGACTGACCGGGTGGATATTCGGCTGCAGGACTACCGCGACCTGGGCACGCGGGACGGCCATTTTGACAAGATCACCTCGATCGGAATGTTCGAGCACGTGGGACTCAAGCACCTGCCGGACTACTTTGGCACCATCCACGCGCTGCTCAAGGACGGCGGCCTGGTGCTAAACCACGGCATCACCTCCACCGACCCTGGCAGCGGATGTGCGCCCTTGGGAGCGGCCAAGTTCATTGAGAAACATGTGTTCCCCAACGGGGAATTACCGCACATCAGTCTGGCGCTGCATGCTATGCAACGCGTCGGTCTGGAGGCGTTGGACGTGGAATGCCTGCGCCGGCACTACGCACGCACGCTGGACATCTGGTCGGCCAACTACGAGCAGCAGGCCGAAACCGCGCGCCATATCGTCGATGAGACGACGTTTCGGGTGTGGCGCATTTATCTGGCTGGCTGTGCGCATGCGTTCGCGCAAAACTGGGTGTCCATTTACCAAGTGCTGGCCTGCAAGGCTGGTAACCAAGCAACGCTCAATCCCACGCCTTGGTCGCGGAGGTATATGTACCCGCCGCAACAGTCCGTGTAGCGGGCACAAGAGTCGCTGCCACCCACCCCCGCGAGGTACATCTCTATGAAGCAGCAAGAAAGAACAAAAATTATTGAGTTAGCACATCATTTCGAAAAACTATTTCGTGCGTCACAAGATGGAATCCTGATATTAAATTTCGAAACCGGAAAAATAGAAGACGCCTATCCCGCAATTATTAAACTACTGGGCTATTCACGCTCTGAATTGCTGGGCAAAGAGCTCTGGGAAATCGGCGCAATTACCGACAAGGAGGCTGCGCTGGCCGCCTATAAAGTTCTTAAGAACCATGGCCATGTACGGTACAGCGACTTACCACTGCAAACCAAAGCTGGCGCCATGCTCAATATGGAATTTCTCAGCAATGCCTACGATCTAGATCACCATTCAATTATTCAGTGCCTGATTCGAGATATTTCTAAAATCAAGGAAGACGACCGGCTATTGACTGAATACAGAAATGCAGCATCTGTGGGATTTGAAGAAATGGCAAACGCATTTGCCTCATTAATTGAGCAACGCGATTCATACACCTCGGGCCACCAGCAAAATGTAGCCGCGTTGTCGGTTGCGATTGCCAAAGAGCTAAAAATTCATCCGCATGTAGTCGAAGGGCTCAGGTTTTCCGCCCGTATTCATGATATTGGAAAGATGGCCATTCCGGCTGAAATACTGACGAAACCTACCACCCTTAATCCCTTTGAGATCGCCATGTTAAGAAACCATGCGCAGGCGGGGTATGACGTCGTCAAGAATATAAAATTTCCGTGGCCAGTCGCACAAACCATTCTTCAGCACCACGAGCGAATTAACGGCACAGGTTATCCAAATAACCTCAAAGGTAGCGATATCATTATAGAAGCTCGTATATTGAGTGTCGCCGATACCATCGAAGCTATGACCGGTCGCCGACCCTACAGGCTTACCCTGGCTTGACCGCAGCTTTTGAAACGATAAAAGCCGGCAGCGGAATTCTGTTTGATGCCGATGTCGTCACCGCGTGCATCAAGGTATTTGACAAAGGCTTTAGCTTCAATGGTATTGCCGGCGCCAATGCCAAGTCGCACGAAACCCAACACCTGTGATCTATTCCAACACCCACACGAACTAGCCAAAACCCACAGCATAAGCAAATGCCAATAGACCTTCACGCCGAGACCACAACACCGGGCAGCCCCAATATTTGAACAGCGCATGGCCAACAATTTACGGCAAATCAACGCGCGCGAGTTTCACCCGCTGTCAGACACGCAGTTTCGTACTAAATTGACAAGAACCATCGTTGGGCTCTATCTTTGCTCCGTCGTCGTCGTTTCTATTGGTACCTGGTTTTCACTTTATCAAAATTGGAGACTGCGGATCGACGATGCCAAAGCGAACCTGCACCGCAGTGCAAATATTGGAAACTACCTGATTGAAACTGCACTTACCAGCGCTGCAAAGTCGCTGGACAATACCCAAGCCTCGTTTGCACGCGCACTGCACTCTGGTTCTTTGAGCCGGAAACTAGCCACGGAATTACTCAATACCAATTACGCCAAGTTTAAGGAATACAACAAGACAGATGTATTTGGGCTTATATTTTTTGTCGACCGACGAGGTAAGTTGTATGGACGAAGTGGACAAGCTACAGAGGAAGAGATTGATTTCTCGGATCGTTTTTATTTTTACCAATTAAAAAATAATCCCGCGCTGCGACGCACCGTAGGACCATTGGTCGTCGCGCGAACCAAGGGTGAATGGGTATTTCACATGTCGGTCCCAGTTCACGACCGGGACGGCCATTTTTTTGGTGTTTTAGTACAGCAAATTCTAGAAAAAGATATTGCCAGCGATCTGGTTCAATATGCTGACGTCAGTAGCTTTGAGCACATGGCAACCCATTTCAAAGATAACGACCCATCCTTTGTTTTCCCGCC
>CANFWT010000046.1 GCA_947450895.1 Comamonadaceae bacterium | reverse complement strand
GGCTGTTGATGAAGGCGTCCGTACCCGAGGAGATCTCTTGGGTCAGGGTTTTGGCCTTGGTGCTCAGCGAGATATCGCCGCCCAGGCCGTTGACGGCTTGGTAGCCGATGTCCTGCAGCATGGGCAGCAGGAGGCTGCGCGCTGCGCGCAGGGTGGCGATGGCCTGGTCCGACTGTGCGTCGGTGTGGGTGGTGCTTTCGATCTGGGCGTTGTAGCCGGCCACGGCCTGGCTGATGGCGCTGAAGTCGGCGGCGCTGCTGGCGCGCAGGTCTTGGGTCAGGCCGGCGGCGTTGGCTGCCGCAATGCTGGCTTGCAGCACGGTGGGAATGTCTGTTGCGCTGCTCAGGCTCAGCGTCTGACCAGCGCTGGCGCGCTCTATGACCAGAGATGCCAGGGTCGCAATGCCGTAAGCGCTTACCGAACCCGCTGCGGTGCTGGGGATTGCCGACGCACCGCTGAGAACGCTGTTGACCGCCTCAAACACCACGCCGAGTTGGCGGTTGACCGTGAGCAAGCCTGCATCGCTGGAGCCCGCATGGGCCGGTACGTTCACGGGATCAAAGCTCAGTAAGCTGATGGGCGCGGGGTTCTTGAGGTCAAGCGTTTGGTTGACCAGGGTGGCAGCGGCTTTCAGGTCGCTGAGGCTGACCGGCTGACCTGCCGGTTTGCTTTGGTCGGCCACCGCCGAAATCAGCGTTGATAAGGGGGACAGTACGATGTCCAAGGCGGCGTTACTGGGGTCCACAGCGCCGGTGTAGGCCTTGTACAGCACATTGGCATTGGGCAGGCCGGTAGCAGTGTCTACGCCGCCAATCGAGATAATGGGTAAGCCCGCGCTGGGGTCAATGGTGAGGTTAAAGTGACCGCTGGCGTCTGTTCGGGCGTTGACTTCGCCCGCGTCATATTTGTCGTTGAGGTTGCGGTCGACGAATACAAAGGCGTTGGCCATGTAGTCATCGTGTACCAAACCCAGCAGGTTGGTGAATGGGTCTGCCTTGTTCAGCGCGTTACCCAGGTTGCCTGCCGCGTCGTGCATCTGAGCGGTCGCGCTGAAGCGGCCGTTGACGGCGACAGTGGCAGCGGACACATGCTGGACGACGTAGCCCGCCGCAAGGTCCTTGGCCGTGAGAACGGTGGTGATGGTTTGCGCATCCACGCCGTCGCGAAGGATTTTGGTCACCAAGGTGTCGCCAGCATCGACGCCTGCACCCAAATCCACCCGCAGATCCACGCCATTGGCAGTAATGCCGTCGTAATTGGGATCCAGTTCAAGCGATGCGATATGTGGCGCTACCGCGTCACGCGGTTGCTGGGGCGGGGTGCTGGGGGCAGGCGCAGTGGCGCTGGCCGCCAGGCCCAGGCCCGCGGCAAAACCCATTAACTTGGCCGGTATGGCAGCGATATCAGAGTTTGCGGCGGGCACAGCCCCTGCCAGTTCGGTCAGCGCCAGCTTCAGACTGGGGTTTTCGATGGCAATGGTCAGCAGTGCGTCTTTCTCGCCGTGCGTGTACACCAGGCTTGAGCCGTCTGGCAGCGCCGCCAAGGCCGGCGTGTTCTCTGTCAGCGTCATTCCGTCCGGGTCAGCGCCGGGCAGCGTGATACTGCAAGCGTCGGACCGGCAGGCCGTGAAGTAGCCCTGCAAGAGCAGGTGGGTCCCGTCGGCATAGTCCAGCACCAGGTCGTCCCCCACGCGGCGGGCGACCACGTTTTCCAAAAGCGTGGCGTTCGCCTGCTCACCCTGAAGGACGCGGTAGCGTTCCCCCGCCTGCGCTTTGTACACCGTGGTCTTCCCCGCTTTCAACGGAAGGGCGGTGCTGTTAGCTTTTGCGGTAACAATAAGTTTGTTGTTTGTCATTGTGAATAGTCAATAAAACGCGTACTTCATACTATTCACCAGCGGCACCGAAAACTTGCATTAGCTTGCATTCCAGGGCTGCCTTGCGCACGGCCGCAGCTTGCACAAACTTGCACAGACGGCAAGCGTCAGCCACCTATGATTCACCCGTGAAAATGGCATGCGGCTCCTTCGGGGGCCGGTTTGCGCGCGCTTGTGCAGGCAGGGGGCGCCCCCATAAATACCAGGGGCAGCAAAGTTCGCAATTGCGAAAAACGCAAAATTTGTTGAATGATGAAGGCCCGGGCCTTTGCTATTTTTTTGAACAATAAGGTATGGCAAACAACAACAGCAGGACCAAGGTGGTGTTCATTGAAGACAATGAAACCATGCGCGATGAGTTGGTTCATTTCCTTCGGGCCGAAGGCTTTGATGTAGTCGGCCTGGGCGATGGTTTTGAGCTCAATGAACACCTCAAGGACGACCAACCGCAAATATTGATACTGGATTTGAACTTGCAGTTCGAAGACGGTATCAATATTGCACGCCGCATGCGCACCTCGTACCCTGAGATTCGCATCGTGATGCTGACGGGGCGCGTCCAGAGCTCTCACCGCCTCGAAGGTTACGAGGCCGGGGCGGATGTCTATCTCACCAAGCCGACGCGTCCTGCGGAGATTTTGGCGGTCTTGAAAAATCTTTCCCGCCGTTACCAGAGCGAAGTCGCGGCGGAAGTGGCGTGGAAGTTGGACGTTTCGCGCTACGTTATGACGTCAACCCACGGCCATAGCGCAGCTCTAACGACGTCCGAAGTCAGGCTGCTGCGCGAACTGGCGGTTTCCAGCGAATGCGTCAGCCATGGGCAGTTGATGGCGCTGTTTGGCGACGAGATGGCCGATGAAAAAACCATCAAGGCGCGAATCGAAGTCTTGATCAGCCGCCTGCGCGCCAAGCTGCGCGCCTTGGGCTCGGAGGCCTTGGACATCCGCGTGTTGCGCGGCCAGGGCTACCAGCTCACTTTTGCGCTATCCATCTCGGGCTACTGAGCCAAGTCCACCGCTTACCGCTTCCTACTAATGGGCGCCGTCGCCGCCAGAGGGCGCTTGTGGCGCGATGCGCACCCGTTTGGCGAACCATATTGAGGGAATCAGCAGCATAAAAATGGCGGCAGAGCCCATGAAGATGTCGTTGGCCGCCAGCATGAAAGCCTGCTGGTCAACCAGGCGGTTGATGGTGGCCAGGCTTTGTTCGTTGCTCAGGCCCAAGCTGGAGAGCCCGCCCAGCGCGCCAGTCGCGGCCTGGCTGCCGCGGTTGACCGCCTCAATCAGGTCGGCGTGGTGCATGGCCGCGCGGTCTTGCCAAAGTGTGATGGTGATGGAGGTGCCAAAGGCGCCACCGACAATGCGCATGAAGTTCGACAGCCCCGAGGCCGAGGCCATTTGCGCCGGCGGTATGCCGCCCAGCGTGATGGTGCTCAAGGGCACAAAGAAAAAGGCCACCGCCACACCCTGCACGATGGTGGGAACCATGATGGTAAAAAAATCGGCCTGGGTATTGAAGTGGGCCCGCATCAGCAGCACGACCGCAAACATCACGAACGCAAAGGTGGCCAGCATGCGCGGGTCGGTTTTTTGCACGTTTTTGCCCACGATGGGCGAGAGCAAAATGGCAAACAGCCCCACCGGCGCGAGCAGCATACCGGCCTGGGTCGATGTGTAGCCCATGAATTGCTGCAGCCACAAGGGCAGCAGCACCAGGTTGCCGATAAACAGGCTGTAGGCCACGGCCAGACAAAGCGAGCCGACGCGGAAGTTGCGCAGTTTGAGCAGCCGAAGGTCCACGACCGGGTGGTCATCGGTGAGTTCCCAGGCAATGAAAAACGCCCCGCCTATCACCGCCACCAGACCTAAGGCGATGATTTCTCCCGAGTGAAACCAGTCGAGTTCCTTGCCTCGGTCCAGCATGATTTGCATGGCGGCCACGGACAGCACCAGCAGGGTCAGGCCCATGGTGTCAATCGGCAATTTGCGTATCTGTGTCTCGCGTTTCTTGAAGATGGACCAGGTGATGAAGGCCGCCGCAAAGCCGACGGGGATGTTGATGTAAAAAATCCAGCCCCAGTGCATGTTGTCGGTAATCCAGCCGCCCAGCAGCGGGCCCATCACGGGCGCTACCAGCGTGGTCATGGCCCAGAGCGCCATCGCCAGTCCGGCCATCGCGGGCGGGTAGCTCGACAGCAGCAGGGTTTGCGCCAGCGGCATCATGGGCCCGGCAACAAAGCCTTGCAAGGCGCGCATGCCAATCAAGGTGGCCATATTGGGCGCCAAACCGCACAGCCACGAGGCAATGACAAACAGCAGCACGCTCAGGGTGAACAAGCGCACTTGGCCAAAGCGCTGGGACAGCCAACCGGTGAGCGGCACCGCAATCGCGTTGGCCACGCCAAAGCTGGTAACCACCCAGGTGCCCTGGTTGGGGCTGACACCCAGGTCGCCTGCGATAGCGGGAAGCGACACATTGGCAATCGACGAGTCCAGCACGTTCATAAAAGTGGCGGCTGACAGGGCAATCGTGCCCCACAGGCGTGCAGCGCCTGTCAAGGGCTTGGGTGCTGCAAAAGCTGCTGGGGCCGCTACTGAGGGCGTAGCGCTGGTGGTGGGGGCGGCGGCACCCGCTGGCGCTGCGCTGGCGCTGCTCATGGTTTGCGGCCGTTGCCTGCGTTGGCGGAGATGATGCGGCTGATCTCGGCAGTGGCCTGCGCGTCGAGCACAGCGTACACCTCGGTTTGCAGGCCGGAGGCGGCGCGCGGCGCGTCGGCCAGCGCTTTGCCGCTTTGCTCCGTCACGTCCACCGTCGCCTCCATCGACAAGCCCACCCGTAGCGGCTTGGCCGCCAGTTCTTTGGCGTCCAGCGCCACGCGCACTGGCACGCGCTGCACCACCTTAATCCAGTTGCCCGTGGCATTTTGCGCCGGCAGGAGCGAAAAGGCAGCGCCCGTGCCTGCCCCTAGACCGGCGACCGTGCCCTTGTATTCGACGCGCTTGCCGTACAGGTCCGCAGTCAGAGTAACTGGCTGGCCAATGCGGATGTTGCGCAACTGCACTTCCTTGAAGTTGGCGTCCACCCACAGGTCATTGAGCGCGATCAAGGACATCAGCGGGGTGCCCGCGGCCACCCGTTGGCCGAGTTGCACAGTGCGCTTGGCCACCACTCCGTCCACAGGCGCGGGCAGGCTGGCGCGGTGCAGCGCCAAATAGGCCTCACGCACTTTGGCCGCGGCCGCTTGCACACTGGGGTGACTGTCGATTTTGGTGCCATCGGTCAAGGTTTGGCCGCTGCTTAACTGGTCGCGGGCGGCGAGTACGGCTGCTTTGGCGGCGGCAAGTGCGCTGTTGGCCTGGGCCAGTTGCGAATGGGCGTGCGCCAGTTCTTCCTTGGACACCGCGCCGTTGCCCACGAGTGACTGGCGCCGCGCCAGGTCGTCGCTGGCACGCGCCACTTCGGTCTGGGCCTTGAGCACGTCGGTGTCGCGCACATTAATTTGCGTCTCCAGCGTCAGGTTGTTGGCGTACAGACTGCGCACCTGGCGCACTGCCTGGGCCAGATTGGCCTCGGCGAGTTGCAGCGCGACTTTGGCGTCCGCCGGGTCGAGTTGTACCAGGGCCTGGCCCGCTTTTACAAAGTCGGTGTCGTCGGCCAGGATGGCGGTAACGGTGCCGCCGATTTGCGGCGTAATTTGGATGACGTTGCCCTGGACATAGGCGTTGTCAGTGGACTCCTGGTGGCGTCCGGCGTACCACTCATAGCCACCATAGGCCAGTCCGATCAGGACGACCAGGCTAACAATGGTGAGGGCTTTTTGGCGCTTGGCGGGTGCTGCGGTGGGCGTGGAAGGGACTGTGCTCATGGGAATTCTCTGAAAGGGCTGATAGGGTGAAGCGGTAGGAAGGCGGTAGCAAGGCTGTAGGGCGGCGGGCTACAAAGCGGGGGAGGCAGCCAGGCTGCCCGCCGTGGCGCGCATCAGCAGGGCTTGTGCATCCAGCGCGCGGGCCTGCAGCTCAATGGCCTGGCGCTGCTGCGCCAGCACGGCGGACTGCGCACCCAGCACGCTGCTGCGGTTGCTCAGGCCGGCGTTAAAGCGCTGGTTAGCGATGTCGTGCAGGGCCTGCGCCTTGGCCTGCGCGTCTTGCTGCTCGCGGCTCTGGATGCGGATGGACTGCACGGCGGCGATTTGGTCGGCCACTTCGCGCACTGCGTCGATCAGCAGGCCGTTGTAGGTCTCAATTGCCATGTCCACTTCTGCGGACTTGCCTTTGAGCTGTGCGCGCAGGCGACCGCCATCAAAAATTGGCAAACGCACGGCGGGTCCCACGCCCCACTGTTCGCTGTCGGCGTTGCTGATGCGGTCAAAGCCAATGCTGTTGAGCCCTGCAAAAGCCACCAGATTGATGTTCGGGTAAAACAAGGCTTTGGTCACCTCTGCCTCGCCCAAGCTGGCCTGCACCCGCGCGCGTGCCGCCGCGATGTCTGGCCGGTTGGCCAAAAGATCCATCGCAATGGCTGCAGGAATAGCAATGGCTTTTAGTGCGCCCAAGGGCGCGGGCTGGAGCTCTTTCAGACCCAGCGGTTCGCCGGTGAGCGCTGCCAATGCGTTGCGCGCCATCGCTGTTTGTTCGCGCAGGCTCTCGGCGTATTGGCGGATTTCGGGCAGGCTGGACTCGTTGGCGGTCAGCTCTTGGCTGCTGTCCAGGCCCGCTTGCAGGCGCTGGCGTGACAGTGCCAGCAGTTGTTCGCGCTGCGCCAGGTTGGCTTGCGCAAGCGTCTGCAAGGCCTGCAGGCGCTGCAGCGCCACATAGCCGCGCGTCACCTGGGTCGCCAGCAGCAATTGGGCCGCCTGGGCATCCGCCTTGGCCGCGCGTTCCTGGCCGATTGCGGCGTCGAGCTGCGCCCGGTTTTTGCCGAACAGGTCGAGTTCATAGCTCGCTGTTGCTTGGACGTTGGCCGTTTCGTAAACGTTGCCGGCCAAGGGCGGCGGGTAAATGCCGGCAGCGCTGAAACGCTGGCGCGTGGCATCGACCGATCCGCTGACGGTAGGCACCTCGGTGCTGCGGCTGATACCGGTCAGTGCCTGGGCCCGGTCGATGCGCGCCTGCGCAAGCCTGACCGTCGGGCTGTGTTGCAGCGCGTGCGCCACCAGCGCATCGAGCTGCGGATCGCCAAATTGTGTCCACCATTGGGGAATTTCGCCAGTTGCCTTCCCCATTGGCGCCGTGCTGGCACCCAGTCCCAGGGTTTGGGGCTCGGCCATGCGCGACTGTGGCGCAATGCCGGAAACATCTGCGCAAGCGCTCAGCGCGACCACCGCAGCGGCCACCGCCGCGCCGCGCCATGGCGCAAATCGCTCGGTGGGAAGAAAACTAAATCGCATTCGGGGCTCCTGGGGGCATGGGGGTAAAAGGGGTGAGGGGGAGGGCGTTGTCTGGGCAGACAGGGACCAGGTAAGTGGATGGCGCGTGCGACGTACTGGCCTCGGTGGTATTGGCCAGTACGCGGTGCAGCAGGCCCTTGAGCAGTACAAATTCTTCCGAACTCAGGCCGGCAAGGTGCTGGTTCAACACCTTGCATAAAACTTCTGGAATACCCTGCGCCACTGTGCGGCCCACGTCCGTCAGGGCGATGTTGACCACCCGGCGGTCTGTCTCGGAGCGAATTCGCTTGCACAGGCCTTTGGCTTCCAGCCGGTCTAGCAGACGTGTCATCGCGCCTGCATCCAGGTTGCATGCGCGCGCCAGTTCAGCGACAGTGGTGGCGTGGCCCAGGTGCAGCTTCAACATGGGCATCCACTGTGCGTTGGTCAGGTCAGAATCGGCCAGTTGCGCATCAATGCCGTGCGCCATGCTGGCCACGATCTGGCGCATCAGGTAGCCCACGCTGTCTTCAGGGCGGTAGGTGTTTTGGTCGTAAAAGGCCAGAGACTCAGGGTTAACCATGAGATGCATTGTATTGCTTGCCTAGGCAAATATCTCTGCCGTCGCCGGTTAAGTCGTGAGTTTGCGAAAAAAAACGCTTCCGGGGATCCTTGCCCTGGCAGCGCCTGACGCCTGTGCAGCGTAAAACTTACTTCAGCACATCGCCAATGCACAAGTACTTCATTTCCAGGTAGTCGTCCATGCCCCAGTGCGAGCCCTCGCGGCCCAGGCCGGATTGCTTCACGCCGCCAAAGGGCACGTGCTCGGTGGCCAAAATGCCCACGTTGATGCCGACCATGCCGTATTCCAGCGCCTCGGCCACGCGGTAGATGCGGCCGATGTCGCGGCTGTAGAAGTAGCTGGCCAGGCCAAACTCGGTGTTGTTGGCGGCGTCAATGGCTTCTTGCTCTTTGTCAAACTTGAAGATGGGCGCAAATGGGCCAAAGGTTTCTTCGCGTGCGCAGGCCATGTCAGCGGTGGCGCCAGAGATGACGGTGGGCTCAAAAAACTGGCCGTGCAAGGCCCGTCCACCGGTTTCCACCTTGCCGCCTTTGGCGATGGCATCTTCCACATGGCGCGTGACCTTGGCCACAGCGGCGTCTTCAATCAGCGGGCCTTGGGCCACGCCTTCGTCAAAGCCATTGCCCACTTTCATGAGCTTCACTTTGGCCGTGAACTGGGCGACAAACTGGTCGTACACCCCGGCCTGCACATAAAAGCGGTTGGCGCAGACGCAGGTTTGGCCGGCGTTGCGGTATTTGCTGGCCATGGCACCTTCCACCGCCGAAGCGATGTCGGCGTCGTCAAACACGATAAAGGGCGCGTTGCCTCCCAATTCGAGCGACATTTTCTTGACCGTGGGCGCGCTTTGCGCCATCAAAATGCGGCCCACTTCGGTGGAGCCGGTAAAGCTCAGGTGGCGCACCACGTCGCTGGCGCAAATCACCTTGCCCACGGCAATCGAGTTGTCGGCGTCGGCCGTGATCATGTTCAGCACGCCTGCCGGAATACCGGCGCGAATCGCCAGCTCTGCGGCAGCAAGGGCGGTCAGCGGGGTGAGTTCGGCCGGTTTGATGATCACCGGGCAGCCAGCGGCCAGCGCGGGCGCGACCTTGCGGGTGATCATGGCCAGCGGAAAGTTCCAGGGCGTGATGGCGGCGCACACGCCGATGGGCTGCTTGAGCACCATCAGGCGGCGGTTGTTGTCAAACTGGGGCAGGGTTTCGCCGTTGACGCGCTTGGCCTCTTCGGCAAACCATTCAACAAAGCTCGCGCCATAGGCGATTTCGCCCTTGGCCTCGGGGAAGGGCTTGCCTTGCTCGGCCGTCATGATGCGCGCCAGGTCGTCCTGGTTGGCCATCAGCAAATCAAACCACTTGCGCAGGATGGCGCTGCGTTCTTTGGCCGTCTTGGCCTTCCAGGCCGGCCAAGCGGCGTTGGCGGCGGCGATGGCGGCCTCGGCCTGCGCCGGCCCGAGGTTGGCCACGTCGGCCAGCTTGTGGCCGGTGGCGGGGTCCAGCACGTCAAAGCGGCTGTCACCACCGGTCCACTGACCGTTAATCAGGGCGTCTGTTTTGAGCAGGCTGGGGTCCTTAAGCAGAGACAGGGGGGAGGTATTGGACATGCAATGGGTTTCCTGAAGGGGTGGGTGGCGGTTGACCTGCGTTGCGTCGCCCAGGTATCCGAGCGCACCGAAGGGGCAGGGTAAAGTGGCGTCATCTTAACGGCTCAACACGGACGGAACTCCCATGGCGCTCATCAACTACATCACCCAAATTAACCTGGACTTTGGCGCTATTTCTACCCTGCGCGCGGAGTGCGAGCGGGTTGGCATGCGCAAGCCGCTCATCATCACCGATGCCGGCGTGCGCGCCGCAGGGGTTTTGGACCGGGCACTGGCCGCGCTGGGCGACCACGCCTTTGCGGTGTTTGACCAAACGCCATCCAACCCCACCGAAGCCGCTGTGCGCGCCGCCGCAGACCTGCTCAAAAAAGAGGGCTGCGACGGCCTGGTGGGCGTGGGCGGCGGCTCCAGCCTGGACCTGGCCAAGGGTGTGTGCATCGCCGCCACGCACGAGGGGCCGCTCAAAACCTACGCCACCATTGAGGGCGGCAGCCCCAAGATCACCGAGCGCGTGTTGCCCCTCATTGCCGTGCCCACCACGGCGGGCACGGGCAGCGAAGTGGCGCGCGGCGCGATTGTCATCGTGGACGACGGGCGCAAACTGGGCTTTCACAGCTGGTTTCTGGTGCCCAAAATCGCTATTTGCGACCCCGAACTCACCCTGGGCCTGCCGCCCATGCTGACCGCAGCTACCGGCATGGACGCGATTGCGCATTGCATGGAAACCTTTATGGCCCCGGCGGTCAACCCGCCGGCCGACGGCATTGGCCTGGACGGCCTGGCGCGCGGTTGGGGCCATATTGCGCGCGCCACCATCGACGGGCAGGACCGCGAGGCGCGCTGGAACATGATGAGCGCCAGCATGCAAGGCGCCATGGCCTTTCAAAAAGGCCTGGGCTGCGTCCACAGCCTGAGCCACAGCTTGGGCGGCGTCAACCCGCGCTTGCACCACGGCACTTTGAACGCCTTGTTTTTGCCCGCCGTAGTACGCTTTAACGCGGCAGCCGAGTCCATCCAGAAAGAGCAGCGCCTGCAACGCATGGCGCACGCCATGGGACTGGATGGCTGCGACGCGCAGGGCGACGCCGTTGCCGATGCCATCCGCGCCATGAACGCGCGGTTGGGGCTGCCCACGGGCCTGGCCGCGCTGGGGGTGACGGCAGATCTGTTTGAGCGTGTGATCGACGGCGCCATGGCCGACCATTGCCACAAGACCAATCCGCGCATTGCCAGCCGCGACGATTACCGGGCGATGCTGGACGCGTCGATGTAGGGGCTGGGCCAAACTTTCAGTTTTCAGGAGGTCGGGGATTCCTATAAGTGCACGCAAGACATTTGGAATGTGCGGGTGGTAGCGCGACGTCACAAGGGGTTCGGAAAATGGCTTGATAATTGATCAATGTTTAAATTAACTTTGATCACACTTGCAGTATTGTTAAGTGTTAAGTCCCTTGCGCAGGAGGCGGAAAAAACATCGCCTGCGACGGCCGTCGCATTGGAGCCGGTAACGATTACGGGAAGCCCGTCTCAGCCGTTCAAACCCTACCGTGCCATGTTCCCCGGACTCAAGGCTTTTGCGCGTTTGCAGGCTTCGCTTGGGCCGCAGTCGCAACTGCGCTTTCGCATTTCCAAGAAAGACGCGTCCGACGCATCCATCCCGCCGCCTGCGAGCTTAAAAGTGAGCCTGAGGGGCCCAGAAACCGCGGTCGCTTTGGCGCTCGATGCGGATAGTGGGTTTGAATTACCCCTGAGCCAGTCACTCTATGACGACGACTTTGACGTCATTTTGAACCAGCCAACGCTAGCCTACCGATGGCGGCCCGACGTTCGCAGCCCAGGCGTCCCGTACAACGCCCGCCGACTGGGTGACTTGAGGCTTGAATGCTGGGTGTACAGCGAAATCTCCAAGGCCGACATGGGCTTTTTTGCGCGCGCTGCGATGAATGCGTTGACGTTGGGCGGTGACATCTGTGCGTCTAAGGCCTTCAGTTTTGCCACCAATGCGCCTGAAGAGCTCGCCAGCGCGCGCATCGTTGACGCCGACATGGCGAGAGTCTTGAAGACGCGAGGGGCGACCTTTGAGGTGCCGGTGGCCGATATGTCCTGGTCCAACGAGGCGCTGATCGAATTTGAGTTCCCACGCCCGTAAGGCCTGTCGCGCCCATGCCCATGCGTAAGGCGCTTGCACGGGTTAGTTGGGGCCGCGCACTGGTTTTGGCCCTGGTGCTCGCCATTCACCTGCTGGTGCTCAAGCTCGGGTGGCATTCTATGGTTCAGGTGCCGCGTAGTCAGCCCATTACGCAAGTTGCGGGCCCTGGCCGTTCTACGACCATTGTCTTTTTGTTGGAACCGTTGGTGCCCCTTGCAGTCAAATCCAGGCGAGAAGACCCGCAGATCGAGGCCCGACCGCCGCACCAGTACCGCGTGCGCGAGACCACTGCACCCGCGCCCGTCTATGGCGATGAAGTCTCTAATGCGGCGTCCAAGCCGCCTGTGGCGCCTACGGCGCCGAGCGCCGTGGCGGCTTCGGATGAGGCGCCCAAGCCGGCAGATCCGCCATTAAATCTGACCCTTTCCCGCGAGTCACTCAAAGCCGTGGTACCCAGCTTGTCAGCACGATCACCGTTCCAGGGCAGCCTGCCGGTGACGGCGGAAGCCAGGATTGCGAATGCGGCCGCAGAAACTGGTTCCTGGACGCAGGAGCGCATCGACATTGACCACGTCCGCCTGCGTCGGGGCACTACCTGCGTCGTATTGTCTCGTCCACAAATCGCCAAAATCGACCCATTCAGTGATTCGAGCCACCGTGTGCCCTGGGCTGCAAGCCAAGCCTCCGAGTGCAAATGATGGGACCACTCCCTGGCTGAACCCTAAGGTGATTCCTGCCTGCCAGCGGTGCTGTCAAAAGCTCCAAGCTGCAGCTTAGCTGTGCTTCAAGCAGCCTGGGACGCCCCCGTTTTTCGCACCCACGTGTGCCAGGCATCCTCCTCGTTGGCCCGCATTTCCAGCAAGCCCTGTTGTGCCATGGCGTGCAGGCGGTGGAGCACATAAGTATCCGCCACGCCAAGCGGGCACTCGTCGCCACCGATAAAGGCGCCCGCCACCCATGCCCGGCTTTTAAATTCGGGGGTGCACAGGCGCAGCAGCCCCGCGTCGAAGTAGTTTTCCGGTACGCAGCACACCGCGCCGTCGCGGTATATCCGCAGCACATGGTCCTGCGCTGCAATGGCGTGCCATTCGTCGGCCAACACTTGCTTGGCCTGCGGGCTTAAGGGTTCGATCATGCCTTCGAGCTTGCGCAAGGCATCAGCACAAAAAGCAGGGACTACCGGCAGTTTATTAGGGCACCAAGCGCTGAGTTTGCGCAGGTCGGCCACCCAAAACTCCGTGTCCGGCCAAACAGCGCAGGCCAGGCGCAGCAGCAGTTGGTCTTGCGCCGTCTGGCCCTGCCACATCAGGGCGATCTCGTCCGGCGGTGGTGGCGGGAACATGGGGGCTATTCCCAGACCGTCCTCAAGCCAGGACCAATCTTGGACCGGTCCTTCGCGTCCGGCGGTCGAAAAAATGTTTTTCATAAACTCAACCCGCGCTGCCAGGCCCTCGGGTGTGTGGATGCCGCGCAGCGGTCCCATTTCCAGCGGGTCGTTTAAAACCAGCACGCGGTGCCCCGGCCTTGCGTGAACCGCGTCCTGGAGGGTCACGCCCCAGTCTGCGCCCAAGCTCAAATGAACGACCCGTGTTTTCATTCCCCCCCCCTTTTTTGATTGACGCAGCCCAACTTCGGTCCAGATCCAGCGTTCCCGGTCGCAGCCCGCTTGCGTCCACCGCGCTGAGGTCAGCCGCAGGCTGGCAGCGATAATTGGGCCTATTCGCGTCCTCATCCGTTCGCCCTGAATTCCATTCCATTATCGTTTTTGAAACTACCCGCATGACTTCCACCACCACCTCTGGCGCCATGAGCGTTGCCGACATCCGCAAGACTTTTCTGGACTTTTTCGCGTCCAAGGGCCACACCGTGGTCGCCAGCAGCCCCTTGGTGCCGGGCAACGACCCGACGCTGATGTTCACCAACTCGGGCATGGTGCAGTTCAAAGACGTGTTTTTGGGCGCGGACAAGCGCTCTTATGTCCGCGCCGCGTCCGTCCAGGCCTGCCTGCGCGCGGGCGGCAAGCACAACGACCTGGAAAACGTGGGCTACACCGCGCGCCACCACACCTTTTTTGAGATGCTGGGCAACTGGAGCTTTGGCGACTACTTCAAGCGCGAATCGCTGCACTGGGGCTGGGAGCTGCTCACCCAGGTCTACAAGCTGCCGCCCGAGCGCCTGCTGGTCACGGTCTACATCGACGACGACGAGGCCTATGACATCTGGCACAAAGAAATCGGCTTGCCCGCAGACCGCATCGTGCGCATTGGCGACAACAAGGGCAAAAAGTACGCGTCTGACAACTTCTGGATGATGGCCGACACCGGCCCCTGCGGCCCGTGCAGCGAGATTTTTTACGACCACGGCGAGCACATCCCCGGCGGCCCCCCGGGTAGCCCCGGCGAAGACGGCGACCGCTTTATCGAAATCTGGAACCACGTGTTCATGCAGTTCGACATGCAAACCGACGGCAGCTTGGTCAAACTGCCCGCCCCTTGCGTGGACACCGGCATGGGCCTGGAGCGCCTGGCCGCCATCTTGCAGCATGTGCACAGCAACTACGAAATCGATATTTTTGAGCAGCTGATCGCCGCCGCCGCGCGCGCCACCGGCTGCGAAGACCTGCAAAACAAGAGCTTGCGCGTCATCGCCGACCACATCCGCGCCACCGCCTTTTTGGTGAGCGACGGCGTGGTGCCCAGCAACGAAGGCCGGGGCTATGTGCAACGCCGCATCGTGCGCCGCGCCATCCGCCACGGCTACAAGCTGGGCCAAAAAACCCCGTTCTTCCACAAACTGGTAGCTGAGGTGGTGCGCCTGATGGGCGACGCCTATCCCAAGATTCGGGCAGAAGAAAAGCGGATTACTGAGGTGCTGCGGGTTGAAGAAGAGCGCTTCTTTGAAACGCTAGCCACTGGCATGGAGATTTTGGATACCGCTTTGGCCGGCGGCGTGAAACAACTGCCCGGCGACGTCGCCTTCAAGCTGCACGACACTTTCGGTTTCCCGCTGGACCTGACCAACGACGTCTGCCGCGAGCGCGATGTGGAAGTGGACGCCGCCGGTTTCGACGCCGCCATGGACCGCCAAAAAACCCAAGCCCGCGCCGCAGGCAAATTCAAGCAAGACCGCGCGCTGGACTACACCGGCGCAGGCAATGTCTTTGTCGGCTACGACCAGCTCGCACAGACCGCCGTGGTCGAGGCCTTGTACTTGGACGGCGCGCAGGTGCAAGAACTGCAATCCGGTCAAAGCGGCGTGGTGGTGCTGGACGTGACGCCGTTTTACGCCGAGAGCGGCGGCCAGGTGGGCGATGTGGGCACGCTCACTGGCGCTGCAAGCGTGTTTGCGGTGGACGACACACAAAAAATCAAGGCCGACGTGTTTGGTCACCACGGCAGCGTATCAAGTGGCAGCCTCAAAGTAGGCGACACGGTGCAGGCGCAGGTGAATGCGGGCTTGCGCGCCGCGTCCATGCGCAACCACTCGGCCACGCACTTGATGCACGAGGCGCTGCGCACTGTGCTGGGCGACCATGTGCAGCAAAAAGGCTCGCTGGTCACGCCCGAGCGCACGCGTTTTGACTTTGCCCACAACGCGCCGGTCACCGACGCGCAAATCCGCCAGATCGAGGCCTGGGTCAACACCCAAATCCTGCACAACGCCGCCACCCACGCCGAGCTGATGGACATCGAAGCCGCCAAAACCACTGGCGCGCAAATGCTGTTTGGCGAGAAATACGGCGAAATCGTGCGCGTGCTGGAAATCGGCACCACGCGCGAACTCTGCGGCGGCACCCATGTGGCGCGCACGGGTGATATCGGCCTGTTCAAGGTGGTGGCCGAGAGCGGCGTGGCTTCCGGCGTGCGCCGCATGGAGGCGGTGACTGGCGAGCACGCGCTGGCCTATTTGCAGCAGCTCGAAGACACGGTGGCTGGCGCCGCCCACGCGCTCAAAACCCCGGTGGCCGAGCTGGGCAGCCGCATCCACAGCACGGTGGAGCACATCAAGGCGCTAGAAAAAGAAATAGCGGCCCTCAAAGGCAAACTCGCATCCGCCCAGGGCGACGAGCTGTTGACGCAGGCCGTGGACATGGGCGGCGTCAAGTTTTTGGCCGCGCGCCTGGACGGCGCCGACGTCAAAACCCTGCGCAACACCATGGACAAGCTCAAAGACAAGCTCAAAACCGCCGTCATCGTGCTCGGCGTGGCCGAAGGCGACAAAGTGCAAATCGCCGTGGGCGTGACTGCGGACACCACGGCCAAAGTCAAGGCCGGTGAACTGGTCAACTTCCTGGCCGCGCAAGTGGGCGGCAAGGGCGGCGGCAAGCCCGACATGGCCATGGCTGGCGGCACCGAACCCGCCAAACTCGACGCTGCCCTGGCCAGCGCCCAGGGCTGGGTGGCGGGCAAGCTCTAAAGCGACCCGCTCTTGGCCGGTCTAACTTTCGCGAAGGTGCGCAGCGCACCCCATCATGAAAGTCCTTCTAAGTTACCGTTGACCCGGCCCTGGCTGCGGTTCCCTTGGGGCGTTGCGCTGGCGCTGGCGGCCACCCAGACGTTGGCGCAGACCGGTTTTGACGTCCAACCCTGGCCCGCATCCAAACCCGCGCCCCATGTAGCGGGCTTCGACGCCGCAGGCAAAGCGCAGCCTTTGGCATCGCTGCGCGGCCAAGCCGTGGTCATCAACTTCTGGGCCAGCTGGTGCGAGCCCTGCCGCGAAGAAATGCCCTCGCTCTCGCAACTGGCCCGCGCGCACAGCGGCAAGCTGCGCGTACTGGCCGTCAACTACAAAGAATCTCCCGCCGCCGTGGCCCAGTTTGCCGCCACCACCGGCCTGGACCTGCCCACGTTGCGCGACCCCTATGGCGCCTTGGCCCGCGCCTGGGGCATACGGGTGTTTCCGTCCACGGTGCTGATCGGCGCGGACGGTCGGGTGCGCAGCGTGGTGCGCGGCGCATTGGACTGGAATGGCACGGCTGCGCAGCCGCTGATTGCGCCTTTGTTGCCGGCCGCTGAGAAGATTGGCATTATTTCCGCCCGCGACATGCACCGAAAGGAGCGAGCGATTTATGACCAAGCCAATTAAGCCCGTGACCAAGCCCGCATTGACGGCCACGCCGACATTCAGCAGCGACGCAGAGGAGAGGGCGTACTGGGAATCGCACGATTCCACCGAACTCCTGGACTGGACGAAGGCCCAAAAAAGTCGTACTACCGAGGCTCATGCCCTCGACCCAAATCATTTCATTGCGGCTGCCCCAGCATTTGCTCGATGCGATCAAGACTGCGGCCAATTCCCGCGACGTGCCTTACCAGTCATTGATTAAGGTGTGGCTCAAGGAAAAGGTCCAGACTCCCTGATCGCACGGTTTCGCTGGCCTCACTTGTTTTGAAACGTTTTCATGCTGTCCTGCGTATCCACGGTTCCCACCGCCGCCGCAGGCGGCGCATTCAGGCAGACCGGTTTGGTCTTCGCCACGCCGATTTGAAACACCCGCGCCCCTAAAGCATCAGCCCTGGCAGCCGCTTTACCAGCGGCAAGTTGCGCAGTGACGAGGGGTGATGCTGGCGCGTCGCTTTTAACGCCCAGCATGCGTCCTTGGGCGTCCTTGACCCACTCCCATTCGCCGGTGGCAGCAAACGGATTGGCATAGGGTCTGCGCAGGTGGCGCAGCGTCACGGTGTTGCGCTGGTCTTGCAACAACTCCTCCCAGCCCAGGGGCGCACAGGGCGTGCCTGCCGGACTGGCCGCGCGGTAGCCCTCTAGCGCCGCAACAATCGCTTGGCCCCGAAACGCCAGTTCCAGCTCTTTGCTGCGCTGCACCTGCACCACCCACAATTCGCCTACAGCCGCAGTACCTGCGGCGCTGATGGCAAGCATGAACAGCAGCCAAAGGTAGGTGAATCCACTTTGTGCCGGTGCAAAAGCAAGGCTTTGGAGTGCGCTGCGCTGCCCGGTCTTCACGGAGCACTGCTCCGCTTTAACAGTCACTTCACCACGCGCTGTACGGTTGGCCATTGCGGTCTAGTTCCGTCGCGCCGCTGTGCACATCCAGCATGCTCCCCTGAGCTGCATTCAGTGCTGCGCCAGCATCGGGCCCGACATCCCCCATCACCCAGCTATCGCGCCGCCCGGTGATCGGATCTTCGGGTATTTCGCGCAAATAGCGGTTCTCAGTGAGCTCTTCCAAGGACTGCGGGTAGCGTCCCTTGTCCGCATAAAACTGGTCAATTGCGTCACGCATCACCCGCAGCGAGGTACGCAATGACTGGTCGCGCGCGTTCTCCACGCTTAAAAAATAGCGCGGCGCGGCAATTGACACCAGCAGCGCCACGATGGCCATCACCACGATCAGCTCTATCAGCGTAAAGCCCCGCGCCGCTTTGGCGCGCAAACCGGGCTTGCATCTACCAGTTTTTGTAGTAGCTTCCATCGATAGCCTGCCTTTGCGAGGTGGAATACACGTCATACACATCTGCTCCGGCCTGGGGTGCATCGTGGGGCGATGCATAGCTGCGCAGGCCCCAGCCCTCAGGCGGCGTGTCAGGCCCGGCAAACGGGTCGCGCGGCAAGCGGCGTAAAAAGTAGCGCAGCTTGCGCTCTGGCGTGCGCGGGTCCACCACGCCGTCGACCAAAGACTGCAGCGTGAGCGGGTAGCCGTTAGAACCAAAGGGCAGCTCTATCTCTTTGGCGTCGGCGGCGCGCTTGTGTTCGTCTAAGGCGGCGCGCAAGGTACGCAACGCATGGCGCAGCTCCAGCTCTTGGGTGCGCTGCTTGACCAGGCTGACCACCGGCACCGCCATACCCGCCAGCGCCGCCACGATGGCCACCACCGCCACCATCTCGATCAGGGTAAATCCGCGCACCAGGGGTTTCATGGCGCGGGTCTTTCAGGCGCCGGCGCACCCGGCATGGTTGGCATACCCGGCGCAGAGGGCGAGGCAGGGCTTTGCGCAGGCGTTGCGCCCCCGCTGAACGACCCCGGAAATTCGGCTGGTGCTGGTGCAGAACTGGGGGTGGGGTAATAGCTTTGCACAGGTGGTGCTTCTGCGCGGTTCTCGCGGCTACCAAAGCTTCTGCTGCCAAAGCTCTCCGCGGCACCACCTTTGCCCGCCGCTGGATTGGGCGGCACTTTGGCGCTGGCTTTGGGGTTCATTACCAGGGGTTGCGCACCCGGGCTGGTTTCGTTGCCCGCTGGCCCGTTGGTTGCGCTGGCGTCGGGCAGGGCGATATTGCGAATCACGTGGGGGGTGATCAGGAGTACCAGCTCTGTACTATCATTTGTGTCCTCTTGCACACCGAATAAACGGCCCACTCCGGGGAGCTGGCTGAGGCCGGGCAAACCATCAATTGTCTTTTTGTCATTGTTTCGAATCAAGCCAGCGAGTATTTGCGTCTCACCGTCTTGCAGTCGCAGGGTAGATGCCGCCTGGCGCGAGCCAATCTGGTAGCCCGTCGTGCCCCCACTGGTTACCGCAGCCGTGTTCGAGCTCACTTCCAGGCCGATTTTGAGGATCACATCGCTGTCAAGCATGACAGTGGGCTCTACATCGAGTTTGATGCCCACGTCCAGGTAAGACACCGAGCTAGCCACGCCCGTATTAAGGCCTGATATGGTGCTAAAAACCGGCAGCTTCTCTCCGATCATGATCTTGGCTTTTTCGCGGTTGCGTACCCGCAGGCGCGGGTTGGCCAGAGTTTTAACGTCTGAAAGGCCAAGCCTCAGTGAGGCTACGGCTCCTGGGTTGGCAACCGAATAACCCACGCCTGCGGCGCCTTCGACGATCTGTTTGGCGCCATCAGCCAGGCCATAGTTGATTGAACCAGGCCAATCAATGCCAACTTTGTTGACTGTTTTCGACGTTATCTCCAGTATCTCCACCTCCAGCATCACCTCGGGCTCGGCCAGATCCGCAGCTTCTACCAGACGCTCCACCAGTTTGATGACCTCGGGTGTGTCGCGCACCACCATCATGTTCAGGCGCTCGTCCACATACAAGTCCTTGGTTTTTGCAATGCCACGCACCATGTTTTGCACCTGCGCCACATTGGCGTTGGCCAGATAAAAGGTGCGCACCACGAAGTCTTGGTACTGCTTGCGCTTGTCTTGGCTGTCGGGGTAGATCAGCAAGGTGGATTCGCTCAGCACTTTGCGCTCCAGCCGCTGCGTGGAGAGAATGATCTTGAGGGCCTCGTCAATCGTCACGCCCTTGAACTGCACCGTGATCTTCGTGTCCGACTTGACATCTTGGTCAAACACAAAGCTCACACCCGTGGACTGGGCCAGCGCATCCATCACGGTGCGAAACGCCGCCTCGCGAAACTCCAGGTTCACCGGCTTTTGGTAGGCGGCGCCCAGTGCGGTGGCGGCCTTGCTTTCTGCCATGTCGCGCAGCTTGCGTTTGATTTGGCGCGCTGTGGCGTTGGTGGGCGCCTGTGCCAGCACCGCACTCACCGCCACGTCGGCTTGGTCCCAATTACCTTTGTCAAAGGCCTGTTTAGCCTCTTGCAGCCGTGCGTCTTGGGCTATGAGGCCGTCTAGGCGCTGGCGCAGTTGGGCTATCCGGCGGCTTTGCACGCCCACGGCAGCGGCGCGCTCCAGCCACTCGCGTGCGACCTCGCTGCGCCCGGCCTGAATCTCGCGATCCACCTGGTTGGCCCAATAGTTCAGGCTGTCTTCTTTGGTGTTTTCCAGGGCCAGGCGCAGGGTGCGGTCTTGGGGTGACTGCTCCACTGCGCTTTGCAGTAGTGCCACCGCTTGGTCATGCTTGCCTTGGCGCACCAAGTCGCTGGCGTCTTTGGGCAGGTTGCTGCAGCCGGTTAGGCACAGGGTTGCCGCTACAGCCACCGTGGCCAGGCGAAGGGGGTAATTCGGGTTCATGGTGCGTACTTGATTTGAAGGGTTTGGCCGGTTTGCAGCCAGGTCACAGACATGCCGCGCGGGCTGATGGTGCCCACGCGCCACCGACCGTCAAGCACCTGCTCAGGCACCACGGTGCGGGTGCTGCTGCCGCCGCTATTGCTCAGCCAGGCGGATGTGCTGCCGTCTTGTTCCAGCAGCCCTACCATCTGGTAGGGGAAAGGGGGTATCGGTGGAGGCCCCTGGGGCGGGATGGGCGGGGGCACGACCACCGCCACAGGCTTGCTGGCGACGGGTTTCGGCGGCGGCGGTGCGGGTTCCCAGCCGTAGCTGCTGGCAAGTTTTTGGCGTGGCCACTCGCTGTCGCGCGGGTCGGGCAGGCGCAAAGGCCAGTCCGCGTCGGTCAATGCGCTGGGGTCTGTTGCCTTGCTTTGCGGGGCCGCGCCCGCAGGCTTGGAGGCCGAAGCGGCAGGCGCCGCAGTGGTGCTGGCCGCGGTGCCCCCTGAGGCCGGTGCATCGCTCTGAAAGAACTCAAACACGCTTACTGCCACCGTCAGCAGCAGCGCCCAGCGCAGAGGCGCCGAGACCGTCATGGTGCGCTGCCTTTTGGGCTGACTTGCGGGACCGGTTGCGCACCGGTTGCGCTTGGCGCCATTGGCACGCCGGGTGTATTGCTCGTGATGGGCGTACTTGGTGCAATGGGTTCGGGGCCCTGCATATAAAAAGTAAACACGGCCTGCACCCGCACCAGAGGGGCATTGGCGTCGCTGCGGTTGAGGCTCAAGGACGTGAGCGCAAGCGCCGGGTCGGCCCAGAGCACGTCGTCCACAAAGTCCCGCCATGCGCCGTAAGTGGTGGTGGTGGCCAGGCTTACGGTGTAGGCCACCAGACCGCTGTCGCCCAGTGCTGATTGGCGGTAGCTGGTGGGCGGCGTGGTGTTGGGGGTATTGGGCCCAAGCTGGGCCAGCCGCGCTAAAAAGTCTTGCAGCCGCTCCAAGCGCAGCGCGTAGGCCGGAAACTCGCTTTTGAAGCCCTGCGGCGTACCTTGGGTGTCGGGGCTACTGGCGGTGTTTTTTAGCACCAGTGCGGCGCGGGCTTTGAGTTGCTCGGTTTCTTGGGCCAGCGCTTGTGCCGCCTGTGTGTCGTGCTGGGCCTGCAGGGCCAGCCCTAGCGCAGCCAATAGCGGTGCCAGCACCAGCAACACCCATCGCCACTGCGGCCAGCGTGCAAGCACGCTGCTGCCCGGTGGCATTATGGGTTCGGACGCAGTGCTTTGCATCATTAAAGCGCCTCGGCCGTTGGGGCAGGCGGCGCGCTGCGGTAGAGCGCCGTGAGCTCAAAGCGCACGCCGCCCTGCGGGTCGCGCGCCGTTGTGTCTAGCATCTTGCTAAGCGCCACTTGTGACCAGCCATTTCGCTCGGAAAGCGTTTGTACCGCCTCCAGGGCTGCTGCAGTGGTATTGGCCTGCCCCAGCAAGCGTACGCGGCCACCGTCGGTGCTGCAGTCCAGCTCCAGCCAGCGCACATTGCCCATGGCTGCGGCCTCAATGGGTAGCAGCAGTCCGGCCCAGGCGTAGCGCAGCCCGGCCATGAGTTTGCGGGCTTGCTGGTGCGTACGGGCCTGGGCTTCGTCCACTGGGTTTGGACGTGCACCGCGGTTTACGCCCACCGCGCTGGCTGAAGCCTGCGACGTGTTGCGCTGTGCTGCGCGCGCGCTTTGCAGGCTGGTGTAGGCGGCGGCGTGCTCATGTTGGGCCTGCACCAAGGCGCCGTGGTTGTGCTGCCATAGCGCGGCGCTACCCGCCAGGCCCAGCCAGGCTGCCAGCACCATACAGCGCCCAAGCAGCCCCAAGCTGCCAGGACGGTGCAGCAGGTCAGCAATGGGCCAGCGGCGGGCCGAAGGGCGTGGCGGGCTTGCCAGCGCCCTCATCACCTGCTCTGGCAGGTCACCGTCAGTCAGGATATTGAGGGCAAGCCAGCCCTGCGCAGCCTTGGCCGCATGCGCCTGCGCCGGCACACCACTGCCCGCATTTAGGCCAAAGCCCGCCACCAACACGCGCTGCTGAGGTGCACGCAAGCTCAGTATTTTTTGCTCCAGCGTCTCTACGGTGGGAGCTGCCAAACGGCGTTGTTGCACTGCGCGCACGCCGCCAGGGCTGCAATGCACCCAGGTCACCAGGGTGCCTTCCACCACGGCCAGCGCGGCCACCGTGGTATCAGCAGCATCTTCACCAGGCGCGGGCACTACAACGCGTCCAGCGCACCACCACTGCGGCTGCTGGGCGTCCGCCCAGGGCAACAGCGCCGCCCACAGCGGAACTGCAGACTTCAAGCGCACGCCACAGGTCTGCGCGCTGCGCCGCAGTGCGTCCAGGCGCGCGCCGCGCAGCGCGCAACTACCCTCCAGCCCTGCGCCAGACCATATGGCCAGCGGCCAGGTGTTGGCCTCGGGCCCGTAGTGTTGCGCCCAGTCTTGCGCGGCGCGCGTGTGCATCGCAGCTGGGCCACGTCCGCTAAGCTGCCGCAGCCAGCCCCAGCCCGAACCGCTGGGCTCGGTGGGTGATGGCACCAGCGCCTGGTGCGTCGACCCCCCGGCCAGCAGCAGGCGCACCGCCGTGCCAGGGTGTGCGCGGCACCAGGCGTCAAACACCTGCTCTGGCTCTTGGGCGGGCAAGTACAAGGCCACCGTGGGCCGCAGCCAACTGCGCAGCCAGTGGTGCCAGGCGCGCACGCGCTGCGTGTTAAATGGTGAGCGTGACACGGTCCAACTCCTCCAAGGTGGTGCGCCCCTCGCGCACCAAGACAAGCGCCGTCTCGCGCAGGGTGCGCATGCCGCGTCCGCGCGCTGCGGCTTTGATCTGGCCGGTGGGTGCGCGGCTGGCAATCAGGTCGCGCAATTCGTCGTCCAGCAAAAACAACTCTGCTACCGCGTGCCGCCCGTGGTAGCCCGTGCCCCGGCAGGCTGTGCAGCCCCGGCCACGGGCATAGCGCTCGGGCGTTGCCGCATGTGTTTCGTCTAAGTGCAAGCCGTAATGGGCCCGCTGCTGCGCCGTCAGCACCACTGGCTCGGCACAGTGGGTGCAGTTCAGGCGCAGCAGGCGCTGGGCCACCACGCCGTTCAGGGCCGACACCAGGTCATAGGCGTCCAGCCCCATGTGGGCAAAGCGGCCCAGCACGTCGATGGCGTTGTTGGCGTGCAGGGTGCTGAACACAAGGTGCCCGGTCAGCGCCGCTTGAATCGCAATTTGCGCCGTCTCGCTGTCGCGTATCTCGCCCACCATCACCCGGTCCGGGTCGTGGCGCAGTATGGAGCGCAGGCCGCGGGCAAAGGTCAGGCCTTTTTTTTCATTCACCGGCACCTGCACCACTCCGGGCAGCTCGTATTCCACCGGGTCTTCAATCGTGATGATCTTGTCGCGCCCGGTGTTCACCTCGGTAATGGCGGCGTACAGTGTGGTGGTTTTGCCGCTGCCGGTGGGGCCGGTCACCAGCAGCATGCCGTTGGGCAGGCTGGCCAAGCGGCGAATGGTGGCGCGGGTGTCGGGGTCAAAGCCCAAGGCCTCTAAGGTCATGGCGCCCTGGGATTGGCTGATTTGGGCGCGGTCTAGCACGCGAATCACCGCATCTTCGCCAAACACGCTGGGCATGATGGACAGGCGAAAGTCAATCGCCCGCCCGCGCAAGCGCAGCGCAAAGCGCCCGTCTTGCGGCAAGCGACGCTCTCCAATGTCCAGCGCCGCCATCACTTTGAGGCGCGACACCAGTTGCTCCGCCACCAGCGGGTCTGCCACCGGGCGCTGGCCCAAGAGCACGCCGTCTATGCGGTAGCGCAGCGCCAGGCCGGTGCTGGTGCACTCCAGGTGGATGTCGCTTGCGCCGTCTTGCAAAGCGTCATACAGCAGCGAGTCCAGCAAACGCACCACCGGGCTGGCCTGCTCGGAGAGTTGCAGGGCAGACAACTCATGCACCACCTCGTCCGCGCCCCGCGCCTGAAACTGGGCCACTGCGTCCATGGCCCGAAAGTCTTTGCTGCCCTCTTGCAGCAGACGGGCAAAGTCGGCCTCGCTAACCACCTGCTCCAGCACCGGCGCCAGAGCCAGTGCCTCCAGCCGCTCAAGCAACACATTGCCAAACGCCTGGGCGGCCACCGCCAAGTAGCTGTTTTGCATGCCACGCAGCAGCAACACCTGCCAGCGCTGCACCTGCGCCAGGGGCCACAGGTCAAACGCAAAAGCCCAAGGCGCGCCCTCGGCCGGCAGCCCGTCAAACACCACATGCATGGGCGCTGGCAAAACGTCGGTTGCAAGCGCGCTCATTGCAACTGCTCCACCAACTGAAAAATAGGCATGTACATCAACACCACCACCCCGCCTATGAGCAAACCCATCACCAGCATCAACACCGGGTTGACCAAGCTTGTCACCACCTC
>CANFWT010000045.1 GCA_947450895.1 Comamonadaceae bacterium | reverse complement strand
GAGTCGAACCGGACTAACCGGATTTGCAATCCGGGGCATAACCGCTTTGCTACCGCGCCATTGGCCCCTGCAGGGCCGAAAAAAACTTCTAATAAAAAAGGGAAGCTGATGCTTCCCTTTTTGGAATGTGGAGCGGGAAAAGAGTCTCGAACTCTCGACCTCAACCTTGGCAAGGTTGCGCTCTACCAACTGAGCTATTCCCGCGTTTCAAGCCTGAATTATAGCGTGATTTTCAGGGGTTTTCCGTTCGTTCGGAAAAAGTCCGCACGATGTGTCCGAGCATCAATGTTTGACGGTCCCTTGCACACCCGCTGCGCTGTCCCCTGCAGTACCGGCGGCAACCACAATGACATCCTCTTCAGGCAGCGCAACTGGCTGGGACACCAACGCGCAGTCCAGAACTTGCTCAATCCAACGCACCGGAATGATCTCGAGCCCCTGCTTGACGTTGTCAGGTATTTCCTGCAAATCTTTGGCATTCGACTCAGGAATAAGAACCGTTTTAATGCCACCTCTGAGCGCCGCCAGGAGTTTTTCCTTGAGGCCACCAATTTCGGTTATTTCTCCGCGCAGCGTGATTTCACCGGTCATCGCGACATCGCCCCGCACCGCAATGCCCGTCAGCGCGGAGACAAAGGCCGTGGCCATGGCGGCACCTGCGCTGGGGCCATCTTTGGGGGTGGCGCCGTCTGGGACGTGGATATGGATATCTTTTTTCTCAAAAAACTCGTCTTTGATCCCGAGCCGGCGCGAACGGCTGCGCACCACGGTGCGTGCGGCCTCGACCGACTCTTTCATCACATCACCCAGGGAACCTGTGCGTGTAATGAGGCCCTTGCCCGGGATCAACGCGGCCTCAATGGTCAGCAAGTCACCACCGACTTCGGTCCAGGCCAAACCAACTACCTGACCCACCTGGTTTTGCTCTTCGGCGCGACCAAAGCTGTATTTCCGCACGCCCAGATAGTCATTGAGATTGTCAGCGTCCACTTTCACCTGCGGCGTCAGTTTTTTCAACAACAGGCCCTTGACCACTTTGCGACAGATCTTGGAGAGCTCGCGCTCCAGCGACCGCACACCGGCTTCGCGGGTGTAGTAGCGAACGATGTCACGCACCGCGTCTTCTGACACCAAAAGCTCCGACTCCTTCACGCCGTTGTTTTTGAGTTGTTTGGGCAGGAGATAAGTCAGCGCAATATTGGTCTTTTCGTCCTCGGTGTAGCCCGACAAGCGAATCACCTCCATGCGGTCCAGCAGAGCTGGCGGAATTTTCATGGAGTTGGAAGTCGCGACGAACATGACATCGCTGAGGTCGTAGTCCACTTCTACGTAATGGTCACCAAACTTGTGGTTTTGCTCGGGGTCCAGAACTTCGAGCAACGCGCTACTGGGGTCACCCCGAAAATCGGTGCCCAGTTTGTCAATTTCGTCGAGCAAAAACAGCGGATTGCGGGTGCCCACTTTGCTGAGACTTTGCAACACTTTTCCAGGCATCGCACCAATGTAGGTGCGCCGGTGCCCGCGAATCTCGGCCTCATCGCGCATACCGCCGAGCGCCATGCGCACGTACTTACGCCCCGTCGCCTTGGCGATGGACTGGCCAAGCGAGGTTTTACCCACGCCCGGTGGGCCTACCAGGCACAAAATCGGCGCTTTCACTTTGTCCACCCGCTGTTGGACTGCAAGGTATTCAAGAATCCTGTCTTTGACCTTGTCCAAGCCGTAGTGGTCTTGGTTAAGCACGTTTTCAGCAAACCCGAGGTCGTGCTTGATCTTGGTCTTGGTGGTCCAGGGCAAGCCAATCAAGACGTCGAGGTAGTTGCGCACTACCGTGGCCTCGGCCGACATAGGAGACATGAGCTTGAGCTTTTTCAGCTCGCCTTCGGCCTTTTTCAATGCCTCTTTGGGCATCTTGGCGGCTTTGATCTTCTTTTCGAGCTCCTCGATGTCAGCGCCATCTTCCCCATCGCCCAGCTCTTTTTGGATCGCCTTGACCTGTTCATTCAGATAAAAGTCGCGCTGGTTCTTTTCCATCTGGCGCTTGACCCGGCCGCGGATCTTCTTGTCAACGTTCAGGATGTCGACTTCGCGCTCAATTTGTTCAAACAGATTCTCAAGTCGCGCCTTCACGGCCGACAGCGACAAAACCGCTTGCTTGTTTTCAAGCTTGAGTGGTAGGTGCGCGGCGATGGTGTCAGCCAAACGACCTGGATCATCGATGCTGGCAATGGAGGAGAGAATTTCGGCAGGAATTTTTTTGTTCAATTTGACGTACTGGTCAAATTGCTGCATCACGGCACGCCGCAGCGCCTCAACCTCGCTGTCGAGGTCTTTCTCCGACTCACCGGTCACGGTTGCCTCAGGGGCAATTGGCGTGACAATGGCCGTGAAGTGGGTCTCAATATCGTCAATCTTGTCGACCGTGGCGCGCTGATGGCCTTCGACGAGGACCTTGACCGTTCCGTCAGGCAATTTCAGCATCTGCAAGATGGTGGAAATACAGCCCACCTCGAACATGTCGGTGACCAAAGGCTCGTCCTTAGCCGCCGTCTTTTGGGCCACCAGCATGATGCGGCGGTCCGTTTCCATCGCAGCCTCCAAGGCCTTGATGCTCTTGGGGCGCCCGACAAAAAGTGGAATCACCATATGAGGGAACACGACGACATCGCGCAAGGGCAACATCGGCAGCTCAATGGGGCTAGAAGCCAGAGGGGTGTGACCGGACATATAAAACCTCAAGTATTCATTCGATATGGACGGGTTTTAACAAATTTCAAGCGCCATCGTGCAGATATATGGCGGTAAGCCGCGCCAGATCAGGGAGCGCGGGCTGGCGTTGCCCGTCGGCTCAGGCCTTCTTGGCGAGCTCGCGGTAGACCAACAGCGGCGGATGGTTGTCCTCGATGGTGGACGCGTCCACCACCACTTTGACGACATCGAGCCTATCGGGCAACTGGTACATGGTGTCGATCAGCGACTGCTCGAGGATGGAGCGCAGACCCCGGGCACCCGTTTTTCGCTCCAGCGCACGTTTTGCAATGGCGCGCAGTGCGTCCGGCCGTATTTCGAGCTCAGCGCCTTCGAGCGCAATGAGCTTTGCATATTGCTTGACCAAGGCGTTTTTCGGCTCAGTCAAAATTTGCACCATCGCGTCTTCCGTAAGTTCGGCCAGGGTTGCGACCACAGGCATACGACCGACCAGCTCGGGAATCAGGCCAAACTTGATCAAATCCTCGGGTTCGACGTCCTTGAAGACTTCGGTGAGGCTGCGCTGCGCCTTGCTCATCACGGTGGCACCAAAACCGATGCCCGAGGACTGGGTGCGGTTTTCGATCACTTTTTCAAGACCGGCAAAGGCGCCACCACAGATAAACAAAATATTGGTGGTGTCAATCTGCACGAAGTCCTGGTTCGGGTGCTTGCGACCACCCTGGGGTGGTACGCTGGCCATGGTGCCTTCAATCAGCTTGAGCAGCGCCTGCTGCACGCCCTCCCCGGACACGTCGCGTGTGATGGAGGGGTTGTCGGATTTGCGCGATATTTTGTCGATTTCGTCGATATAGACGATGCCGCGCTGGGCGCGCTCTACCTCGTAGTTGCAGCTCTGTAGCAGCTTGAGGACGATGTTCTCAACGTCCTCGCCCACATAACCGGCTTCGGTCAGGGTGGTAGCGTCGGCCATCACAAAGGGCACATCCAACATGCGGGCCAGCGTTTGCGCCAGCAAGGTTTTGCCTGAGCCGGTAGGACCAATCAGCAAGATATTGCTTTTGGACAGTTCCACATCGTCTTTTTTGGCTTTTTCCTGGTGGCGTAAGCGCTTGTAATGGTTGTAAACCGCCACGGCCAAGGTGCGCTTGGCGGGCTCCTGACCAATCACATAGTTGTCCAGATTGGCCTTGATTTCGGAGGGCGTGGGCAGATTGCTACGGCCTTCGGCGTCACCGGTGATGGCGGGCACCTCGTCGCGGATGATTTCATTGCAAAGGTCTATGCACTCGTCGCAGACAAAAACGGACGGGCCGGCAATGAGTTTTTTGACCTCGTGCTGGCTCTTGCCGCAAAACGAGCAGTACAGATTTTTTTCGCTCGACGCGCCTTTTTTCTCGGCCATGGGACAAGTGCCTTTTCGGTGTGAAAACCAATGATAACCAACTAAAAACGGTGTCCTTCGCGTGGAAAGACACCGTTGGCTTGTGCGGCGTTACGCCTTTTCTTCAGGGTCGCTTGGCGATGACCTGGTCGATGAGGCCGTATTCTTTGGCCTCGTCGGCCGACAAGTAGTAGTCGCGCTCGGTATCGCGTTCAATTTTGTCCAGCGGCTGGCCGGTGCGGTCCGCCAAAATCTTGTTCAGCTGCTCGCGCGTTTTCAAAATCTCGCGGGCATGAATCTCGATTTCCGTGGCCTGACCCTGTGTCCCGCCCAAGGGCTGGTGAATCATGACTTTGGAATTGGGCAGGGAGAAGCGCTTGCCCTTGGCACCGGCCGTGAGCAAAAACGCGCCCATGCTGGCAGCCATACCGATGCATAGCGTAGACACATCGGGCTTGATGAAGTTCATCGTGTCAAAAATTGCCATGCCTGCGCTCACAGACCCGCCGGGAGAATTGATGTAGAACGAAATGTCCTTATCGGGGTTTTCGCTTTCCAGGAACAGCAACTGCGCTACCACCAGATTGGCCGTCTGGTCGTTGACCGGGCCCACCAGAAAAATTACGCGCTCCTTGAGCAGGCGCGAGTAGATATCGTAAGAGCGCTCGCCCCGTCCGGACTGTTCGATCACCATCGGGACCATGCCCAAAGCCTGCGTCTCAAAGGCGCCCGGCATTCCATATTTCACGTTCATAGAATCTCCGAAAAATTAAGGACGCCAAGCATTCAGCACGCCCACCCAATCCAACTGGGGGTCAATTCCCAGACTGCAAGTCTGACCAAGCCGCTGACTTAGGCAGTGCGGCGGCTGCCATACCGACAGCACGCCTGTTAAACGCTTAATTCTGCCCCATGAGTTCGTCGAAGGAGATGGCCTTTTCAGAGACCTTAAGCTGGGACAGCACATACGCGGTCACATTGTTTTCAATCACCACAGATTCAACTTCGGCCATACGGCGGTTGTCACCGTAGTACCAACGCACCACTTCCGCAGGCTTTTCATAGCTCGAAGCCAGCTCTTCCACATGGGCCTTGATTTGCTCGGGCGTGGCATGCAGCTGCTGCGTACGCACCAGTTCGGCCACTACCAAGCCCAGACGCACCCGGCGCTCGGCCTGGGCGGTGAACAGCTCGGCCGGGATAGGCGCCTTGTCGGCATCTTTCACGCCGCGCTGCTTGAGGTCAGCACGTGCGCCTTCGACCAGACGCTCGACTTCGGACTGAACGCTGGACTTGGGCAAATCCAGTTCGGCTTTGGCCACCAGGGCGTCCATCACCACTTGTTTATTGCGTCCGAGTAAGCGGGCTTTGACTTCGCGCTGCAGGTTTTTGCGAATGTCGGTGCGCAAGCCGTCCACGGTGCCTTCGGCAATGCCCAGGGACGCCGCCAACGCGTCGTCCACCTCTGGAAGGTGCGCCGCTTCGACCTTCTTCAAGGTGACCATGAAGTCCGCCGTTTTGCCGGCCACATCTTTGCCGTGGTACTCGGCGGGGAAGGCGAGCGGGAAAGTCTTGCTTTCTCCGAACTTCATACCGCGGGTAGCGTCTTCAAACTCTTTGAGCATCTGACCGTCACCCAAGATGAACTGGAAGTCTTCGGCTTTGCCACCCTCAAACGGCTCGCCATCGATTTTTCCTTCGAAGTCCACGGTCACGCGGTCGGTGTCCTGGGCGGCGGCATCATGCGGGCGCAATGAAAACGTGCGGCGTTGCTTGCGCAAGATGTCAATGGTCTTGTCAATGGCAGCGTCGGTCACATCGGCGCTGACAGTTTCCACTTCGGCACTGGCCAGGTCGCCAATCACCACTTCTGGAAAGACCTCAAAGATCGCGTCAAAGGCCATGTGGCCTTCTGCTGCGCCTTCGGCCTCTGAAATACGGGGTTGTCCGGCCACGCGCAACTTGGCTTCATTGGCGGCTGTAGCGAATGCCTCGCCCACCTTGTCGTTCATCACCTCGTAGTGCACGGAATAGCCGTAACGCTGGGTGACGACATTCATGGGCACTTTGCCGGGACGGAAACCGTCCATTTTCACGGTGCGAGCCATTTTCCGCAGGCGGGCATTGACCTCCGACTGGACAGCCTCCACAGGCAGGTTCAGGGTGATTTTGCGCTCCAGCTTTTCCAGGGTTTCAACGATAACGGTCATACAGATGCTCCTAAGGGTCGAGGGCCACGCCCAGCCATCACAGCGGTGCGTTTCCCGAAAAGGGGTGGACAAATACCAATGGGTGGTGCGCGGGGCGGGACTCGAACCCGCACACTGTTGCCAGCGTCAGGACCTAAACCTGGTGCGTCTACCAATTTCGCCACCCGCGCAATAAAAACAGGGCCCGCCGTGGCAACCGCACCCTGGGGCGCAGCACATACAACGGACCGTTGAAATCGGTTAGCCGACTATTTTAGCCTGCCTTACGGGGGCCTCGCGCCGCACCCGAAACCACGCCGCGTACATGGCCGGCAGGGCCAGCAAAGTCAGGGCGGTGGCGACGATGAGCCCGCCCATGATGGCCACCGCCATAGGCCCCCAAAAGACCGAGCGCGACAAGGGGATCATGGCGAGCACTGCGGCGGCGGCGGTCAGCACGATGGGGCGCAAGCGGCGCACTGCAGATTCCACAATCGCATCCCAGGCGGCAACGCCTCTGGCGCGGTCCTGCTCGATCTGGTCAATCAGGATGACCGAGTTGCGCTGGATCATGCCCATGAGGGCAATCACGCCCAAGAGCGCCACGAAGCCGAAGGGTCGACCCGAGAGCAGCAAAGCGGCAGCAACCCCGGCAATGCCTAAAGGACCGGTCAAAAACACCAGCATCGCGCGGCTGAAGCTGTGCAGCTGGAGCATGAGCAGCGTGAAGGTGATGAACAGCATGATCGGGATACCGGCGGCAATCGAGCTGGACCCTTTGCTACTTTCCTCCACCGCACCGGCGACCTCAACGCGGTAGCCGGCGGCACCCTGGACGCTCCACTGAGACTCCAGCTTGCGCAAGTCCGGCAGCAACTGGGCGGTCACGGTGGCGCCTTGCAAGCCTTCCACAATGTCACCTTGCACGGTGATGGCGTAGTCGCGTCCGTCACGCCACAACACACCAGGCTCCCATGCGAACGTGGGCTGGGCGATTTGCGTCAACGGAATCGATTTGCCGCTGGCCGTGGGCAAATAAGCGTTGCCGATATCGGAAATCGCGTTTCTTTCGTCCTGCGGACCGCGCAGCACGATGTCAATCAGCTTGTCACCCTCGCGAAACTGGCCGACGGTGCTGCCTGATAGTAGGATTTTTGAGGCCTGCGCGATCGATTGGCTGGTGACGCCCAAAGCACGCGCCTTGGTCTGGTCCACGTCAAGGCGCAGCACCTTGACGGGCTCGTTCCAGTTGTCGTTGACACCGCGAACGTTGGGATTGGCGCGTAACAATGCCTTGACTTCGTTGGCGCGCTGGCGAAGTGCTTCAGGGTCTTGGCCCATGACGCGAAACATGACCGGGTAGGACACGGGAGGGCCGTTGGGCAATATCTTGATCCGTGCGCGCACTTCCGGAAACTCTTGCGCCATTAGCGCAGGCAATTTGATGCGCAGGGATTCACGGCCCTTGAGGTCCTTGGGCAGGATGATGAGTTGCGAGACGTTGCTTTGCTGAAAGATGGAATCGAGCGGTAAATAAAAACGCGGTACGCCCGAGCCCATCCAGGTTGTGACGCTTTCTACCCCCGCCTCTTGCATCATGCGCGCCTCGATGCGCGCAGTGGTGGCCTCGTTGGCCGCAAACGCGGTGCCTTCTGGGTACCAGACGTCCATCAAAACTTCCGGGCGACTGGAGTCCGGAAAGAATTGCTGCTGCACCCGGCCCATGCCGAAGATACCTGCACCAAAGGTAGCCAGCATAAGACCTATCGTGATCCAGCGGTGCAAAACGCACCAGTTGACGGCGCGCCGAAAGGCCCGGTAAAAAGGCGTGTCGTAGAGGGCGTTTTCGTCTTCGTCAGCCGCGTGCGGCTTGGTTTTGAGCAGCAAGGTGCCCAAATAAGGCACAAAGTACACCGAAACAAACCAGCTCAACAGCAGCGCCAGCACCGTCACGCCAAAGATGGCGAAGGTGTACTCACCCGTGGTCGACTTGGCGATACCGATGGGCAAAAAGCCCACGGCAGTGATCAAGGTGCCGGTGAGCATCGGCATGGCGGTAATTTCGTAGGCAAAGGTGGCAGCGCGCACCTTGTCGTAGCCCTGCTCCATCTTGCGCACCATCATCTCCACGGCAATGATGGCGTCGTCCACCAACAAGCCCAGCGAAATGATGAGCGAGCCCAGCGATATTTTGTGCAGGCCGATGCCCCAGTAATACATGCCCAAAAAGGTCACGGCCAGCACCAGCGGAATCGTGATGCCGACCACCAGGCCAGGGCGAACGTCCACGTAATAGCGGCTGTACCAGCGCGTGGCGCCCGGGCGCTTGTGCAAACCCAGGGAGATAAAACTTACTGCCAGTACGATGACGATGGCCTCTATCAGCGCCCGCACAAACTCATTGACCGACGCTGCCACCGCAGTGGGCTGGTCTTGCACCTCCACCAAACGCAGGCCTACAGGCAAGCTGGCATTGATCGCTGCAGTCGACGCCTTGAGCGCCTTGCCCAAGGCAATGATGTCGCCCCCCTTGGTCATCGAAATACCCAGGCCAATCACCTGCTTGCCCTGGAAATGCATTTTGACCCCGGCGGGCTCTACCAGGCCACGCGTAACTTGTGCGATATCTCCCAAGTGCAGCTGGTTGCCCGAATTCGCGCGAATGGGCATGGCGCGCAGCTCTTGCACGGCTTCAAACTGGCCAGCTACACGAACCTGGACGACATCCAAGGGCGTTTGCACCGTACCGGCGCTCTCAATCGCGTTTTGCTGGCCCAGTTGCGCCAGCACCTGGTTCATGTCCAAGCCCAGCTGGGCGAGGCGTTTTTGCGAAATTTCGATGTAGATTTTTTCGTCCTGTACGCCAAACTGGTCTACCTTGTTAACGTCGGGCACCCGAAGCAACTTCTGGCGTACCTCGTCGGCGGCGGCCTTGGCCTCAACACCGGAGAACCCGTCCGCCTCCAGCGCATAAATCACGCCATAAACATCGCCAAACTCATCGTTGAAAAACGGCCCCTGAACGCCAGACGGAAGACCTGAACGCATGTCGCCGATTTTTTTTCGCACCACGTACCATAGGTTGGCAACTTCAGCCGATTTGGTCGAATCTTTGACCTGAAAGAGGACCGTGGTTTCCCCGGGCTTGGAGAAACTTCGAATCTTGTCGGCATAGGGCACATCCTGCAGCGCGCGCTCCAATTTGTCGGTCACCTGTTCCGCCATTTGCTGCGCGGTGGCGCCCGGCCAGAAAGCCCTTACAACCATTACCCGAAAGGTAAAGGGCGGGTCTTCGTCCTGGCCCAGCTGAAAATACGAGGCCATGCCCAGCACCATCAGCACCAGCATCAGGTAACGGGTCAGGGCGCCGTGCTCGAGCGCCCAGCGCGACAGGTTAAACCCGGGCTTGGGGGTGTCGTGTTTCATGCCTGGCTCACTTCGCTTCAAGAGCGCTCGCCGGCGCTGCTGGGTTCGCAAGGGGAGCTGCCGCTTGCTGGTAAATGGTGACCTTTTGGCCTGGAGAGAGCACATGCACACCAGCCACCACAACCTCCATCCCCGGCACCAGGCCGCTGGAAACGACCACCTCATTGCCATCGGCCGTGGCAATCGCAATGGGCTGCAGACGAACCGTCATGCTGGCGCGCTCCACAACCCACACAGCCGCATTCTTGCCATCGTGCTGCAAGGCGCTGGTGGGCAGCTTGAAGACGCTGCTACCGGTGCGGTCCAGCGCCTGCGGCAGGGCGGAGACTGTGGAGCCCAAGGGCAGGATGTCGGTACCTGCAAGCGCCACTTTCACGGTGAAGGTCCGCGTCACCGGGTCGGCAATGGCGCCAACTTCTCGCACGCGGCCCTGGTACACCGCTTGGTTGGCCCAGGCACGCACTTCCACACTGGAGCCGAGTTTGAGCTTGGTGATCTTGTCTTCCGGCACCGAAAACACGATGTCGCGCGGGCCATCCTGTGCAATGCGCACCACCGGCGTGCCCGCCGCCAAGACCTGACCTGGCTCCGCGTCGACCGCGGTAACGACGCCCGACGTATCCGCAACCAAGGTCGCATACGACGTCTGGTTGCCCTGCGCCGAGACCTGGGCCTGGGCCTGGTCGACCTGCGACTGCGCCGCTTTGAGGCTGACGTCGCGGCGCTCTAGTTCAGCAGCGCTGATAAAGTTTTGCTCGCGCAAGTCCTTGTAGCGCTTGAAGTCTGCCGCTGCCAGGTCTCGGTTGGCTATGGCGGCACTGAGCTGGGCCTTGGCCGCGTCGGCCGAAAGGCGCAAGTCTTGCGCATCCAACTGCGCCAAAGCTTGGCCGGCCTTGACCTGCTGACCGACCTCCACCATCCGGCGCAGGAGTTTTCCGCCCACACGAAACCCCAAGCGGGACTCCACGCGCGGTCGCACCTCGGCCGCGTATTCGGCGCCCGACCGGATGCCGTCACCCGCCACGACAAGCACCTTCACGGCGCGCACCGGCTCTTGCGGCGGGTTGGGTTTGGTGCAGGCCGACAAGCTGATGAACACCAGCATGAGCAAACCACGGAAGAAGGCAGACTGGGTTTTCATAAGCGGAAATGAGGGGGGAGGACGTGGGACAAAAAGCAACGGACGGGGGAATGGCGCGCGGCGTCATTTTAATGACTAACAGGTTAGTAAGCACTCTCGCCAAGCGATTTACATCCGTTTTTGCGTGGGAATTGAACCCACGGCGCGCCCAAAGGCCCGTCCGAACCGGTCACAATCTGCCGATGGCTCCGACAAACGCACCCGAATCGCTTACGCCCCAGCAGGCCATTGCGCATTACGAGAATTTCCCGGTCGCATCTTGGCTTTGCCCGCCCCGCCTGCGCGCGCCCATCGCCGCCATTTACCACTTTGCCCGGACGGCCGATGATTTGGCCGACGAAGGCGAGGCCAGCGCGCAACAGCGTCTGGCCGATTTGCAGAGCTACCGTGCGGAGTTGGATGCTGCTTGTGCGCCAGTCTCTGCGCCTGCCGAGGGACGCTGGCCGGAGGTGTTTGCCCCACTGCGCAAGGCCATTGCAGACCATGGACTGCCTGCGGCGCTGCTGCACGCGCTGCTCGACGCCTTTGTACAAGACATCGAAAAAACCCGCGACGGCACCGGTTATGCGGATGAAGCGGCGCTGCTGGACTATTGCCGCCGCTCGGCCGATCCGGTGGGACGCCTGCTGCTTCACTTGTACGGTGTGGGCGATGCGCAGTCGCTGGCCTGGAGCGACGCCATTTGCAGCGCCTTGCAGTTGATCAACTTCTGGCAAGACCCCAGCCGCGACCTGCCGCGCGGGCGCTGCTACTTTCCCGAAGACTGGTGCGCCCGCTGGGAACTCACACCGGCCGATTTGCGCGACCCAGTGCAGGCGCACCGTGCAAACGGGTTGATTGCGCGCTGCGTGCACAGCGCGCGCCGCTCCATGGAGATCGGTACGCCCTTGGTGCACCGTGTGCCGGGCCGTGCGGGCTGGGAGCTGCGCCTGGTGGTGCAAGGCGGCCTGCGGGTCCTGGAAAAAGTCCAAGCGCTGCGGGGTCGGGTGCTGCAGGAGCGCCCGCGCCTGAGCGCATGGGACGCGCCGCTGATACTGTGGCGGGCGCTATGGATGAAACGCCCTGAGCGACAATAGACCCATGACGCCGGCGCAGTACGTGGAACAAAAGGCTGCTGCCTCGGGCAGCAGTTTTTATTACGCATTTTTGTTTTTGCCCGCGCCCCGGCGCGCCGCGATCACCGCCTTTTATGCCTTTTGCCGCGAAGTGGACGACGTGGTAGACGATGCCGTGGACCTGGGCGTGGCCGCGACCAAGCTGGCGTGGTGGAACCAGGAGGTGGCCCAAGCGTTCTGCGGGCGCCCCAGCCACCCGGTCATGCAAGCACTGATGCCACTGGCCGCGCAGTACAACATCACGCAAGTCCAGTTACAAAGCGTCATCCAGGGCTGCCAGATGGATCTGGAGCAAACCCGCTACCTGGACTATCCCAACTTGCAGCAGTACTGCCATTTGGTGGCCGGCGTGGTGGGTGAAGTGGCAGCCTCCATCTTCGGCCAAACCCAGACTGAAACCACGGCCTATGCGCACACGCTGGGTCAGGCACTGCAGCTGACCAACATCATCCGCGACGTGGGCGAGGACGCGCAGCGCGGACGCATTTACCTGCCGGTGAGCGAATTGCAGCGCTTTGACGTCAAAGCCCACGAAATCCTCAAGCGCCTGCCCTCTGAGCGCTTCACTGCACTGATGCAATTCCAGGCGCAGCGCGCACACGCCCTGTACGACGAGGCGCTGGCGCTGTTGCCGCAGGCCGACCATCGCAGCCAAAAGCCCGGTCTGATGATGGCAAGCATTTACCGACACCTGCTGCGTGAGATAGAAGAACAGCAGTTTCCTGTGCTGGCCCGCCGCGTCCGTCTGACACCGTTGCGCAAATTCTGGCTGGCCTGGAAGGTGCAGGCGTTGGGGCGGCTTTGACCGCAAAAAAACTATGTGTCGTAGGCGCAGGTTGGGCCGGACTGGCAGCAGCGGTCAGCGCCACCGTTGCCGGGCACCGAGTCACGGTGCTGGAGGCATCACGAACTTTGGGTGGGCGTGCGCGGGCACTGGGTCAGGACCTCAGCCCCACCTGGCCCGCCGGCAATCAAGCGCGGCTGGACAACGGCCAGCACATTCTGATTGGTGCCTACCGCGAAACCCTGGACTTGATACGGCTGGTCGGTCTGGATCCAACGCGCTTGCTCCTGCGCCTGCCACTTCGCCTGCAGTTTCCCGACGGCAGCGGTCTGGCATTGCCCGATCGGCCCGCACCGTGGAACATGCTGGCTGGCGTGCTGGGTGCGCGCGGCTGGAGCCTGGGCGACAAGTGGTCGCTGCTGGGTGCATTGTGGCGATGGCAAAAAACCGGTTTTCAATGCAGCGCTGGGGCCACGGTGGCCGAACTGTGCGTGGGTATCCACCCGCAGGTGATGGACAGCTTTATCAACCCGCTGTGTGTGGCTGCCCTCAATACGCCAGCGCAACAAGCCAGCGGACAGGTGTTTCTGACCGTCTTGTTTGACACACTTAACGCAGCCCCCTACACAGCGTGGCTGGCCGAGCGCGCGGGGCTGGACACGGCCACCAGGCCCCTGGCGGGCACCGACTTGCTGCTGCCGATGGTCGATTTGTCTGCACTTTTCCCGGATGCCGCCGCCGCCTGGCTGCAGGCCCACGGCGGCAGCGTTCGCCTGGGCGAGCGGGCAAGTGCCCCGCGCTGGAATGCCGGTGTCTGGCACGTGGGGGATGAACCGTTTGATGCGGTGATTTGGGCCACTTCCGCATCGCACGCGGTGCATGCGCTGGGAACCTACGCCAGTGAAGCCCCGAAGAACCTCGCGCTGCACCTGCAGCGCTGGCTGCGCCCGGCCAAGGAGCTTAAGTTTGAGGCCATCGCTACTGTCTACGCGCAGGCCAGCAATCTGGTTCTGCCCGCGCCAATGCTCGCCCTAGCCAGCAGCCCGCTGGCACCGGCCCAGTTTGTGTTTGACCGCGGCCAGCTCGGTGGACCTGCGGGCTTGATGGCCTTTGTGGCAAGCGCCTGCACCGGAACGCACGACGAGATCGAAGGGCAGGTATTGGCACAAGGCCAAGGGCAACTGGCGCATTGGCTCCAGGGCCAGCGGCTGGTGGCCGTGCAGACGGTTGTGGAAAAACGGGCCACCCTGGCTTGCACGCCGGCGCTGCGGCGCCCGGCGCAACGCATTGCCCCTGGCTTGCTGGCCTGCGGGGACTACCTGTACACGCCCTACCCCTCCACGCTGGAAGGCGCGGTGCGCAGTGGCCTCATGGCCGCGCTGGCCCTGGACGAGCCTGACGGTTTTTCCTGGAAATCCTGAAGCCGGCATGCAAGGCACGGGCCCTGGCGCCTCAGGGTCAGGGTCAGGCCCTATGGTTTGGGCTGCGCCCAGGCCCTAAGCTTCAAAACTATGAAAACAGGGTTCAAATTTTTCGCGGCGGCTGTCATCTTGGTGTGTGGCGCCAGCGCCTGGTATTTGCAGGGCAAACAAGCGGTTCGGCAGGGCATGGTCAACCTGCGCGGCCTCCAACAAGAAGTCAGTGTGCACTACGACGAGCGTGGCGTACCGCACATCAAAGCGCAAAACGAAGCCGACCTGTACCGGGCGCTGGGCTATGTGCACGCCCAAGACCGTTTATTTCAGATGGAGATCGTGCGCCGCTTGGCGCAAGGCGAGCTGGCAGAAATATTGGGCCCAAAACTGCTAGACACCGACCGCCTGTTTCGCACACTGGGCATCCGCGAGCACTCCGCACGTGTGACCCAAAGCATGGACCTGGCCAACCCAGCCAACCAGGCGCTGTTGGCCTATCTGGACGGCATCAACCAGTACCAGGCAGGCCACGAAGCGCCGCTGGAATTTGACATCTTGGGCATTCCCAAGCGCCCCTTCACCCCCCAGGACACGCTGGCGGTGTCGGGCTACCTGGCTTACAGCTTTGCGGCGGCTTTCAAGACCGAACCGGTCATGACCCTGGTGCGCGACCAGCTCGGACCTGATTACCTGCGCATTTTTGACCTGGATTGGCATCCCGCCGGGGTAACCGAGCGCAGCGCCAGCGCTGGCGCCGCTGAGCGCACCGCGCTGCGGCCCGCCGACTGGCTAGGCCTGGGCCAGCTCGCCGCACTGAGCGAAAGCGCTCTAAGCCAGGCAGGCGTGGCGGGCTTCGAAGGAAGCAACGCCTGGGTGATTGACGGCAAGCACACCGCCAGCGGCAAGCCGCTGCTCGCAGGCGACCCCCACATCGGCTTCTCCGCACCCTCCGTTTGGTACGAAGCGCACCTGAGCAGCCCGGGATTTGAGCTGTATGGCCACTACCAGGCACTCAACCCGGTGGCATTGCTGGGACACAACCACCAGTTTGGCTGGAGCCTGACCATGTTCCAGAACGACGACATCGACCTGGTGGCTGAAAAAGTCAATCCCGCCAACCCGCGCGAAGTCTGGAACCACGGCAAGTGGGTCGCGCTGACCGAGCGCACCGAAACCATTGCCGTCAAAGGCCAGGCGCCGGTGGAATTGGTCTTGCGCCGCTCGCCCCACGGTCCCTTGGTCAACGGTGCCTACCCGGACACGATGGGCAGCACACCGATTGCGATGTGGTGGGCCTTTCTGGAAACCGACAACCCGCTGCTCGACGCGTTTTACGAACTCAACCGCGCCAATACCCGGGACAAGGCTCGCACAGCCGCCAGCAAAATCCACTCCCCCGGCCTTAATGTGGTGTGGGCCAACGCCGAGGGTGACATCGCCTGGTGGGCGGCAGCCAAGCTACCCATCCGGCCCAAGGGCGTGAACCCCACCTTCATTTTGGACGCCGCCAAAGGGGAGGCGGACAAGCCGGGCTTCTACGCCTTCAAGGACAACCCGCAGGAAGAAAACCCAGCGCGCGGCAGCATCGTCTCGGCCAACCACCAGCCGGCCGGCGCACGTGCGGTGCCGGGCTACTACAACCCTTCGGCGCGGGCCAGGCGCCTGACCCAGGCCTTGCGCGCACCGGGCAAGGCCTGGGACACCGCCGCCGCGCAAGCGCTGCAGCTCGACACCCAAACCGACTACGCCAGCAGCGTTGTCGCGGCCTTGCTGCCTATCCTGGAGCCCTTGGTGCGCGACCCGCAAGAGCGCAGCCTGCTTGAGGCGCTGCGGCACTGGGACGGCAGGTACGCCATGGACGCCATCGCGCCCACCCTCTTTAGCCAGGTGCTGTTTGAGGTGGCGCGCACCGCCATGGCCGATGAACTCGGACCGGTGCAATTCAAGGCCATGCTGCGCACCCGCGCGCTCGATGAGGCGCTGCTGCACTTGCTGGCCGACGCAAATTCTCCGTGGTGGGATGTGCGCGGCACACCGGCCATGGAGACGCGCGCCGATACCGTTAAAGCCGCCTGGACGGCAAGCCTGGTACACCTGAAAAACACCTACGGCCCCGACACCCACCAGTGGGTCTGGGGCAAGACCCACACGCTGACGCACAACCACCCGCTGGGCCAGCAAAAGCCGCTGGACAAGCTGTTTAGCGTCGGCCCCCTGCCGGTGCCTGGCGGACGCGAGGTGCCCAACAATATGTCTGGCACCATTGGCCCGGCGCCCTGGGCGGTGGCCTACGGCCCGTCAACCCGGCGGGTGATCGACTTTGCCGACCCCAGCCTGGCGGTGGGCATTAACCCGGTAGGCCAAAGCGGCGTGCTGTTTGACGCGCACTACGCTGACCAAGCACAGGCTTTTGCGCGCGGGGACTATGTGCGCCAGCACTTGTCCGAGACCGACGTGTCGGCGCACACCCGCAGCACCCTGCTCTTGCGCGCCGTACCCTGAACCCGGGTCGGCCCACTGCTCGGGCACGGTTTAGAGCTTGAATACCGCCAAGCGCTCGTAGTGCGCCAGCGCCTGGTCGCACAGACGCTGGGCAGGGTCGTCCAGAGCGGGCAAGGGGCCTTCGGCCGCGTCAAAACCGGTGGATTGGTGGACCGCGTTGTACCAATGCGGCGCCCAGACGCCGTCATAAGGCTTGGGTCCGGCGCGCCAGTGCAGCATCTGGGGGGTAAACGGGATACCGGTGGCCGCGCAGAGTTGGCCCAGCGCGTAGTCGGGACGGGCCAGGATGTCGGCCGCGTCAATAACCGGCGGGGCGTGGCCCAACCAATCGGCAACCTCGTCAAACAGTTGCGCCTGCTGCACAAAGCCGATGTCGGCCAGCGTGGGGCTCTCGCGCTTTTTGGTATAGCTGGCAATCACGCGAGCCGGGTGGCGGATCAGAAACACATTGCTCAGGCCGCGCATGAAATGCCGATCAAACGCGTCCACCATGTGCAAGGTCATGTGCTTTTGGTAGAACACCGGCCGTGCGTCCGCTACCGGCCCCAGGCAGGCACGCGCGATTTGGTCCGGATCCGTCTGGCCTTGGGCAATCACCGCATCGCGCAGGGGATGGTCCAGCCCGGTGGTTTGGAGATAGGCCGCGTAGAAAGGTTCGTCCCACACCGTGCAATCGCCCCGGGCGGCAAAGCTGTACATGAGCGCGGTGGACAGGTTGCGCGGACCGCTCCACATCGCAATGCGCGCCACAGGGGGAGTGTTTTCCATTGCCGGGACCTACTGGCGGAATTGGTGGCTCAGGCGCCCACCAGTGTTTTGTACAGGCTGCGCAAGCGTTCGGTGACCGGGCCCATCTGGCCACTGCCGATAACACGGCCGTCAATCGTGCCCACAGGGGTTTGGGCGCCAAAGGTGCCGGTCAAAAACGCCTCCTCGGCGCTGTAGGTGTCCACCAGCGAAAAGTTGCGCTCAAACACCGCAACGCCGTTGGCGCGGCACAAATCAATCACTTTTTGGCGGGTGATGCCGTTCATGCAGTAGTCGCCCGTGGACGTCCAGACCTGGCCCTTGCGCACGATGAAGAAGTTGCAGGCATTGGTGGTGTTGACGAATCCGTGGACGTCGAGCATCAGCGCCTCGTCCGCCCCGGCTTTCTCGGCCGCGATGCAGGCCAGGATGCAGTTGAGCTTGGAGTGGCTGTTGAGCTTGGGGTCCTGCGTCATGGGAAGGCCGCGCAGGTGGGGCACAGTCGCCAGCCGGATCGGGCGCGGGATGTTGGGGCGGCTGTGCTCCATGATGATGGCGATGGTCGGGCCGCGCTGCGACAGCCTGGGGTGCTGAAACGGGCGCGTTTTTACGCCCCGTGTCACCATCAGCCGGGCGTGGGCGTCCGTGACCATGCCGTTGGCGGCCTGCGTGTCCAACACTGCGGCAATGACGGCGCCTCGGCTCAGGCCAATGTCCAAGTCAATCGCCTTGGCGGCCTCAAACAGGCGGTCTATGTGCTCGTCCAGAAAAGTCCAGCGCCCGTTGTACAGGCGGATGCCCTCCCACACCCCGTCGCCCAGCATGAACCCGGCGTCGTAGACCGACACCACCGCCTGCGCCTTGGGCACGATCTTGCCGTTCACATAGATCAGGATGCCCTCGTTGCGCGCGTCTTCCTGGGCCTGGTGGGTAGAAACGTGGTCGCTCATAGGGCAAGGCGGTTTGGCCAGGGCCCGCAATTCAGTTGCTTGGGAGGCGGGGTGACGCTGGAGAAGGATACGAAAAGCTTCATGGCGGCAAGTATGGCACGACAGAAAAACCGAGCCATCTTCCGCCGAATAAAACAAAATACAGAGACTTAATTATTTATTTCAATATATTTTTTATATTAAATAAATACAGTCTACTGGTTGACCTTGGGCTTTCGCAGTGCGCGCTGGAGTTCGTGGTACCCGACGGCCATGAATGCGCGGTTGCCACAAAGGCAGTGGTTCAGGCTCGGGCCATCAACGTGCTTTGAGCGGATGCCGAATAATCTGCGCGCGCTGGTAGCTCTTGTGCATACGCATAACCTCTTGGGCATAGTCCTGGCGGGACACCTGTCTACCCCGACCGGATACGAGGCGGGCCATGGCATGGTCGCCCGGCTTGACCCGCAGCATATGCCCCACGCTGCAATGAAACAGCCGTTGTCGCGCCACCCAGGTGAACTCTTCAGTCCCTCCATCTGGCGCAACCCAGTTGAGCAGCCAAAGGTAAGGGCCGCTGCATTTGTCTTGCTGTGAAAGGCTGTGCGGGGCAGCGATGTACCTGACTTCTGCATCCTCGTTCAGATGCCCCCAGGAAAGATAGCCTGCTGGGCGCCCTTGATACGTCAGCAGCACAAATTGCTGGAGCTGAACGCTATCCATCACCTCCTGTTCAAACAGTGCCATATTCCAAGACCGATGCAACGCTGAACGTGCCCAAAGCCAAGCGACCATTCCTACGATCTCCCAGTGACTCCAAGGCAAGGGTGAGCCATGTATGGGAAAGTGGAATTCAAAACCACGATGTTCAATTTGCATGGCTAATGGTTCCCAAAAAAGCCAAATCAATGCGAAATACCGCCCCGAAGCTTAGAAAGCCAAGGGCGATGCTCCAAAGCGCTTTTCCCATCCCAACTTTCCAGAACAAGAACATAGCGCGACTCATCAGTTCACAAGTTTTCATCATGTGTTTTTAGGTATCATTACCATACTATGTACATTTTTTAATTTGACAATGTAATTCATTTATTTGTCTTTGTGCCGCTGGGTAAAAACGTGTTTTTATCAACGCCACCTCTGAAAAAACCATGCTTTGCGAAAAACGAAAGCTTTACGAAGCGGTAGCGGCCTCCGCCATGACGACACTCTTCGTTTCGCAGCTTCATGCACAACAGTTCCCAGACCCCTCGCCCGAGCTACAGCGCCAGGAGTTGCAACGGCAAGAGCTAAGACAGCGCCTGGAGATACAGCCCTGGGCTCCAAGCACGGGCAAGCGCCAAACACCAAGCTACCAAAAAATTCCTGAGGAACAGCCCTGTGTGCGGGTCGAGTCGGTGGTTTTGCAGGGAGATTTGCTATTTCCCGCGCTCAGCGAATCACTCTTGGGCCTCAACGCTGACGACCCACCGCAAGGGCGATGCCTGGGCGACCAAGGCATCACCTTGCTGATTCAGCGGGTACAAGAAGCACTCATTGAGGCCGGCTACATCACCAGCCAAGCTTGGGTGCCAGAGCAAGACCTGAAGTCAGGCACGCTCACCATCCAAATTCGAGAAGGCCGTATTGCCGAAGTCCGCTCGGCGCAAGCAGACCAAGCCCTGCCCCGCCTTGCCTGGGCGTTTAGCCCCTCCGACATTTTTAATTTGCGCGACATCGAGCAAAGTTCTGACAACCTGCGCAGGCTGCCCAGCCTGCAGCCGCGCATCCAAATTGAAGCCGGGCAAGCGCCAGGCACCAGTGAGGTGCTGGTGACACTTGGCGCCCAGCGGCCATTGCGCTTGGGCTTGTCTATGGACGACGCCGGCAGCCGAACCACCGGCAAAGTCCAAGGCAACGCCACCCTGGGCTGGGACAACCCACTGGGCTTGGCAGACATGGCCTACATCAGCGTCGGACAAGACCTGGGCGACAAAGACGAAGGACCGCGCGCCAGCACAAGCCAAATACTGCACTACAGCCTGCCCTGGGGCTATTGGCAGCTGGGCGCAACGCTTAGCGATAACAGCTACTACCAAACGGTGTTCGGCCCTTACCAGTCGTACCGCTACAGCGGCACCTCCAAACAAACTGAGCTTGCGGTCCAACGGGTGGTGCACCGCGACAGCCAGAGCAAAACCACGGCGTCAATGCGCGGCTTTTTACGCGAATCCAACAACTACATCGACGATCTTGAAGTGCTGGTACAGCGCCGTCGCACCGCAGGCTGGGAGGCAGGGCTGCAACACCTGCACTATGTGGAGTGGGGCACGCTGAATGCGCAACTCAACTACCGCGGGGGCACAGGCGCCTTTGACGCCCTACCCGCCCCTGAAGAAGCCACCGGCCAAGGCACCGGCCACATGCGGCTTATGACCGGCGCATTGCAGTGGTCCATGCCGCTTGCACTGTCAAGCCAAGCCCTGCAGTACAGCACCGAACTGCGCTGGCAGTGGAGCCAAACCCGGCTCACACCGCAAGACAAGTTTTGCATTGGCGGCAGGTCCACCGTGCGGGGCTATGACGGCCAACAAACACTGTGTGGCGACCAGGGCCAGCTGTGGCGCCAAGAACTGGCGTGGGCTCTGCCCGACCGAGCCGCTTTGCAGGTTTATGCCGCACTGGATGCGGGCCACACCGGCACTCCCGACTTAAACGACGACGCCATGCTTGCCGGCGCCGCCATTGGGCTGCGTGGTAGCGCTGCGCTCTTGGACAAATACAGCGTGCAGTTCGACGTATTCGTCGGCAAGCCCACCGCAAGCCCCGCAGGGTTTGGAAGGGCCGACGACTACGTAAGCGGTTTTAGCTTGCGTACCGACTTTTGAACCCCCCTGTTTCCAAGTTCACATAGTTCAACAAACACACCGCCATGCTTTGAAGGAGAAGAAAGACATGAATCGCAACTGCCACTGCATTGTTTTTAACGCCGCCCGCGGCCAGCTCATGGCCGTGGCCGAAACCGCGCAGCGCTGCGGCAAAAGCGCCAGCGGCGAAAGCCCGTCTGGCACCGCTGCCGCGCAAAGCCCCGCCTTGCTATACCCGATTCGGCAAACAGCGCTTGCCGCGCTACTAGCAATGGGCGCCGTGTTTGCAAGCGCGCCTGTGGCGCTGGCCCAAATCATTGCCGACCCCACCGCCCCGGCCAACCAGCGGCCCACAGTGCTCAGCGACAGCGCGGGCCGTCCGCTGGTCAACATCCAGACCCCTAGCGCGGCGGGCCTTAGCCGCAACACCTACCGCCAGTTTGACGTGCCCACCAGCGGCATTGTGCTCAACAACGCCGCCAGCAACCCCTGGCTTGCCAACGGCGTGTTGGCAAAAACCATTTTGAACGAAGTCAACTCCACCGGCCCGAGCTACCTCAACGGTGCTATCACCGTCAACGGCGGTAGTGCCCAAGTCATTGTGGCCAACCCCAATGGCATACAAGTCAATGGCGGCAGCTTCTCCAACGCCAGCCGCGCCACCCTCACTACCGGCACCGCCCAAGTGAGCAATGGCGCACTCACTGGCTTTGATGTGCGCGGCGGCACTGTCACTATTGGCGCGGGCGGCCTCAACAACAGCGCCACCCCTTACACCGACATCTTGAGCCAAGCCGTAGGTGTGGCCGGCACGCTCCAGGCCCAAAACCTGGGCATCACCACCGGTAAACAAACCGTGGCCTACGACACCGGTCTTATCAGCAACCAAGACACCGCTGCCGCCACCGGCGCTGCCACATACGCCATTGACACCGGCGCCCTGGGGGGCATGTACGCAAACAACATCACCATACTCGCCACCGAATCTGGCCTGGGCGTGCGCAACCAAGGCGCTTGGCAGGCCAGTGGCGGGCAGATTGTGGTGACGGCTGATGGCATGCTGCGCAACCAGGGCACGGTCAGCGCCAACGTCGTCAGTTTGGCCACAGTAAGCGGCGATATCGAGAACGTCGGCAACATCCAAGGCGGCCAAGCCGTCTTGCTGTCATCGGGCCGCGATGTGCGGCTATCGGGCGCGGGGCTTACGCAGACTGCGGGGAGTGCAGTGGTGATCAGCGCACAGAAGGGCATTGCTCTAGAGAGCAACGCCAGCGTCAAAAGCGCCGCCACCGGTGGTCAAGTTGCACTGAGCGCGCGCGAAACAGTACAACTGAGCACGGGTAGTACCGTGGCCGGACAAGCGGGCGTGACCATAGTGAGCGACACGCAAGTGCAAGCCACTGGCACGCAACTCAGTAGCAGCGATGGCAGTGTGAATCTGTTAGCAGGCAGCGCTTTAAGCCTGAGCAGCAGCAGCATCAATGCCAAGTCAATCCAGATTGAAACAGGCAAGGCCTTGGCTGACACCAATGCCGCTGTTACCCTCAATTCGAACAACCTTAATGCCACCGACGCCCTGACAGTCTTGGCCACCGGCGCCCTGAGCACCTCTAACAACGTAATGTCAGCGGGAACACACCTACACATGGGCAGCGCCGGGGCGCTGAATTCGAAAAGCGATCAGCTACGCGCTAGCAGTATTGAGTTGATTGGGAGCAGCGTCGCGGCCCAAGGCGTGGACGCTGCTGCAAGCACCGGCTCCCTCAAAATCAGCAGCAGCGCGGGATCGGTGGACCTCAGCGGCACCCGCTATCTGCCTGGTCAACTGTCCAATCCAACGCTAGTCGAATCCTTTGACTTAATGCTCACAGGTATGACCTATCGACCAATCAACCTGACCGCCGGTACAGATTTAACCATCATCGCGGTAGGCGGTGATGCTAGTTTGACTGGAGTGAAGGCTAATGCCGATCACATCAGGGTCAATTCAACAGGAAATACCCGTTTGTTATCGAGCTACTACCGAAGCGGCTGGGCAGGGAAAGATACGAGCGAAGTGCGGACCGCTTTGACTGCCCGCAAAAGCTTGTTGGTGTCCACCGTTGGAACGGGCAAAACTCTGAGTCTTGGCAACTCTTATTTGAGCGCTACCGCCGAAGACCTGAACCTGGTATCCGCTGGCGATTTATCGCTAGGGTCTGCTACGGTGATCGCGCAACAAGGCTCTGTCTCCGCCGTCAGTGCCGGCGCTATCAGCGGGCTGTGGAACAATTCTACTGCTGGGCGCGACATCTACTTACAGGGTGCCTCCACTGATATCTTGGGCGCCAAGCTCAGCGCCTCGCGAGACTTGCGCATGACATCCACTGCGGGTGATTTTAAAATTACCAACGTAAATATTACCGGAGGCAGCGACAATGGGAATATTTATATTCAAGGTAATAATATATTTATCGATCAAGCATCATTAAGCACAAATGGCAACTTAAATATCACCTCAACAATTGGCAATATTTATAATAATAGCAGCACCCTCAGCGCAAATGATATTATGCTTACATCAGCCGTCGATATGGAAATAACAGATGCAGGAAACGTCTCCGCCAATCGCACATTAAACATACAAGCGGGCAACAGTATTTTTATACAGACAACACAAAAAAATTACAAAAGCACAGATGGAAAACAAACAACCATAAAAAATAATGTAGCCAATTACATCGCCAGTGGCAATATTAATTTAACCGGCAACAACATTAATATCTCAAACGCCAATATATCAAGTTATAATGGAGCATTAAAAATTCAAGCGCTCAACGATTTAATTATTGATGCGGGCTTAGATTATAGTTATTATGACGGCACCACAAGCGACAGCAGAAATGAGTGTATTGCAATTTTTTGCACCAGGCTTTCTTGGACAGACGTGTACATTAAAGAAGATACAACAGTCATTCGTAGCACACTTAAAGGCAATTCTATTGATATAAGGGCTGGTAATAACTTTACGGCGCGCGCAGCAAACATCAGCACCGGCGCCTCGGGATCAAACGCTGTTATTTATGCAGGTAATCAAGCAAATTACTACGCAGTCCAAGAGACACATTCCCTGCGTCAAGAACACCTCTCTTCAAATTGGCAGGGCAGCACCAGCAACACATACAGCAGCCAAGTTAATTCAGCCCAAGTTAGTTATTTGCAAAGCACTGGGACTTTTAAAAGCTACAGTGGCGGCGACCAAACATTCCAAGGCACTCAAGTGAGTGCCGGTGGTGGCCTTGATGCGCAAGCCGGTGTAGGTGAAAAGGCACGCGCCGACGCCCGCATCATCCTAGAGGGTGTCAAAACCACCGTGCAACAAAGCCGCACCTCCACCAGCGACGCAGTAGTCTGGCAAAGCATGTCCGGCTCGGGCAGCACGACTGAGACCCTGGCCCTACCCACTTTCGCCGGAGGCGGCACCTTCTCAGCCCCTGGGGGCCTTTATGTGCAAATCCCCGACGGATCCTTCAAGAGCCAAATTGCCACCTTAAGCGCGCAGCCCGGCATGGGCTACTTGAACGATCTCACTGCCAGAACGGATGTGAACTGGCGGCCGGTCAAACTGGCGCACGAGCAATGGAACTACAGCCAAGAGGGGCTCACGCCTGCGGGGGCGGCGCTGCTCAGCGTGGCCGTGGCATGGGCTACTGGCGGCATGGGCGCGAACATGCTGGGCACCACCGGCACGGCCACCAGCGCCATGGCCAACGCCGCCTT
>CANFWT010000044.1 GCA_947450895.1 Comamonadaceae bacterium | reverse complement strand
GCTCTTTAGAACCCGCGCTGATTTTTGCCCTGGCGCGCAAAAACGGCGTGACGCTGGCCTACCCGAGTGTGGAGGCGCTGCGCGCGGCCTATGCGTTTACCGACCTGCAAAGCTTTTTGGACCTGTACTACGCCGGAGCCTCGGTGCTGATCGCCGAGAGCGATTTTTACGCCATGGCCATGGCCTATTTCGCCCGCGCCCACGCCGACCACGTGGTGCACGCCGAGCTGTTTTTTGACCCGCAAACCCATACCGAGCGCGGCGTGCCCATGGGCGCGGTCATTGGCGGGCTGGCGCGTGCGTGTGCCGATGCACAAAGCCAATACGGCATCAGCGCCAGCCTGATCTTGTGCTTTTTGCGCCACTTGTCTGAGGCGTCTGCCATCGAGACGCTGCAAGCCGCCTTGCCCTACCGCCAGCACTTTATGGGCGTGGGCCTGGACTCGGGCGAACGTGGCAACCCGCCTGAAAAGTTTGCCACCGTGTTCGCCCAATGCCGCGCGCTGGGCCTGCATGTGGTGGCGCACGCGGGCGAAGAGGGGCCGCCGGCCTACATCGCCAGCGCGCTTGATGTGCTGCACGTGGAGCGCATCGACCACGGTGTGCGGTGCAGCGAAGACCCGGCGCTGGTGGCGCGCTTAGGCCAGAGCCGCATGCCGCTCACGGTCTGCCCGCTGTCCAACACCAAGCTGTGCGTGTTTGCCACCATGGCCGAACACAACCTGGCCACGCTCTTGCACGCCGGTTTATGCATCACCCTCAACTCCGACGACCCGGCCTACTTTGGCGGCTATTTGCTGGCGAATTTTGAGGCCGCTTTTGAAGCCTTGCCCACCTTGACGGTGCAGGACGCCTGGCAACTGGCGCGCAACAGCTTTGAAGCCAGCTTTGCCAGCGACGCGCAAAAGGCGGCGTGGATGGCGGAGTTGGATGCGGTGTTTCAGGCTCCCGCCTGAGCGCCGCGCAACGGGTGTGACACGCGCCCCGTTTTGACGCAGCGCTTAGCGCGCGTCGAGGGTTTTCCCTGTAAGTAGTCAGTTATCACCCATTGTGGTGCGTTGGGCCAGATACTTTGCCCCGGATCTGCACAAATCTGGGCAGATGCGACTAACCCAACGGAGAAAAATATATGCGTGTCATTTCCATAGCCCAAGACAGTGCAGAAGTCGCGGGTTGCGACGAAGACAGCGGCGTAGTCCGCAAGGTCAATTTGCCGCTGGCGCGGCGTGAATTTCTCAAGGGCTCGGGCCTGCTGTTTGGCTCTCTGGCTACGGGCACGTTGCTGGCCGGCCTTGCCCCATCGAGTGCCTGGGCACTGGAACTGAAAAAGCTCTCCAGCGCCGAAGGCCAGACCTTGATGGCCATGGGCCGAACCTTGTACCCGCACGAAAAGTTGCCCGATGCGGTGTACGCCCTTCTGGCCAAAGACTTGGATGGCGCGGCCGCCGGAAGTGCCGACACGGCCAAGATGCTGCAAGACGGCATTGCCTGGCTGAACAAATCGGCGGGTGGCGACTTTGCCAAGGCAAACGCCAAAAAGCGCGAAGAGATCGTGCGCAGCATGGAGGGCACGGCCTTCTTTGGCACAGTACGCGGTCAGTGCATTACCTCGCTGTACGACAACGACATGGCCTACGCGGTGTTTGGCTACCCCGGCTCGGCCTGGGAAAAAGGCGGCTACATCACCCGTGGCTTTCAGGACCTGAAGTGGTTGCCCACGCCGTCCCTCGAAGCCAGCCCCAAGCCCTACATGGGCTAAGTCGTTCTATAAAAAATCAGGAGTTACAACATGGCGAAATTTGACTTTTCTGACGACTCGGTCGTCCTCATCATCGGTTCGGGCGCAGGCGGCGGAACCTTGGCCAACGAGCTGTGCCAAAAAGGCATCAAGGTGGTGGTTTTGGAGGCGGGTGCACTGCAATCGCAAGCAACCTTTATCAACGACGAATGGAAGTCCTTCAGCCAGCTCGCCTGGTTGGACAAACGCTCCACCTCGGGCTCCTGGCGTGTGGCCAAAGACTTTGCGGGTCTGCCCGCCTGGATTTGCAAGACTGTGGGCGGCACCACCACCCACTGGGCGGGCGCATCGCTGCGCTTCCAAGAACACGAGTTCCGCACCAAGTCGGTGTATGGTGAAGTCAAGGGCGCCAACCTGCTGGACTGGCCCATCACCCTCAAAGACCTGGAGCCCTACTACGCCAAGGCCGAATACAAAATGGGCGTGACCCGCACCAACGGCATTCCCGGCCTGCCTGGCAACAACAACTTCAAGGTCATGCACGCCGGTGCCACCAAGCTCGGCTACAAAGAAGTGCACACCGGCAACATGGCCATCAACAGCCAGCCGCGCGACGGCCGCGGCCGCTGCATGCAGCTGGGCTTTTGCTTCCAGGGTTGCAAGAGCGGCGCCAAGTGGTCCACGCTGTACACCGAAATTCCCAAGGCCGAGGCCACCGGCAACTTTGAGATTCGCCCCCAGTCGCATGTGACACGTATCGAGCACAACGCCTCGGGCAAAGTCACCGGCGTGGTGTACTTTGACAAAGACGGCAAAGAGCAGCGCCAGAAAGCCCGCATCGTCTGCGTGGCCGGTAACTCGATTGAGACACCGCGCCTCTTGCTGCTGTCGGCGTCAAGCATGTTCAAAGACGGCTTGGCCAACTCGTCGGGCCAGGTGGGACGCAACTACATGCGCCACATGACGGGCTCGGTCTACGCCGCATTCAAAAACCCGGTGCACATGTACAAAGGTACGACCATGGCCGGCATCGTGCGCGACGAAGCTGCGCACAACCCAAGCCGCGGTTTTGTCGGTGGCTATGAACTCGAGACCCTGAGCCTGGGCGTGCCGTTTATGGCAGCGTTCTTGAACCCGGGCGGCTGGGGCTCTGACTTCTCGTGGTGGATGGACCACTACACCAACCTGGCCGGTATGTGGCTGGTGGGCGAAGACATGCCGCGCGAAGGCAACCGCGTCACGCTCAACACCGACGTCAAAGACCAATGGGGCAACTACATCCCCAACGTGCACTTTGACGACCATGACAACGACATCGCTATGCGCAACCATGCATTCACCCAGGGCGAGCGAATCTACCAGGCGGCCGGCGCCATCAAAACTTTCCGCACGCCGCCCTATCCGTCCACGCACAACATGGGCACCAGCCGCATGAGCGCGCGGCCGCAAGACGGCGTGGTGAACAAATGGGGCCAGACGCATGACATCCCCAACCTGTTCATCAGCGACGGCAGCCAGTTCACCACCGGCGGCGCGGAAAACCCCACGCTCACCATCGTGACTTTGGCCATTCGCCAGGCGGACTACATCGCCAAGCAAATGACTGAACGGGCGATTTAAGATCGGGCCGTCTGACCGCGGGAGAAAATTTATGTGTGAATATTTTGTCAAGGCCGATCCCATACAGTACGAGCAGCGCTCGCGTACGGTGCGCATCCGCAATGTGCTCACCAGCTTGCGCCTAGAGAACATGGTGTGGGATATCTTGGCCGAAATGGCTGAGGAAGAAGGGTGCACCACCAACGCGCTGATCTCCAAGTTTCACGACGAGATATTGGCGCATCGCGGAGAAGTGCCCAACTTTGCCTCATTCCTGCGGGTCACCAGCATGCGCTACCTGCGCCGCTGCGTGATCAGCATGGAACGGGAGCAAGCGCAAACACTTCCTTTGGCTAACGTCATGAGTATTCCCAACCGCCCCCAGGCGCTCGATACGCCCCCAAAGCAGGTAGCGGCGGTGGGCAGGTAATTTCTTTTCCCATCGCAACACATCCGCTGCTTCCCAAAGCAGCGGATGGGGTTTACGCGAGCCGTTATTTCAACCCGAAAGAACTTTTTTTCATGAGCTTTTCGACTGAGAGCTACCCCGGCGTCAGCCCGGACGTGCCCGATGCCACACGCGGTTTTGCCTTTAACCACTCCATGCTGCGCGTCAGAGACCCAGCGGTGTCGCTGGCTTTTTATACCGGTGTTATGGGCATGCGGGTGTTGCGCAAGCTTGATTTCCCGGAGATGAAGTTTTCGCTCTACTTTTTGCACCGCGAAACCGAGGGCGAAAGCGCACCCGATGAAGCGGGCGAGCGTACCGCCTGGACATTTGCCCAGCGCGGCATTTTGGAGCTGACCCACAACTGGGGCACAGAGGCCGACCCCGATTTCAAATACCACGACGGCAACGCGCAGCCCCAGGGCTTTGGTCACATCTGCTTCTCGGTGCCCGACCTGGACGCGGCCACCGCCTGGTTTGACCAAAACCAGGTCAGCTTCGTTAAGCGCCCTGACCAAGGCAAGATGAAAGACGTGGCCTTTATCAAAGACCCCGACGGCTACTGGATCGAGATCGTCGAACCCGCCCGCCTGAAAAACCTGGGACGCTAAAGCCATGCGCATGCTGACTTTCGCACGCGCTGGCGTGCTGGTGAAAACGGCGTTGATTGTGTGCGCCGGCTTCTTGGCTGCGCAGGCGCAGGCCAATGAAGCGCTAGCGCGCAAGAACGATTGTCTGGGCTGCCACGCTGTTGCTACCAAATTGGTGGGGCCAGCGTACAAGGACGTGGCCGCCAAATACGCGGGCCAGCCCGATGCGCAAGCCAATTTGGTGCAAAGCATACGCAACGGCAGCGTTGGCAAATGGGGGGAGTTGCCCATGCCAGCGCATCCCAAGCTCTCCGAGGCGGACGCCAAAAAGCTTGCCGCCTGGGTGCTGGCCAGCAAATAGCGATGCAGTATTTACACACCATGGTCCGCGTTACGGACTTGGACGCCTCGTTACGCTTTTACCGGGATGCCTTAGGGCTGGAAGTACTGAGCGTGCGTGAAGTGCCGCAGGGGCGTTTCACATTGGCGTTTTTGGCAGCGCCTGGAAACAGCAGCGCCCAGGTCGAGTTGACCTACAACTGGGACCCAGAAACCTACACCGGCGGGCGCAACTTTGGCCACTTGGCCTATGCGGTAGACAATATTTACGCCACCTGTGAGCGTCTGCAAGCGCACGGTGTGGCCATCGTGCGCCCGCCACGCGATGGCTACATGGCCTTTGTGCGATCGCCCGACCACATCTCCATTGAGCTGCTGCAGCGCGGCGGGCCGCTGCCACCTGCCGAACCCTGGGTATCCATGCCCAACATCGGAACATGGTGAGCGCCGCAAGCGCCCCAGCTGCCGTCTGGCCCGGCCACCATGCGGTGGCGCATCTGCCGGGTTCGCTGCCCATGGGCGGCGTGGTGCCCATGACGCCGGTGCATGCTTTTGATTCCCCGCCCGCCGCCTTAGAACTTGGCGAACAGCCTGGGCTGCGCCCTGTGCGCCATGACATTGAACTCGGCGGCCTGTTGGCCTTTGTCATCGACCAGGTCGTTACCCCCGCAGAAGCCGACGCTATCGTGCAAGCCACGGAACAATTGGGTTACCGCGCCGAAGCGCCCGGCATCGCCACGCCGCCGGGCATGCGCATGAACAAATCGGTGCATTGGGTGGCGGATGACTCACTCATGTGGCCGATGTTTGCTCGTATCGCCCATTTGCTGCCTCCGAACTTGTATGGTGCCCCGCTGTACCCGGCGTTTAGCAGGCGGCTGAATATGTACCGGTACGACGCCAACGATGTGTTCAACCGCCACACCGACGGCAACTGGCCCGGATACAGCCTGAGCGCGGACCGCAGCACCATGGAGGAATGGCCACCCCATCTGCGCTCGGGTCTGACCATGCTGCTCTACCTCAATGGCCCGGCGGACGGCGTGCAAGGCGGCAGTACGCGCCTGTTTGGCCCGCAAGGTATGCACGTGGATGTGGCGCCAGTCAAAGGCGCGGCACTGTTTTTTCGCCATGGCTTTGACTTTGACTCGGTAGTCCACGAAGGCTGCCGCGTTACCGGTGAGGTGTCGAAATATGTGGCGCGGGTGAATGTCATGTACGGCGGCGTCTAGCAGCTACTGCGCAGCGCGCCGAAGGGCGCCACCTACAATGCCGTGTTCGCTTAACGCATCAGCACAGCCCTTTCCATGCCGCCCCTTCTCATCCTGTTCTCCGCGCAGACTGGGGTTTGGCGCGACACCCTGCCATCGTGAACATTCTGGTTTTCTCCCACGTGACTGCGGCGACCTTGAAGGAAAACCTGGGCAAGGCCGAATACAGTTATTTTTTTGTTCTGGAGCGCTATCTACCGGTGCTCCAGCGGCTGGGCACGGTCACGGTGATTGCAGACCCCGAAACGGAGGTCGATCGCATGTACGCCGCTTCCAAAGCGCGCCAAGAAGACTGCGTTTTCCTCTGCTTCTCGCCGCCAAACAAGGCGCCTTTGGGGCTCGCATGCCCCACCTTGTGTGTGTTCGCTTGGGAGTTTGATACCCTGCCTACGGAAGTCTGGGACGGCGATCTGCGCCAAGACTGGCGAACGGTGCTGGCTGATCACGGTCGAGCGATTACGCTTTCTCGGCATACGCAGCGAGTGGTTCGGGAGGCGATGGGCCCGGACTTCCCGGTCGCCGCCATACCGGTTCCCACCTTTGACCGCTTCGCACGCAAGCCCTGGAAGGGGCGACATCCTCCCAAGGGCACGCGCACACTGAACATCCGTGGTACGGTGGTAGACAGCAAAGACTACGAGATCACACCCGAAACATTTCATTGCACGGCCCCACTCGAGCGCTTTTGCTCCGAGGGCTGGAATGGTGCGCGGCGCGAACTTCATTTCGCGCTGGGTAAGGAGGCCAGCGGTCATCTCGGTGGCTTTTACGCGCCAGAGCCCTGGGGAACTTGGTCCAGGATAGCCGCACCGTGGGTCATGCTGCCTTTTGCCTTGGAGGGCATTGTGCGGCTTTCGGTGTGCGCTGGCGGATATGGCTACAACGCTGGACGCACCATTGGTTTGCATATCGGCGATCTAACCCAACCCTTGACGCTGGGTACCGACTTCGCACCGGTCGCCTTCGATTTTTTCTTGCAAGGGCCCAGCAACCTGATCCGCTTCAGTGATCTGGACACCCGTTCCTACCCAGGTGCACAAGACCCCCGAAGCATGGGGTTAGGTTTGCGGTGGATCAGCGTCGAGCGCTTGGATCCGGACCACCGAGCCCTGCAATTTCCCAGTGCATTGAAAGAGCTTGAACTCAGCGGTGTGGTCTACACGTCGGTACTTAATCCGGCGGATGACCGCAAAAATTGGACCGATATGCTGAAGGCCTTTTGCGAGGCGTTCCGAGACACCCCCGACGCCACCTTGGTTCTCAAAATGACCCATCACTCAAGCGCGTCATTTTTGAGCACACTGCTTTTACTACTGCAACAGTCTGGGCCCACCAAATGCCGCATCGTGGCGATTCATGGTTATTTAGAAGAAAGCGAAATGCAGCAGTTTTGTGATGCAAGCAGCTACTACATCAATGCTTCTAAGGGCGAAGGCCTGTGCATGCCATTGATGGAGTTTATGAGTGCAGGGGTTCCAGCGGTTGCGCCTATCAATACGGCAATGGCTGATTACATCCGCACGGATTGCGCCTTCGTGGTGGAGTCGTCGTTGCAGCCTGCCATCTGGCCCCACGATGAGAGAGCGCTCTTGCGTTGCTGTTACTACCGTATCAACCAAGAGTCCCTCAAGGCAGCGCTGATGGAGAGCTATCGGGTCGTAACGCGCGATGGCGGGCGGTATACCCGCATGTGCGGGGCAGCCAGGGATGCTCAGGCGCGATTTAGCGCTGACGCGGTGGTTGAGGCGGCGCTGGGAACTTTTTTGGCGGGGGCGCACTGCGCTGGACTGTGAATCTCCTGTTTCGCCGCGCACATTTGCATTTTCTCGTTTACGCACCGCAAAGCGGAGCAAGCATGGGAGAAGAACTGGGCAGACCGGACTACAGCTATTTCTTTGTGATGCGCTACTTTGTGCCACTGCTGGAGCGTTTGGGCACCGTAGTCCAGGTGCAAGAGCTCGAGACTGAGACGGATCGCCAGTTTGAGGCGATCACCCACCAAGGCGGACAGGCTTTGCTATTGCTATTTATGCCACCCCAAAAAATACCAGAGGGTTTGCGTTGCCCGTGGGTTCCAGTTTTTGCCTGGGAATACGACCGAATCCCCAACGAAAACTGGGGTTCCGATACGCGTCACAACTGGCCAACGGTATTCGCAAAGTCCCGGGGCGCGATCACCCACTCACTCTTCGCCCGTAGTGCAACCATACTTGCGATGGGACAGAAATTTGCCTGTATGTCACTCCCGGCGCCGGTCTGGGATCGCTGCCAGATCGCAGCGGAAAGTTCCGTCACAGCAATCAAGCAAGCGTGGACACTGTCGGTGGACGGCGTGGTATTGGACTCAAAATCATTGGATCTGTCGCCCGGCGTTTCAATCCACCCGGCGCGGCTGGAAAGCAGTCCAACGCAACTCGAGCTATCGGGCGTGACCTACACGTCGGTCTTTTGCCCTGTCGATGGCAGGAAAAATTGGCACGACCTGTTGACCGCATTTGTCTATGCTTTTCGCGACCAGCAAGACGCAACCCTGGTGATGAAGCTGGTGCACCACGACAAAAAACGGGCGAGCGCTGTAGTGCTGCAAGAAATGCAGAAGCTACATCCTTTCCGCTGTCGGGTAGTTTCGGTGTGCGGCTATTTGACGGAAGAGAACTACACGCAGCTGGTGAAAGGCTCTAGCTTCACGGTAAATAGTTCCCATGGCGAAGGGCAATGCTTGCCACTGATGGAGTTCATGTCGGCGGGAAAACCTGCCATTGCCCCTAACCACACCGCGATGGCGGAATACGTAACACGCAGTAATAGCTTTGTCGTCAAATCCTCGCAAGAATGGACCCATTGGCCCCATGACCCGCGCAGCTTGCTGCGCTGCCACAGATACAGAATTGACTGGGAGTCTTTACGCGATGCGTATTTGGCAAGCTGGCAGGTGGCCCATGGTGACACCGCGCGCTACGCCTCTATGTCGACGAATGCAGTCGCTACATTAAAAACCTACTGCTCCCACCAGGCAGTCGCTGCCGGTATGCGGCGGTTTTTAAAGAAAATTGGCCTGCGGCCAATCCCAGAGCACTTCTGGCGAAAAAATTTACAGCGCTTACGTCAATTGATGAGCAAGGCAGCGCCCTAGGCGGGTGTACGCCTTTCAATGCGTTCCAGCGTGCGTATGACCTGAACCTTTGGCTGCAAAAACGTGCTGCCCACAAAATCCGGGTGCTGCGCATTGAAGACGTGAAATACCAGGGCGTGGTCGCGCCATTCGTAGTTGTCGGCCAAGTGAGAATCTTCGGCAGTCAGCGCTAAGCTCACTGAGTAACTGCCTTTGCCCAGATTCAATTGCAACGCTACACGTACCGAAAATTCTTCGCCGGACGCCAAATCCTGGACAGGTTCACCCAGCCTCAGCGTGTTGATGCCATATACCGCTTGACCCATTCGGTCTTTGATCAAAAACCCCACCACAAGTTGCGCCACAGGCTTGTGCGCAACGGCACGCACCAGCAAAACCGCATGGGACCCGGTTTCCACCGCCGCTGTGGGCTGCCCTGCGGCGTCCACCAATTCAACGCCAAGAATCTGGGCTTCACCGTTTCCAGAGATCACTTGCAGATGGCCTGCCTCGCTTCTTTCCTGCCGTATGAGTGCCTTGTCCACGTCGCCCAGCATCGCGTGGTAAATGTCGAGCACTTCTTGGGCAGGCCCGAAATGCGCTTGTCGGCCCCCGTGCAGCAGTAAGGCACGATCACAAATGGTTTGTATCGCATAGCGGTCATGCGAGACCACCAGCAAGGTCGTACCCAGCTCGCGAAACTTTCGGATACGGGCAAAGCTCTTGTGCTGAAAATAGCTGTCGCCCACCGACAGTGCCTCGTCGACGATCAGCACATCGGGCCGCACTGCGGTAGCTACGCTAAAGGCCAGGCGCATTTGCATCCCACTGGAGTAAGTTCGAAAAGGTTGATCGATATAGTCGCCAATCTCAGCGAAGGCCTCAATAGCCGGCATTAACTGCGCAATCGCATCGAAACCCAGGCCGCGCAACTGTCCCGCCATCACCACGTTTTGCCGCCCGGTGAAGCCGGGATGGAAGCCCATACCTAGTTCTAGCAATGCGGCCACGCTGCCGCCAACCTCGGCGCTTCCACTGGTGGCTTGGGTCAGGCCAGAAATCAACTTGAGCAAGGTGCTTTTGCCTGCGCCGTTGAGGCCCACAATGCCCAAGGATTCGCCAGCCTGGATTTCAAAATTGACGTCCTGCAGCACCCAGCGCAATAGGTGCGGCGGGGAAGCCCATGGGAAAACCCACTCGGCCAGACGTAACCAGCGGTTGCCATACTGCTTGTACGCCTTGCCTAGGTTTTGGACTTTGACGTGGCCCATCAGAGTTCATCCACCATTTCGCCCGCGCGGCGGCGCACCAACCACAGCGCAAGCACACACAAGGCAAGCGCAATCAGCGCAGGTACCATCAGCGCGGCGGCATCTGGCATGCGCCCTGACACCAGTATGTCCTGGCAAGCCCCCACCAGCGCCGTCATCGGGTTCATGAGCACCCACTTGCGCGCCCAATCGGGCAATACCGAGAGCGGGTAAACGATGGGTGTGAACCAAAACCAGAACTGCAAGGCCACACCCAGAGCCTGGCCCACATCGCGGAAAAAAACGTTCAAGACACCCAGAGTCAGTCCCAGTCCCGCAGCAAAGCCAATGACCAACAGCAAGATCGGAACTAGCGAAAAATACGACCAGCCAGGAAAATTGCCACTGAGCACCAAAAACACACTAAATAGCCCAAAAATGATGGAGAAGTTCAGCAGCGCGCCCGCCAGCACAATGGCCGGTAAGCAGATGCGCGGGAAGCTCAGCTTTTTGATGAGGTCCCCGTGCTCGATAAACACCTGGGCACTGCGCGAAACAATTTCTGAAAACAAGCCCCAAATCAACACCCCAGCGCACAGAAAGATGCTGTAGCCAAAGACGTTCGCAACACCAGGCAAACGCGACTGCATCAGCTGCGAGAAGATGACGGTGTAGACCACAATCATCGCCAAAGGATTGAGCACCGCCCAACTGGCACCCAACAATGAGTCGACGTAACGCGCCTGGAACTCACGCTTGACACTTCCCAGCACAAAGCCGCGGTAGTGCCAGAGGCTGCGCAGAAGCAAATTCATGGTTTTCGGGCCACAATGAGCTGGCTCTTGGGGAGTGTGGTGTCCAGCGCCTGCTTGATCTGCGCGCCTTGTGAGGTGTCCAGCAACAGGCCCCAGGTGCGACTCCAGCTCTCAAGCAGCGGGTGCCAGGGTGGGGCAAGGTCTTGCTTGCAGGCCCAGAAAAAACACCACCAAAGTGTCCAATAAAACCCATAGAGCTTGCGGCTTTCCACCACCAGGCCTGCATCCACAATCAGGCGTTCAAAGGCGTCCCGGTCGAACACACGAATATGGTTGGGGGGCTCAAAGTAGTTTGGTGCGGCGATGGGGCGCTGCAAGTTTTCGCTGCTAGCGTCTGGCACCGAAAAAAGGTAGCGCGCGCCAGGTCGCCCCACACGCACCAACTCCGCTACAAAACCCGCCGGGTCTGGCACATGCTCCAGCACCTCTGTGGCGATTACCCGCGTTACAGAACCAGACTCCAGCGGCAAAGGATTGCTGTCACCTACCAAGCCGCGCGCACCATGGGCACCAGCAGCGCGCAAGCGATCAAGCGCTATTGCAATATTCTCAGGCAGAAGATCCGCCAGAATAATCTGCCCCGCTCTTCGCGCGAAAAAGATGGACAGTGGTGTTTCACCGCAACCAACATCCAGCAGCACATCATCGGGGCCAGCAGAAAAGTCTTGCACCAAACAACCGGTCGCTTCGTCGAACCAGCCGCCGACTGCCGCGTCTATAGCTCCGACCTCGGGCAGCGGCTTTTGCAGCCGTGGCAGCTCTGGCAGCGTGTCTGGCATCGCTACTGCCGAGCCCACCGCAGGGATAGGTTTGCGCCGCCATGGCGTTTGCGCATTGAGGCGCGAGAAAAATCTAATGAGCATCTGTCTCCAACAACCATTTAGCCGTTTTACGGTGGCATGGCGAGTTTTTATATACGTTCTAATGTACCCCGAAGTCCCTACGAACCCCCTCTGACGCCCATGTCTGCAGCCACCTACCTCGCACGCCTTTGGGCGCAACTATTTCATCCGGCAGCGAATAGGCCTGCTGGCGCGGACACTGTCGCCCCGCTCACGCGCGCGGCAACAGGGGTCGACCCGCGCAATGTCGGACTCACCGACGCGGTGCGCGCTGGCTGGTACCTTCAGCCCAGCGACGAGTTGTTGCAAGGCTTTCACATTGCATCCCAAGACACCGTTTTAGACCTGGGCTGTGGGCCCGGCATGGCCACGCTATTTGCAGCACAGCGCGGCGCCAGTGTGATTTTTGCCGATGTCAGCGCCCAAGCCATTGCCTCGCTCACCGCCCGCGTGCAGCAAACCCCGGCACGGCAATCGCGCGGGCTGGTCACGGACGCCAGCCCCTTGCCCTTAGAGGATGCCATCGCCACACGGGTGATCGCCATGGAGGTGCTAGAGCATGTGGAAGACCCGCAGCGCGTCATGCGCGAACTCGTGCGCGTGGCGGCACCCGGGGCGCTCTTATTGTTTGCTGTACCCGCCGAAGCCAGTGAGCACCTTCAAAAAACCGTAGCACCAAGCTCGTATTTCGCGCAGCCCAACCACATTCGAATTTTTTCGGCCTCTGAGTTTGAGGAACTGGTGACGGATGCCGGACTGACCATAGTGCGCAGGCACAGCTACAGCTTCTATTGGAATATGGCCATGGCCTTGTTTTGGCTTGCGGACAAGGAAACCCTAAGACCCGAGGGTGCGCCTGCAGCAGGCTTCCTTGAACCGCCTTTTCCAAGCGTTGTGTCGCAATGGGCCTCCGTTTGGCAGTATGTGCTAGACCACCCGGAGGGCGAAGCGCTGCGCGCGCACATGGACGCAAGCATGCCAAAGTCGCGCATTCTCATTGCCCAAAAGCCAGAATGAGGCTTAGGTAAGCCGTGAGACCAAAATCCACTTTGCCAGCTTTTGGCCACGATTGCGCCAGGGCAACTCGACAATCCTGAAATTAATCTGGGAAACAACGCCTATCAGAATCGCCGCTGCCATGGCAAGGATGAACGGATTGGCAAGGAATACAGGGGCACTTTGCGCGGTCCTGCTCAAGATTTCACGAATGACAAAAAACACGGGAATATGGACAAGGTAAATGCCGTAAGACCTCGCACCAATCCATAAAAATACCTCGCGCAGCGTACCCCCTAGACGAAAAACGTGCAGATCGCAACTCGCCACCCACACCAAAATCACCGCCAGCGCAGCGATCACCCCCAGGCCGCAGGAAAAAGACGAAATGCGCGGCGCAGCCAAAATGAAAACACAAGCGACCTCGTCTCGCGCCACGACGCCGACGCCGCCAGGTGCGGCAGCAGATCACGAGCAATCACAAACCCCGAAATAGCAAAGAACAGGTCTACGCCGAACCAGCCGCCGAAATAGGTATAAAACGTCGCCAGCCCCGGCGACAGCGCGGTAAACAAATTGCCATTGGCATGGTGAATAAGCACCGCGATGACCGCCACGGCCCGTAAGCATTCAATATCTTCAATTCGTTTATTCATGTGCGCGCCGTCAGAGCCGTGTCGTCAGCCAATTCGGTGACCGGAGCAAGCATTTGGCGGTACAGGTCGGCATAGGCCTGAGACATCGTGGTCGCGGTAAAAAGCGTCTGGTATCGCTTTGCCGCTTGGTGGCCCATTGCCTTCGCCTTATCCGGGTGATTCCAAAGCATGTCCATTGCATCGCGAAAAGCCTGCGGGTTGCTGGGAGGAACAACCAAACCGGTTTTCTCGTGCACGTTAATAAAACTGGTTCCGGTACCGATCTCACTTGAGATCATCGGTTTACCATGCATTGCACCTTCCAACAAAGAAATACCAAAGGCCTCAGAACGCAGGTGTGACGGAAACACGACCGCGTAGCACGAGGTTAACAAGGCGACTTTGTCCTCGTCGGATACCGCACCCAGGAAATGCACATGGTCGAGGCCATGTTTACGCGCCTGTCGCTTAAGGCTGGCCTCGATAGGCCCTGCGCCCACGATGATGATTGGGTAGTTACTGCCCCTGGCCGCGTCGAGAAGAATGTGCAATCCCTTGTAGTAGCGCAGCACGCCGACAAATAAAAAGAACTTCGTGCCAACTCGACCTGTCCATGCCTTCAGATCCTGCGGCGTCGGCACAGGGTAACTTTGCCTGTCCAAGCCAAAGGGAATGACCTCGACCTTGCTTTTGTAGCGGTTCAAGACCGTGCTGCTCGCCAAGTAATTGGGCGATGCCACCACTATGCGGTCCACACTGGCCAGCAGTCGGCGCATCAAGGGCCGGTACAAGGACAGCAAAAACCATTGCCGCACGATGTCTGAGTGGTAGGTCAATACCGTTGGCTTTTTTACGCCCGCCGCAAAATGCACTACGTCCATGAAGGGCCATGGGAAATGGTAGTGAATAATGTCTGCCTGCTCCGCCAGCTGCCGGAATTTTTTCAGCGCGGAGAATGAAAATCCGGTCGACGCGATTTCAAAATCCAGTTTCGCCCTTACAACGGTGTGGCCCTTCAAATCGACTTGGGGCTCTCGCATATCGCGGCTCAAGGTTAAAACCTGCGCCTCAATTCCCTGGCTGTTAGCGCCGACACAGAGCTGGTATATCACCTGCTCTATTCCGCCATAGGATTGGGAATAGGTTCTGTAGAAATGAAGTACGCGCATGTTGAGTTGCAATGGCGGGATCAGTTCAGGCATTGCATGTACGCGCCAGCAGTAATCTGCGCACACCGGTCCCAAGAGAATTGCGACGCACGCGCCAGTCCTTGCGCTTGTTGTGTCAACCAAGTCTGCTTATCCTCGATCAGGACCTGCATTGCCTGTGTTAAGGCGTCAGAGTCAAAGGCGCTGACCAAGCATCCTGCTGCGCCAACCACTTCTGGCAAGGACGCCTGGTCGGACACGATCACAGGCGTTGCGCTGGCCATCGCCTCCAGCGCAGGAAGGCCAAACCCCTCGTATATCGAAGGAAATACCAAAGCCCGGGCACTGGCGGTGAGCTGGGCAAGTTCTACTTGCCCCAGATAGCCAAGCAAGCGAACATGCCCGGTTCGGACGGCAACAGCCAGCTCAGCCGAAAAACTATGCTCGCCCCAGCCCGCCATTCCTACCAACACTAAGGGAAAGGCCTGACGCAAGGCCAGCGGCAATCGGGCGTGCGCGCGAAGCGCCAACACCATGTTTTTCCGCGGCTCCAGGGTGCCTACGCACAACATAAAACTTCGGTACTGCAGCCCTAGACGCCGCAAAGCTACAGCGGTTTCTGCTGCGGTTCTCGGCACAAAAACGCCAGCACACGCCAGGGGTGCAACGACCACCTTCTCGGGGGCCACGCCAAAGTAGGCTATCACCTCTTGGCCAATAAACTGGCTGTCGACCAAAATGCGTCTGGCCCGTGTCAGACCTGTGTAAAGGCGGCGCTCAATCTCCTTGAGTCGCTTGGGCGGCTGAGTTTCGGGGTAGCGCACGTGGGTAAGGTCATGGACAGTCATCACCATGGGCCCATCAAACTCCAAAGGCCACAGCGAGGGCTCATGGTAGAGCGATGGGCGGATGCGCTTGAGACCTGACGAAAAAAAATGCTGCGCCAGGCCCCTACGCATCTGGTAAGCGGCAGGAACGACGGCTTTGGCCAACCGCGCCCAGCGGGTATACCCCGGCGTGGGTACAGTGGGCAACTCGCCCGACCAACGCCAACGGCAGTACAACGCAATGTCCATGTCCGCGCGTGCCTGCAAGGCACCGAACAGTCCGGCAACGTAATTGCCAATGCCGGTCCTGGGCGACTGCAAGATGTCAGCGTTGATGGCGATGCGCATGGCTGCTGATTACACGAACCAGTTCTTGGGCCGACGCTTTCCATCCCGGCCATACCCAATCGGATACAGCCTTTGCCGCTGGAAATTGACCGCTGTTTTCAAACTCGAGAATGCTGCGGGCCAAACTAGCGGGGTCGGTGATGTCAAAGTAAGCCAGAAAATCGCCACCCACCTCGCGAAACACGGCAATGTCGCTGGCAAATGCCGGTAAACCCCGTTGCATGGCTTCGACCAGCGGCAAGCCAAATCCTTCTACAAACGAAGGAAACACCAGCGCCTTCGACTGCTGGTAACAACGCCCCAGCTCGGTATCACTCAAGTCATTGAACATGAAAAGGCGCTTTCCAAGCTCCGGATGCTGGCAAATGCGATGTACCAAGTCGGCACACTTCCAGCCCACTTTTCCCACAATGCACAGGGCAACCTGGCCGCCATCGGCCCAGATTTTTTCAAAGGCATCTACGAGGTAAGCGTGGTTCTTGCGTGGCTCGATGGTGCCCACCATCAAATAAACCGGGAGGTCAAGCGCGAACATCGATTGCACAGGCTTACGAACCAAGCCGTCGGCGCGCACCTGGTCCAGCTCGCTGCCCAGTCGGAATGAGCCATGCCACTTCCACTCCCCAGCCTGCGCACCGATGCGACGGATTAGGTCCTGGCGCACCTGGTCGGAAATAGTTTGCGATATCGCCACAAAGCCGTCTGCGGTACGCGCCACCCAACCAAACCACTGGTCAAACACACGAACCAGGTTCTCGTCGCAAAACTGGGGGTGGGTCAGAGGTATCAAGTCGTAAACCACGGCAACAATACCCACACCCTCGCTTTTGAGCTTTTCTGTGAGCGCAAAAAAGTCAGAATGCCACGACGAATCGAGCAAAACCAGCACATCCCCGGCCTGCGCCACCAGCCGGTCGGCCCGCCCGCCGTCCTGCGGTGGCGACGAAAGTACGGTCGCCAAGCGCCACGGCAATACAAACGACAAGCTTCCCAAGCGCGCTAGCTGGTAGACCGCATAACGCAGCGCCCGCCGACCCGGCAGTCGCAAAAAGTTTTCCAGCGTCTGATGCCTTAACCAATAACGGTTACGCGTGCGATCAAACCATGGGCGCAACCGCAAATGCAAGCGGCCGGGTTCGAGCAGCAGCAGCGCAGTGACAAAGGAGAAAACAAAAAGCATGCTCACCAAGCGAAAACACCGCTCCATCAGCCATCTGGCGCGCGCAAAGCGATCCAAACCCAGCACCAGCTCTGCCCGATGATGAAACAGCCAGTATCGGTGTTGGGTGCGCTGATGGACCTCTTGCACGCGGTAAGTCCAGCGCTCGCGCCGCGTTGGCGCGAGCCGGTTAACGCGGTACACACCGTCGCTGCGTAAAAAGACCGGCACGCACTCCACGCCGGGGTCCGAAGCGCCGAGGTGGTTGATGACGTTCCTCACCACCCGCTGAATGCCGGAATTGACCAGCGGGTGGTCGTACACGTAGGTGCATTCGAAAAGTAGACGCATTAGGTGGTCGCCCACTTACTGCGCCTTTTTGCGATTATGGCTCTGCCAATATTAACCCCAGGAATCTCTACCAAGCGGTATGTTAACTCGGAAATGGCAATAACCAGTATAAGAGTCAAAGACGCGCAAGTGAAATAGGTCTGGAGTGTATATCCTCCAAAGTGATTAACAATCGGCAAATACATTGGGATAATAATCCACATTAGAGGCAGTTGGACGAGATATATACTAAAACTTCGTTCGCCCAAATACTGCATTACTGCGTTAGCAGTAAGCCAGGATGGCCTTATTGACTGCGAGAGGCAAATTAAACCGTAGGCTATATAGAGAATAATATGTGCTGGGCGACCAGGGGTGTCAAACTCCCACCGGAGATTAGAATTGAATAAGATAAATATCAAACCTAGCGCGCCCAACAAGGGTATCCTTGAAGCCCAAGCGTTATGAGAAAACTTTTTATACAAACCGAATGCCAGTAGGCCAATAAAAAACGGAGCAATATTGGTTATAAAAGAGAATGTTGCATAATTCGTAAATGGATTTAGCCGAGCGCTCGGGTCTGATTCTGAAATACCGACATGGGAAAACCAAGACACAAGAAGGCCAAGTGGAGCCAAAATATAGTATCCATTAATGCTCCTGCACATCAAAAGTACAAAGGGAAGTAGAGCATAAAATATCATTTCAACACCAATTGTCCATCCTCCATATACTATTCCCGTGGACAATTTTGGTATAAAATTAAATAAAAAACTAAAATTTAAAAAAATTTCGCTTAAATGATGATTTTCAACGCCAATCGGACCTTTCCACAGCAGCTGGAAAATAAGCAACAAATAAAAAAGTGGGGCAATACGAAAAAAACGTTTTATTCCATACTCGTGTATGCCATCAGAAGTTAATGTTATTGAGTTGATTAGACTAAATGAACTTAAAACGAAAAAAAGATGGACGCCGGTTACGCCGATATTATTTAATGTAGCCACCAATATTGGATCGCTTGGGTTATAGCCCATCATTTGAATAATTGAACCCACGTGTGTAAACAACACTACCAATGCGGCGATAGCACGCAACCCGTGAATTCCTTGTAGTTTTATATTTCTGGATACCAAAACCCCATCAAACAATATTATTTTGCTGCGTAGATGTCGCCACAATTTAATTTTCATTTTCATTAAATCCCATTAATTATTTTCAACTTATTATTTCTCGAATGGCTCGGGAACATATCAATAAATAGTAGTTTAACAAATTAACTGCTAGCGATCAATATTAATAGTATTGATGCCAGGATTTAATTGAGATCCTCTTCCAGCATTTTTTTGGCAATTTCTGATACCGTTGACGTCGCCTTCCACCCCAATAACGTGCGCGCTTTTTCTGGGTTACCCAAACTATTCTGCAAATCAGTAGGGCGAGAAAACGAATCATTGAATGTCACAAATTGACGCCAGTCCAAACCCACTTGTTGAAAGATTTCGCAAACAAAAGACTCCAAGCTGCAAGATTGGCCAGTCGCAATCACAAAATCCTCAGGTTCGGGATGCTGAAGAATGCGCCACATCGCATCCACATATTCGCTGGCCCAGCCCCAGTCGCGAACAATAGACAAATCACCAAGTTCCAGCATCTCTTGGCTGCCCTGGGCTATACGACGCGCTGCCATCACCACTTTTTGGGTGACGAACCGTGCCGGGCGTAGCGGCGATTCATGGTTAAACAAAATCCCTGATGCGCAGTGCAGGCCATACCCTTCACGGTAATTGGCCACGTGCCAAAATGCGGCTGATTTGGCAACTGCGTAGGGGCTGCGTGGCTGCATTGGGGTTGTTTCATCGGCAGGCAGCGGGGTATTTCCAAAACATTCGCTCGATCCCGCGTTATAAAAGCGAATTTTGGGATTAAAAAACCGAATCGCTTCCAACAAATTCAACGTTGCAACGCTGATACTCTCAAAAGTTTCAACCGGCTGGTTAAAGGAAAGTCCAACCGAGCTTTGTCCCGAAAGATTGTAAATTTCATCGGGGGCAACCCGGTGCAGGGTCTGAATCACACTACGGAAATCCATGAGTGAGACGGAGACAGTCTGTACCTTTCCCCGAATGCCCAACCGGTCCAAATTACGAAAACTATTGGTTTCGGAATCGCGCGTACCGCCGAAAACCGTATAGCCCTTGTTCAACAACAGGCGGGCTAAATAAGCCCCATCCTGCCCGGATACGCCCAAAATAAGCGCTTTTTTAGAGTCCGTATGGGTCAATGGAATATCCATGGTTAGTGCGATGTTGACAGCCAGACCAGTTGAGGGACGGCAATTTTCCAGTTTCTGGCGAACGAAATCAGGCAGTGGCACCAAGATCCGCCAAAGGTATGGCGTTCGCCAAACTGAGCAAGATCGGTCGTCCGTCTGGTGTGTTCAGAGGGATGACCAGCGCTTCTTGCGTTTCGCTTGCAGGCAGCATTGCGCACAGCGTGGGGCTGCTACGCAACTCGCTGCCAAGTTGCACTTCCAGTTCTGTAATGACCAGGGTGATTTCACTTAGAACATTTTTGACGCGCATCGCAAGTCCTGTCGCCACGTAGTTAGTTGCGCCATTGTCGCGCACTCGCGGCCCGAGCCTTTTGCGTCGCGGCTTACTTTCGCATCGGCCAATCGAGCGCATCAAGCGCGGCGGTCGGTAGCCCCAAAGTCAGATAAGAAATTTTGGGGTGCCTACGGCAGGCACCCCACTGGACTTTTCAAGGGTTGCCGATGGTCGAGGCCTGGGCAGCCGTATTGATCAACGCAGCGTCGGCTGGCAATAAGAAGCCCTTGGCTAGAGCAGCGTTCGCCGAGGCGCTCACCTTTGTCACATAGTCGTCGTGGTTGGTATACAGCTGCGCCAAAGCGGCTTGCGTGAAAAGTTTCGTGGTCCCGAACAACCGGCAGAACCCATCAGCACTCTGGCCATTTGGCGATAGCGTCGCCGTCGGAGCATCGACATAGGGGGTTCGAATGCCGCCCAATACGTTGCCGTTGGCATCGACCTGGAGTCTAAGAGGGGAGCCCGTCACTGCAATGTAGGGCGCAATGCTGGGCAGCGTTCCTTCGACTGCCCAACGCCTCAAGGCCGAAAAAGCGGCGCTGACCACAAAGTGTTGTGGGCCTGAATTGACCGGCGCAGAGCAGTTAAGCAGGGTGTTGCTCTCTACTACATTCGCCACATTGGGATCGGTGCCAAGGTCAGACATGCCGGCAAACACGTAGTTGTCGACATGCGAAGTGCCAGCTACCTCCCACAGGCGGAACTTGTCAGTGTCCGCCTGTCTGGCCAATGCAGTGGCGCCAGCAGAGACGTCCCACTCCGTTTGCAGCATCAGGGTGGGCACCGGCAAATCATTGCGTAAAGTGAGTCCGTTTGGCGTCGCCAATACCGTTTGCGGCGCCTGCGAAAGCGGCGCGCTGGCATAGGTGCGGCTATGTATAAAAAACCCATCAAATAGTTGGGCAAACAATTGGTTAGCCCCAAACGCGTTGGCATAGTTAAGCATCCGGTTGGCGGACTGCGATTCACCTGATGCGATCAACTTGGTGGGAACCAAGCCAGCGAGTGGATTGATACCTTGGGGTTTTAAGATAGCCTTCGCTGCTTGAGAGAAAATGTCGTATGAAAAGCTATCCCCCGGGTGGCTGAGCGTTCCATAGCGGGTTTTATCAGCTCTTACCAAGGCCTCAACCCCAGCTGCTTGTGCAGACACACCAACCCAAGCGTAGCCGCTTCGAATCAGCTCGTTGTGCGCCATTAACCAGTCAACTGCGGTATCCGAGCCAAAGCTTACGTTCAACCATTCCACAATCACCGTACCGTTGAATTTGGCAGCAGACGCGGGTTGGTAGACCACCATGCGTGTCTTGTAGTCTGCTTGATCTTGAGCGGTCAGCGACCACTTGCCATCAACCGAGAGCGGCGACGCCGACGTAAAACTGCGCGCACTTCCTTCAAAAAAGTACTCGCTTGATTTGTAGCCCACCGCTTCTAATGGCAAGGACGTGCTGATTAAACTAGTGGTGCCTAAGGCGGGAGCTGCTTGCAGCGTGGCCGTGTTTAACACATAAGGCGCCGAGTTAGCTCCACCCGAGCCACCGCCGCCACCACAAGCAGTCAATACACCAAGAGCCAATGCACTGGCGATAAATACCAAGTTTTTTAATTGCATGTGCGTCACTCCTATTCAATCAAAATGGTTTGTGAGACGCCAATGTAGGCGAGAGAGAGGTTTGTTTTTGGCGATAAAAAACACTACATTGATCAATATTGATATTTCCAACACAGGTTTGCTAAAAACAGTTTTACAAGCCTTAAAAAGCGCTTGAAGTGTTTAATTTGTAATTTATTTCTTCCGAAGATAGCCAGAGAAATCTGCAAGTTACCGAAACAGACTCGTCGAATTGCAATACATCCAAGGCATCTGCGCCCCGCCGCTTGGCCATATTTGGCTTGATCCCATCCGTACTTTGTGGCGCCTCGACCACCGCACTATTCAATCCGTCCGGTGGCACCACCGCTGCTCCCGAGCCACCGCCGCCGCCACCTGCCGCTGGCAAGCCCGTAAGTGCAAGGCAGGTTAAGAACTGAACAAAGCGCGTTGAAGAGGGCGCCGGTAGTTGGAAGCAAAACGCAATGGCCTCGGCATGAAACTTTCAAAAGCCGGTCATCTTATCCTTAATCAATTTTGCTACTAATAAATTATTTTTAATTTCTTTTGTTCAGTCATCCTGAACTAATTAGCGCGTACCAAGCTCAATACTGCCACTCACCGTCACGCTGACCTGCATCTTGCCCGCCTCGACGGGCTGCGCCTCAGCTGCCTTAGAGAAAGCCAGGGTGCGCATACGATACGAGGGGACTGTTTCGCCCGCTGCGCCGCCGCCCACACTCACTTCACGCAGGCTGTAGCCTCCAAAGCCAAATTGAGTTGCGTAGACCTGAGCCCTTGCCTTGAATCGGCCAATAGCTTGGATTGCCACCTCGGCTTCCACCTGCTCGCGGGCCTCGCGGGACAGGCCAAAGGTCAAGCGATCCACGGTCAGTGTGGTTAGGCGCCCAGCGAGTTGGCTGATAGCGGCCATGTCGCTGCCTTCGATAAGCAGCTCGGCGCGGCCCTGCCAGCCGGTGATAGTGTCGCCGCCGCTGGGTTTGCTGGAATACCGCGGCACCAGCGAGAACGCCCCGGTGCGCACTTCTAGCAGCTTGGGCCGCGCTACCTTGCGCGCCTCGGCCAGCGCGGTGTCGAGCGCTTGGCGGAGCTGACTTTGCACCACTGCGGCATCCGCACCCTCTTTGCTCGTGCCCAGGGTGATGGACAGCAGGTCTTGCGCTACATCGGCACTGGCCTCGGCGCTGAGCGTCAAAACGTTGTGGGCTGCGGCAGGCGGCGGAGCGGGGGGTGCGGTTTGGGCAAAAGCGCTGGTGTAGCAAGCAAGGCCGGCGAGCAGCAGCGCAACGCCGCAGGGGCGGACAAAGTGGGGCATAAAGGTCCTAAAAATGGCAAAAGTGCAAGTGGCCGACACGCCCACCGGGCGCTGCTGCGGGCCACCCCTGTGCAGCGCGCCAGCCCCGGTGGCGGTTGACCACGGTTTCACATTAACCCGCAGAAAAACGTGCCCGGCCTTGCGCGGCGTCAGCCAAGCCAACTTTCATGAAGGTGCGCAGCACCCCCCATGATGAAAGTTCTTTCACGTCAAAAGTCGTACTTCAACTCCGCCACCAAAGTGCGTCCAGGGTAGGGGTGGAAGTTCCAGTATTCGGCGTTCGTCAGGTTGTCTATGCCAAAGGCAGCCACCAGCTTGGGTTCCATGGCGTAGCGCGCCCGCACATCAACCACCAAAAAGCGGCTCGCCGCCGTGTAAGCAAAGCCGTTGACGTCGGTGTTGTTCAGGGTGGAGAACTGGTCGCCGCTGTAGCGCAGGCCCAGCGAGGTGCTCAGTTGCGCGTCCCAGCGGTAGTTGGCCAGGGCGCTGGCGCGCCACTGCGGCACGCGCGGCTGCAGTTTGTCGATGGTGTCGCCCGGCGTGGCCACATAAGAACTATTGGCTTTGATGCGCGAGTCGGCGTAGGTGATGCTGCCGGACAAGTCCAAGCCTCGTGTGAACACGTCTTCGCCCTGGAAGGCCACTTCCAGCCCTTGCGTGCGGATGGCGTCGATGTTTTGCACCATGTTGACGATGGTGCCGTCAGACTTGGTGCCCACCGCTTGGGAATAAAGCGAGTCCGCCACGTCCTCCTGGAAGTAGGTCAGCCGCAGCAGGCCTGTGCCCAGGTCTTTTTCAAGAGTCAGCTCACCCGTCCACGACTTTTCGGGCCGCAAATTGGGGTCGTTCACCCAGGTCTGGCCGCTGGGGCAGGCGCTGGCCACGGTTTTGGTGGCGATGTCAGCGCACTTGGTGGTAGCGCCATACAGCTCGGAGACCGTAGGCATGCGCACCGCGCGCCCCAGCGAGCCTTTGAGCACCGTGTCTTCTGCCCACTGGTAAGCCAGTGCGGCCTTCGGCGAGGCAAAGACTTCGTTGCGCGCTGCATAGCGGTCGCTTGTGACGGTGCCAGAGACCACACTCGTGGCGTAGCCGTCAGACGCGCTCCAGTTCTCCAAGCGCAGGCCGAGCACAGTTTTCCAGTCGCTGGCAAATGCCCAGGCGTCTTGGCCGTAAATGCTTTGCAGCTTGCTTTGGCCACCCACATCGGCGTTCAGGCCAGCCACACCGCTTTGCGCGCTGCTGCTAAACCAGTTGTCGGTCTTGCTCAGGTTGGTTTTGTTAATGCGCAGTTGGTAGCTCTCTTGCGCCACACCAAAGTCCACCACATGCGCGCCCTGCATGCCCTGGGGGCGCCAAATGCCTTTGGCCGCCAGCGTGGTCCAGCCGGTGCCCTTTTGGTCAGTCAGGGTGGCGGCGTTGGCCTGGCTGCCGCTGGTCATGGTGCCGTTCAGGTTGGCCGCGTTGTTGATGGCGGACTGGCGCACCTGGTCGCTGCCGTAGTCAAGCTGGCTGGCGGCCAACTCCCAGTCCCAGGTGCTTTTGGTATTGCTTTTGACCGACAGGCCGTGCATCCAGTGGTCCAGGTTTTCCTTGGTGGCGTTAAACACGTTGGTGACGGAATAGGTCTGACCGTTGATGGCGTAATTGCCGCTGTAGACGGCTGCGCCAGAGGCGTCGGTCAAATAGCTTTTGGGCGTGCCGTCGGCGGTGTTTTTCCAGTTGCCCAGCAGGTAGCTGGCGCGCACCGTGGGTGAGAAGTCATAGGCCAGCTTGAGCTTGGCGTGGTCTTGCACCGTGTGGTACTGGGTGTTGGTGCCCAGAATGTTCCAAGGCGTGTTGGTCTTGTCCAGGCCATAGACCGCGCCCGTGGCCACCGGGTTGCTGCCGGGTGCGGTGGTGGAAATGGGTTTGGTAGCAAACACCAGTGGCTGGCCCTGGCTGTCGGTGCGGTTCAGGCTGAGCCACCAGGCCCAGTCGCCACTTTTGCTGCCCAGCGAGGCGCTGGCCTGGTTGGCCTGGTAGGTCTCGTGGGTGTTGTACAGGTCAAAGTTTTGCTGCGAGGCGACGATTTTTGCGTGGCCTTCGAAGCGCGTGGGCATGCGCGTCACATAGTCCACGATGGCGCCGGCCGAGTTGCCGGGGTAGGCGGCAGAAAACG
>CANFWT010000043.1 GCA_947450895.1 Comamonadaceae bacterium | reverse complement strand
TCCAGCGCTGATGTTGCTGACCGGGCAGGCGTGGGCGCTGTGGTTGCCGGTAGCGTTTTTCTACACCGTGGTGCCACTGCTGGACTATGTGCTGGGCGAAGACCGCAGCAACCCGCCCGAATCGGCCGTTCCGGCCCTGGACGCTGACACTTACTACCGCTGGATTACGTATTTGCTCGCACCCGTGCTGTGGCTGTCGTTTATTTTTAGCGCCTGGTTTGCCACGCACACCAGCCTGCCGCTGCACGGCTGGGTGGCGCTGGTGCTGATCTGCGGCTCGGTGGGCGGCTTTTGCATCAACTTAGGCCACGAGCTGGGCCACAAAAACACCCGCCTGGAGCGCGCGCTGGCCAAGATCGTGCTGGCGCCCTCGGGCTACGGCCACTTTTATGTCGAGCACAACCGCGGCCACCACCGCGATGTGGCCACGCCGGCCGACCCGGCGTCCTCGCGCATGGGCGAGTCGATTTACCGCTTTGTACTGCGCGAAATGCCAGGCGCCCTGCGCCGCGCCTGGGTGCTGGAGCGCACCCGCCTGCAAAAAGCGGGGCTACCGGTGCTGTCCTGGCACAACGACATCGTGCAACCGGCCTTGCTGACGCTGGCGCTGTGGAGCGGCCTGGTGCTATGGCTGGGCTGGTCGGTGCTGCCGTTTTTGCTGGTGGCGTCCTTCTGGGCCAATTTTCAGCTGACATCTGCCAATTACATTGAGCACTACGGCCTGCTGCGCCAGCAGCGCACAAACGGCAGCTTCGAGCCCTGCCAGCCGTACCACTCCTGGAACAGCAACCACATCTTTTCCAACTGGATCGTGTTTCACCTGCAGCGCCACTCGGACCACCACGCCCACCCGCTGCGCCGCTACCAGTCGCTGCGCCATTTTGAGAACCTGCCCACGCTGCCCAGCGGCTACTTTGGCATGTTTTTGGTGGCCTATGTGCCGCCGCTGTGGCGCGCTGTGATGGACGAACGCCTGCTGCGCACCGCAGGCCGCGATGCGAACCGCCTCAACCTCGACCCCCGCCAGCGCGAGGCGCTGATTGCGCGCTACGGACTGACCACCGCCGCTTGAACCCAGACCTTTTTTCGTTTCCCCGCCAGCGCAATACTGCGCCCGCCCACTTCTAAGCGCCCTATGAGCACAAGCACCACAGACACCACCACCCACCACCGCATTTGCCCTTTGTGCGAGGCCTGCTGCGGCCTGGAAATCAAGGTTCAGGACCAAAAAGTCATCAGCATTCGCGGCCACGAGGCAGACGTGTTCAGCACCGGCTACATCTGCCCCAAAGCGGTGGCCCTGAAAGACCTGCACGAAGACCCGGACCGCCTGCGCAGCCCGATGGTCAAGCGCAATGGCGTGCATGTAGCGGTGCGCTGGGACGAGGCCTTTGCCGAAATCGAACGCCGCCTGCCGCCTATCGTGGCCGCGCACGGGCGTGACGCCGTGGGCCTGGTCACCGGCAACCCGTCGGCGCACAAGATTGGTTTGCTCACCTACTTTGCCAAGCTGGCGCGCGCGCTGGGCACCAAAAACATCTTCAGCGCCTCCAGCGTGGACCAAATTCCCAAGCAGCTCGCCAGCGGCCTGATGTTTGGCACTTGGCTGTCCATCGCCATTCCGGACATTGCCCGCACCGACCTGCTGCTGGTAATAGGCGCCAACCCCCTGGCCAGCAACGGCAGTATGTGGACGGTGCCCGACTTCAAAGGCAAGGCGAGAGCCATGCAAGCGCGTGGTGGCCAGCTCATCGTCATTGACCCGCGCCGCACCGAGACGGCAGCCGTGGCCGATGCGCACCACTTCATCCGCCCCGGCGCGGACGTGTTTTTGCTCGCCGCCATGGTGCACACCCTGTTTGATGAAAACCTGGTCAGCCTGGGTGCGGTGAAAGACTGGGTAACCGGCGTAGACGAGGTGCGCGCCGCCGTGGCGCCTTTCACACCCGAGGCCGTAGCCACGCGATGCGCCATAGACGCCACCACCATCCGCGCCCTGGCACGCCAACTGGCTAGCACACCGCGCGCCGCCGTTTACGCCCGCATTGGCACCTGCACCCAGGAATACGGCACGCTGGCAAGCTGGCTGGTCGATGTGCTCAACACCCTCACCGGCCACCTGGACGCGCCCGGCGGCGCCATGTTTGCCAACGCCGCCGCTTTTTCGGCCAACAGCAGCGGCGCAGCGGGGCGCGGCAAGGGCGTGGCCACCGGGCGGCGCCACGCGCGGGTGAGCGGCGCGCCCGAGGTGATGGGCGAATTCCCCATCAACTGCATTGCCGAAGAAATCGACACCCCCGGCGCGGGCCGCATGCGCGCGCTGATCACCGTGGCCACCAACCCAGTTTTGTCCGTGCCCAACGGGCCGCGCCTGTCCCAGGCGCTCGACAGCCTGGACTTCATGGTCAGCCTGGACATTTACCTCAACGAGACCACGCGCCACGCCGACGTGATCTTGCCCGGCCCCTCGCCGCTGGAAGACCTGCACTTTGACGTCGCCTTTCCGCAAATGTCCTGGCGCAACCACGCCCGCTACAGCCCGCCCGTTTTTGAGCGCCCCACGAACCAGCCCGAGGAATGGGAAAACCTGCTTCGCATCGCCGCTATCGCCCAGGGCCTGGGCGCCGGGGTGGACATTGGCGCGCTGGACGACAGCCAGTTTGCCGAAGACGCGCCGCGCAGCTTTGGCGCCCACGCCGACGCGGTGATTGCCGCCACCCAAGGCCTGCGCGGCCCGCAGCGCGCCCTGGACCTGGCGCTGCGCGCCGGCCCTCATGGCGACGGCTTTGGCCAAAAGCCCGAGGGCCTGAACCTGTCCAAGGTGATAGCCGCCAACCCGACCGGCGGCATCGATCTGGGTGAACTGCAGCCGCGCATTCCCGATTCATTGCGCACCCCCAGCGGTAGAGTGGAACTCGCGCCACCCCTGTTGATCGCCGACCTGCCCCGCGCCCTGGCCGACCTGCAACGCCCGGCGCCCGACTTGGTGGTGATCGGCCGGCGCGACGTGCGCAGCAATAACAGCTGGATGCACAACTTGCCCACCCTGGCCAAAGGCCCGTTCCGCTGCACCGCGCTGGTCCACCCCACAGACGCCACGCGCCTGGGCCTGGTTGAAGGCGCCATGGCGCACATGGAAAACGCCCAGGGGCGCCTGCAGGTGCAAGTGCACATCAGCGCCGACATGATGCCCGGCGTCGTCAGCCTGCCCCACGGTTGGGGCCACGACCTTCCTGGCGCGCAACTGTCTTTGGCCTCTGAACGGCCCGGCGTTAACTTGAATGCGCTGCTGGACGAAAAACTGCGCGACCCTCTGTCGGGGAATGCGGTGTTGAGTGGGGTGGGGGTGAGGATGCGGGCGGTAGAGGCGGCGCTGACTTGAACGCAAGGACCGGGAGCGCTCCGAGCCCGTCGCCCTACATATTCCTGCGGTACTGCCCCCCCACCTCAAACAGCGCATTCGTAATCTGCCCCAGCGAGCAGACGCGCACTGCGTCCATCAGCACTTCAAACACGTTGTCGTTGGCGATCACGGCTTGCTGCAGGCGCGCCAGCATGGCGGGCGACTGCGCGGCGTGGCGGGCGTGGAAGGCGTGCAAGCGCTCGAGCTGGCTGGCCTTTTCGGCGTCGGTGCTGCGGGCCAGTTCCAGCTTGTCCATGACCTGGTCGCCGTGGGGGTTGCGGAAGGTGTTGACGCCGATGATGGGCAGCTCGCCGGTGTGCTTGAGCATTTCGTAGTGCATGGATTCATCTTGAATCTTGCCGCGCTGGTAGCCGGTTTCCATGGCGCCCAACACGCCGCCGCGTTCGGCAATTTTCTCGAACTCGGCCAGCACGGCTTCTTCTAGCAGCTCGGTGAGTTCTTCGATGATGAAGGCTCCCTGGCCGGGGTTTTCGTTCTTGGCCAGGCCCCATTCGCGGTTGATGATGAGCTGTATGGCCATGGCGCGGCGCACCGAGTCTTCGGTGGGCGTGGTAATCGCCTCGTCAAACGCGTTGGTGTGCAGGCTGTTGCAGTTGTCGTAAATCGCGATCAGCGCCTGCAAGGTGGTGCGGATGTCGTTGAACTGAATTTCTTGCGCGTGCAGGCTGCGGCCGCTGGTCTGGATGTGGTATTTGAGCTTTTGGCTGCGCTCGTTGGCGCCGTATTTGTCGCGCATGGCCACGGCCCAGATGCGCCGGGCCACGCGGCCCATGACGGTGTATTCGGGGTCCATGCCGTTGCTGAAGAAGAAGCTCAAATTCGGCGCAAAGTCGTCAATGTGCATGCCGCGCGCCAGATACGCCTCCACAAACGTAAAGCCGTTGGAAAGCGTAAATGCCAGTTGGCTGATGGGGTTGGCCCCGGCTTCGGCGATGTGGTAGCCGCTGATGGACACGCTGTAGAAGTTGCGCACGTCGTGGTCCACAAAATACTGCGCCACGTCACCCATCACCTTGAGGCTGAATTCGGTGCTGAAAATGCAGGTGTTCTGGCCCTGGTCTTCTTTCAGAATGTCGGCCTGCACCGTGCCGCGCACATTGGCCAGCACCCATTCCTTGATCTTGGCCGTCTCGGTATCGGTGGGTTCGCGGCCGTTGTCCGTTTTGAACTTGTCGATGTTCTGGTCGATGGCGGTGTTCATGAACATGGCCAGAATGCTGGGTGCCGGGCCGTTGATGGTCATGGACACGCTGGTGCTGGGCGAGCACAAATCGAAGCCGCCGTAGAGCACCTTCATGTCGTCGAGCGTGGCAATGCTCACGCCGCTGTTGCCCACCTTGCCGTAGATATCGGGGCGCAGGTCGGGGTCGTTGCCATACAGGGTGACGGAGTCAAACGCCGTGGACAGGCGCTTGGCGGCCATTCCGCTGCTCAAGAGTTTGAAGCGCGTGTTGGTACGAAAGGCGTCGCCTTCGCCAGCAAACATGCGGGTTGGGTCCTCGCCCTCGCGTTTGAAGGCAAAAGTGCCAGCGGTGTACGGAAAGCTGCCCGGCACGTTGTCCAACATCAGCCACTTCAGCACCTCGCCATGGTCTTCATAGGTGGGGAGCGCCACCTTGCGGATGGTGGTACCCGAGAGCGACTTGCTGGTGAGCGCGGTGCGGATCTCCTTGTCGCGAATCTTGACGACGTATTCGTCCCCGGCGTAGGCCTTTTGCATATCGGGCCACTGGGCCAGCAGCTTCTTGGCGGCGGCGTCTTGCACTTGCGCGCGTTCTTGCGCCAGGGCCAGGGCGGCCTCAGAAGCGCGGGCTTTGACCGGGCGGTCCACTTGCAGCATGGCGGCGGCGGCTTGCAACTGCTGAATCTCGCGGGCCAACTGCGCCTGGGCGCGGGCACGCTTCTTGTAGCCGCGCACGGTGTCGCTGATTTCGGCCAGGTAGCGGGTGCGCGCGGCAGGCACGATGGGCATTTGGTTGCTGCTGTGCCGCACACCGGCCACGGGCAGCAGGCGCTGCGCAGACACCGCCAGGCCCAGGGCCTGCAGGCGCGGAAGCATGGCCTGGTAGAGGGCGGTGACGCCGTCGTCGTTAAAGCGTGCGGCCATGGTGCCAAACACGGGCATGCTTTCCATGGGCGTAGTCCAGGCCTCGCGGTTGCGCTGCACTTGCTTGGCCACGTCGCGCAGCGCGTCGCTGGCGCCTTTGCGGTCAAACTTGTTGATGGCCACGAACTCGGCAAAGTCCAGCATGTCAATCTTTTCCAGCTGGCTGGCCGCGCCAAACTCAGGCGTCATGACATACAGCGGCACGTCCACCAGCGGCACGATGGCCGCGTCGCCCTGGCCAATGCCCGAGGTTTCGACCACGATCAAGTCAAACCCGGCCACCTTGCAGGCGGCAATCACGTCCGGCAGCGCCTGGCTGATCTCGGAGCCAAAGTCGCGTGTGGCTAAGGAACGCATAAAGACCCGGGCGCCCGGGTCTTTGGTGGTGGTAGCCCAGGGCGAAATCGCGTTCATGCGGATGCGGTCGCCCAAAAGTGCGCCGCCGCTCTTGCGTCGCGAGGGGTCGATGGAGATCACCGCAATGCGCAGCGTGTCGCCACAGTCCAGGCGCAGGCGGCGAATCAGTTCGTCGGTCAGCGAAGACTTGCCCGCGCCGCCGGTGCCGGTGATGCCGATGCTGGGAATGTGAGTGGCTGCCGCCTGGGTGCGCAGCGCTTGCAAGGTGGCCTCGTTCACTTTGCCGGCCTCCACGGCGGTGAGCAGTTGCGCCAGCGCGCGCCAATGGGCGTCGCTGTGGCCTTGAATGGCGGCCAGGTCGGTGGGGGCGAAGGGTGCGAGGTCGCGGTCGCAGCGCATCACCATCTCGCCAATCATGCCGGCCAGGCCCATTTTTTGGCCGTCTTCGGGGCTGTATATGCGGGTCACGCCATAGGCCTGCAGTTCGGCAATCTCGGAGGGCACGATCACGCCGCCGCCGCCGCCAAACACCTGGATGTGCGCGCCGCCACGGCTCTTGAGCAAATCGACCATGTACTTGAAATATTCCACATGCCCGCCCTGGTAGGAGCTCATGGCGATGCCTTGCACGTCCTCTTGCAAGGCCGCGGTTACCACTTCTTCCACGCTGCGGTTGTGGCCCAGGTGAATCACCTCGGCGCCCATGCCTTGCAAGATGCGGCGCATGATGTTGATGGCGGCATCGTGGCCGTCAAACAAACTGGCGGCGGTGACAAAGCGCACCTTGTGCGTAGGGCGGTAGTTGGCCAGGGCTTTGAATTCGGCTGCAAGGTCGGTCATAGGGGCGGTCTCTGAAAGTAATTATTGCTGCGGGCGGCAGAGTTGACGTTTACGTTAACGTCAACTCCAGCCCCCGACTGTAAACCATCGTCCCATTGTGACGATAATGCGCCCAAACTTACTCGGCCCCCTATGACCTTTCTTGCCTTGGACATCGGCAACACCCGCCTCAAATGGGCGCACTACGCGTCGCCCGAGCCTGGAGCCCCACTGCTGGCCCAGGGCGCGGAGTTTTTGGAAAACATCGACAAACTCGCTGAAAGCATCTGGGCCACGCTGCCGCACCCTACCCACCTATTGGGCAGCGTCGTAGCAGGGGACGCCATCAAGCGCCGGGTCGAAGAACAATTGGAGATTTGGGACGTCACCCCGCAATGGGTGGTGGCCAGCGACGCCGAGGCCGGCCTGACCAACGGCTACGACCACCCCAGCCGCCTGGGCGCGGACCGCTGGGTGGCGATGATTGGCGCCTACCACCGCATGCTGGCCCAGGGCGAGCCTCGCCCGATGGTCGTGGTGATGGTGGGCACCGCCGTGACTGTTGAGGCCATTTCCCAAGACGGTCGCTTTTTGGGCGGCTTCATCCTGCCAGGACACGGCATCATGCTGCGTGCGCTGGAGTCTGGCACTGCCGGACTGCACGTGCCTACAGGCGATGTTTGCGCCTTTCCCACCAACACCAGCGACGCGCTGACCAGCGGCGGCACCTTCGCCATCGCCGGGGCGGTGGAATGCATGGTGCAGCATGTGCGCCAGCACTGTGGCGCCGAGCCCATGTGCGTGATGACCGGCGGCGCCGGCTGGAAGATGGCACCCAGCATGACACGCCCCTTCGATCTGGTGGACAACCTGATCTTCGATGGCCTGCTGGTGATCGCCCAGCAGCGCTTGCAAAGCCCCCACCGGAGCTAGCCAGCCTCCCTCAGGCTGCAGCGGCCAACCAGGCCTCGGCCAGGCGCACCCAGTAGCTCGCACCCAGCGGGATCAAACTGTCATTGAAGTCATAGCTGGGGTTGTGCAGCATGCAGGGCCCCCCGCCGTGGCCCAAGCTGCGGTGGTCTCCATCGCCGTTGCCCAGAAACACGTAGCAACCAGGCTTGGCCATCAGCATGTAGGCAAAGTCTTCCGCGCCCATGGTGGGCTCTTGTGCCTCAATGTGGTCTGCGCCCACCAAACCAGTCATCACCCGGCGGGCAAAGTCAGCCTCCGGTGCGCTGTTGATAGTGGGCGGGTAGTTGCGTCGAAACTCGAATTCGCAGCCCACGCCAAAAGCCGCCGCTGTGTGTTGCGCCACTTCCTGCATGCGCTGCTCGATCATGTCGAGCACGTCAAAGGTGAAGGTGCGCACCGTGCCCTGGAGCACGCAAAAATTGGGAATGACATTGGTGGCCTCGCCCGCATGGATCATGGTGACTGAAATGACACCTGCGTCAATCGGCTTTTTGTTGCGGCTGATGATGGTCTGAAAGGCCTGAACCATCTGGCAGGCCACCGGTACCGGGTCCAGCCCCAGATGCGGCATGGCACCGTGCGCGCCTTTGCCCCGGATGGTGATTTTGAATTCATTGCTAGAGGCCATCACCGGCCCGGCACTGACCGCGAAATTACCCTGCGCAATGCCCGGCCAGTTGTGCATGCCAAACACCGCGTCCATGGGGAACTGTTCGAACAATCCTTCCTTGATCATTTCGCGGGCGCCGCCTCCACCCTCCTCCGCCGGCTGAAAAATCAGGTACACCGTGCCGTCAAAATTACGATGGGTGCTGAGGTGCTGCGCCGCGGCCAGCAGCATGGCGGTGTGGCCGTCATGGCCGCAGGAGTGCATTTTTCCCGGGTGGACGCTGGCGTGGGCAAAGGTGTTGAGCTCTTGCATGGGCAGGGCGTCCATGTCGGCACGCAAGCCGATAGCACGCGACGACGTGCCCGCCTTCACGATGCCCACCACGCCGGTCGTGCCCAGGCCCCGGTGGATGGGAATGCCCCAAGCGGTCAATTGGTCGGCCACCACATCCGCGGTGCGCACTTCCTTGAAACACAACTCGGGATGGGCATGCAGGTCACGCCGAATGGCGGCAATAGTCGGGGCTTGCTGGACGATGGAATCGATCAAATGCATAAGAGTGCCTCTGAATTAACCGCAGCTGCGGCATGCAGGTGCGGCGGACTGAACGGCGCGGGCTTGCTACCATGGACGCTATTTTCCACCCAAGAAGCCCTGCGCTCACGCCACTATGCCAGAGACCATCACCCTCCACGCCGCTACCGAACCAGGCAGCCACCAGGTACTGGGCGCCTGCCCGCATGACTGCCCGGACACCTGTTCGCTATTGACCACGGTTCAGGACGGAGTGGCTACCCGCGTACAAGGGAATCCCAAACACCCCCAAACCGACGGCGTCCTGTGCACCAAGGTGTCTCGGTATACCGAACGCACCTACCACCCGGAGCGCATCCTGAGGCCGCTGCGCCGCAGCGGGCCCAAAGGTACGGGCCAATTCACCCCGGTATCGTGGGACGAGGCGCTGACCGACATCGCGCAGCGCTTAAGTTCTATCGCCAACGACCCAGCGCGCGGCCCGCAGGCGGTGTTGCCCTACAGTTACGCGGGCACCATGGGCTGGGTCCAGGGCGAGGCCATGGCGGACCGGTTTTTCAACCGACTGGGTGCCTCTTTGCTGGACCGCACCATTTGCGCGTCTGCCGGCGGCGCTGCGCTGGAGGCCACACTGGGCGCCAAGGTCGGCATGCGGGTGGAGTTTTTTGCCGAAAGCAAGCTAATCATCATTTGGGGCAGCAACGCCATTGGCAGCAACCTGCATTTCTGGCGTTACGCGCAAACCGCCAAACGCAATGGTGCCAAACTGATTTGCATTGATCCCCGCAAAACCGAAACGGCTGAAAAGTGCCACGAACACATTGCGCTGCGACCTGGCACCGACGCCGCCTTGGCCTTTGCCCTGATGCAGCAACTCATCACCCACGACTGGCTAGACCATGACTACATCGCACGACACACGCTGGGCTGGGAGGCACTGCGTGCCCGTGCCCTGCAGTGGCCGCCCGAGCGCGCAGCGGACGTATGTGGCGTCCCAGTGGAACAAATCTACTCGCTGGCACGCGACTATGGCGCAACGGTGCAAACTGGCGCGCCCGCAGCGATCCGCCTGAACTACGGCATGCAGCGCGCGCGCGGTGGCGGCAACGCAGTGCGCGCGGTTGCCTGCCTACCCGCACTGGTTGGCGCTTGGCGGCATCGCGCTGGCGGCATGCTTTTGTCGGCCTCCGGCACACATGGATTCGACAAATCGGCCCTAAGTCGTCCGGACCTGCGCAAAAGCGGACCGGTACGCACCATCAACATGAGCACCATAGGCGATGACCTCTTAAGACCATGCAGCGCGGGCTTTGGCCCCAAGATCGAGGCGCTGGTGGTCTACAACAGCAACCCCGTGGCCGTAGCGCCCGACTCCAGCAAAGTGGTGCAAGGCTTTGCGCGGGACGACCTGTTTACGGTGGTGCTTGAACACTTCCAGACCGACACCGCTGATTACGCGGACTACATCCTGCCCGCCACCACACAGCTTGAGCACTGGGACGTGCACACGACCTACGGTCACACCGACATTTTGCTTAACCGTCCGGCCATCGCACCTGTAGGCCAGGCGCGGACAAATACGGATATTTTTCGAGGATTGGCACGCGCTATGGGCTATAGCGACACCTGCTTTGCCGATGATGACCTCACCCTGTGCCGGGCGGGCCTGGGCCAACGCGTCCATTTTGACGATCTGCTGGCACATGGCTTTGTCAGTCTGCCGGTTGCGCAGGCGCCCTTTGCCAGCGGAGGCTTTGCTACCGCTTCGGATAAATGCGAGTTTTTCAGTGCCAGCCTGGCGAGGCAGGCGGGTGACGGTTTGCCAGACTACTTGCCAAACTATGAACCAGGGACCGAGGGGACTACCTATCCTCTTTCCATGATCTCGCCACCAGCACGCAACTTTCTCAACTCCACCTTCGTGAATGTTAAAAGTCTGCGCTCGGTTGAGGGCGTTCCCGTGGTGGAAATCAACAGCCTAGACGCCGCCGCACGAAATATATTTAGCGGTGACAGGGTGCGCGTCTTCAATGCCCGCGGCCAGTACCACTGCCACGCTGAAGTCAGCGAGCGCGCACGCCCCGGCGTCCTGAATGGACTCGGGGTGTGGTGGCGCAAGTTCGGCCCGGAAGGCACCAATGTCAACGAGCTCACCGGTCAACGATTAACGGACATGGGCAGAGCTCCCACCTTTTATGACTGTGCGGTCAACATTGAAAAATGTGAAAGTACCCAGGCAGTGGCGAGCTGAGCAGCCGAACACCAGCCAAAGTGCCGCGCTATGGCTTAGCCTGCGCGAAGTTCAGCACCCGGGTCGCAATCCACGTTTCGACCAAGAAGCAGACCAAGGCGAATTGAAAAAATACAACCCCTGCCAAAAAGCTAACAATTGAAATACGCAGTCCCTGAAAGTTGAGCGTTTCGCCCAGGAAAAGCACCATGATGGTGAGACCTATGCAGACCGCACACAGGGTCAGCAAAGCGATGCTGCAATTGGCGAGCAAACCACGACGGCGCAATTGTGCCAATTCATCGTAAATTTTGGCATGCTGGCCTGGCTCAGTTACGTGGACAAGCCCAAGCTCCAGCAAGCGCGCGCGGTCAATGATGCGCGCAAGGCGATTGGCCACGGCGCCAATCATTCCAGAGACCGCCGTCAACAAGAACACCGGCGCGACGGAAAGTTGAATGCCGTGCGAGACAGCGTCGGGATCTAAAGGCAGCAACATGGCGCAGTTCCTTCAAAAAAAAACGCCAACTGAAAAGTTGGCGTTTTGAAAACAACAGTCGTTGTTTTGTTGGTTGCGCGAGTAGGATTTGAACCTACGACCTTTGGGTTATGAGCCCAACGAGCTACCAGGCTGCTCCATCGCGCGGTATGCTTGTATTCTAACTCAAACAGCTGCCTTCGTGGCGTCATCTTCGATTATTTCGGTGCGTTCCACCAATTCAACCAATGCCATCGGAGCGTTGTCTCCCACACGGAAACCCATTTTGAGAATACGTGTATAGCCGCCTGGACGGGCCTTGAACCGAGGACCTAACACGTCAAACAACTTGGTGACGCTATCGCGGTCACGCAGTCGGTCGAACGCCAAACGGCGATTGGCCAGAGTCGCTTCTTTGGCGAGTGTGATCATAGGCTCCACCACACGGCGCAATTCCTTGGCCTTGGGTACGGTTGTCTTGATCGCCTCATGGGCAATCAGGGAGTTCATCATGTTGCGTAACATCGCCAAGCGGTGTGAGCTTGTGCGGTTGAGTTTGCGTAATCCGTGTCCGTGGCGCATTTTTTGTCCTTCAATCTACTGTATTTTTTAAGCAGCCGTACCAGGTACTGCTCAGGGCGCTGGGCTACAAGAGCCCAAATAATTAACGCTTTTCAAGCGCCGCAGGCGGCCAACTTTCGAGCTTCATTCCAAGTGTCAAGCCACGAGAGGCGAGAACTTCCTTGATTTCATTGAGCGATTTACGGCCCAAATTAGGCGTCTTGAGCAACTCGTTCTCGGTGCGTTGGATCAAGTCACCAATGTAATAAATATTCTCGGCTTTCAGGCAATTTGCCGAACGCACAGTCAACTCCAGTTCGTCCACCGGACGCAAAAGAATCGGGTCAAACTTCGCTTCGCGACTCGTTGCCGCAGGTCCAAAGCCGGGCAACTCATTGCCTTCCAATTGCGCAAACACCGCCAATTGCTCGACCAGGATGCGTGCCGAAGAACGGACCGCGTCCTCTGCGCTGACAGCGCCATTGGTTTCGATGTCCACGACCAGCTTGTCCAAGTCAGTACGCTGCTCTACACGGGCGCTTTCCACCACATAACTGACGCGTTTCACCGGTGAAAACGACGCATCCAACACCATGCGGCCGATGGATTTGGTTTGCTCATCGGCATGGCGACGCATCGAACCGGGCACGTAACCGCGCCCTTTTTCGACCTTGATCTGCATGTCGAGCTTGCCACCGTGGGACATGTGCGCAATCACGTGTGCTGGGTTGATGATCTCAACATCATGGGGCGTCTGGATATCCGCTGCTGTAACCACACCTTCCGTATCTTTACGCAGGCTAAGGGTCACTTCATCACGGTTATGAAGCTTAAAAACCACGCCTTTAAGGTTCAGCAATATGTTAACTACGTCCTCTTGGATACCATCAATGGACGAATACTCATGCAATACGCCAGCAATCGTGACCTCAGTCGCGGCGTAACCCGGCATGGATGACAGCAAAACGCGACGCAGCGCGTTCCCGAGTGTGTGCCCGTAACCACGCTCGAACGGCTCCAAGGAAACCTTAGCGCGGTTCAACCCGACCTGCTCGACACTGATTGATTTTGGCTTCAACAAACTATTTTGCATTCGAACTTCCTCTCAATACCCCCGACTCGTTACGTCGGTAAGGCTGGTGAAGCGCCTACCGCGCAGCAAACTGCGCGATAGGGACAATAAAAACAACTCAAACGAGATTAACGCGAGTACAACTCAACAATCAGCGATTCATTGATATCGGCACCAAACATGTCACGATCGGGGACGGCCTTGAAAGTGCCTTCGGCTTTGTCGGCATTCACATCCACCCAGGAAGGCATACCGACCTGTTGGGCGAGTTGCAATGCCTCGACCACACGATTTTGCTTCTTGGACTTGTCGCGAATGGCGAGCATGTCTCCCGCTTTCACCATGTAAGAAGGGATGTTCACCGACTGACCGTTGACCGTGATGGCCTTGTGCGAAACAAGTTGGCGTGCCTCAGCGCGTGTGGAGCCAAAACCCATACGGTAAACCACGTTATCCAAGCGGCATTCCAACAGGAAAAGCAAGTTCGCACCCGTATTGCCTTTACGACGGTCCGCTTCCTCAAAATAACGGCGGAATTGGCGCTCCAGCACACCGTACATGCGTTTTACTTTTTGCTTCTCACGAAGCTGCAAACCATAGTCCGATGTCCGAGAACCAGAAGTACGGCCATGTTGACCAGGTTTGGAATCAAACTTAGCCTTGTCTCCAATCGCGCGGCGGGCGCTTTTGAGAAACAGGTCAGTGCCTTCACGGCGAGAGAGTTTGGCCTTGGGGCCGAGGTAGCGTGCCACTTGATCTTCCTTTTTATGTCATCTGCCGCGCAATGAACGCGGGAGCCGACAACTGGCGTTGTCGGCGGTGGGCTTGTTGATAATTAGATGCGACGGCGCTTTTGTGGGCGGCAACCATTGTGCGGAACTGGAGTCACATCAGCAATCATGTTGATACGAATACCCAGAGCAGCCAGTGCACGCACCGAGGACTCACGGCCTGGGCCGGGACCCTTGATCTCTACATCAAGATTCTTGATACCCTGCTCCAACGCTGCACGTCCCGCCACTTCGGAAGCCACTTGGGCCGCAAACGGTGTGGACTTGCGTGAACCCTTGAAACCTTGGCCACCCGAAGAAGCCCATGACAAAGCGTTGCCTTGCCGGTCCGTGATCGTAATGATGGTGTTATTGAACGATGCATGCACGTGCGCAATGCCGTCCGCAACATTCTTGCGGACTTTCTTGCGGACACGTTGTGCAGCGCTATTTGCAGGTGCTTTTGCCATAGTGATGTTTTATCCGTCTTATTTCTTCAATGATGCAGCAGCCTTGCGCGGGCCTTTGCGTGTGCGTGCGTTCGTGCGAGTACGCTGACCCCGCATGGGCAAACCACGGCGATGGCGGAAGCCCCGGTAGCATCCGATGTCCATCAATCGCTTGATATTCATCGTAGTTTCGCGGCGCAAATCACCCTCGATCGTAAATTCCGCGATAGCGTCGCGAATTTTTTCGAGGTCACCGTCGGTCAAGTCTTTGACCTTTTTGGAATATGCAATGCCACATGCCTCGCAAATTTTGCGAGCGCGCGTGCGACCAATTCCAAAGATAGCGGTCAGACCGATCTCAGAATGCTTTTGCGGCGGAATATTGATACCAGCGATACGTGCCATTTACGTCCTCTTAAACTCTAGCCATTAACCCTGGCGCTGTTTGTGACGTGGATCAGTACAGATCACACGGACAACGCCTTTACGACGAATGATTTTGCAGTTACGGCAAATTTTCTTAACCGAAGCCGAGACTTTCATTTTTTCTCTCCTAAAACTCTAACGGGTACTGCGTCACTCTTTAACGAAGCGAACAGCACCAAATAATTTTATAAACTGCGAACCACAGATAACATCTAAGATTTAAAGCTTGCCTTTTTCAGCAGCGAATCGTACTGCTGCGACATCATGTAATTCTGTACCTGTGCCATAAAGTCCATGGTCACAACAACAATAATCAACAACGATGTTCCACCAAAATAAAATGGCACGTTGTACTTAAGAATCAAAAACTCTGGAAGCAGGCACACAAACGTTATGTAGATAGCTCCTGCCAACGTCAATCGGAGCAAAATCTTGTCGATGTACTTGGCAGTCTGGTCACCAGGACGAATCCCTGGGATGAAAGCGCCACTTTTCTTCAAGTTATCTGCTGTTTCTCGGCTGTTGAACACCAGCGCGGTGTAGAAGAAACAGAAGAACACGATCGCACTTGCGTACAGCATGACATAAATCGGCTGGCCTGGACTCAAAGTACCAGCAATATCTTTCAACCAACGCATCGACTCGCCCGAACTAAACCAATTCGCAATAGTTGCTGGTAACAAGATGATCGATGAAGCAAATATCGGAGGAATGACACCCGCCATGTTCAGCTTCAAAGGCAAGTGAGAAGATTGTCCTCCGTACACTTTGTTACCAACCTGACGCCGAGCGTAGTTCACCAAAATCTTGCGCTGTCCACGCTCCACAAAAACCACAAAGTAAGTGACGAGCGCAACCAGTACCACGATCAGCAGGGCCACAATAATACTCATGGCGCCTGTTCGCACCAGCTCCAACAAACCACCGATGGCGTTTGGCAACCCCGCGGCAATGCCGCCGAAAATCAGAATTGAAATACCATTTCCAAGACCACGCTCGGTAATCTGTTCGCCCAACCACATGAGAAACATAGTTCCGGCAGTCAAAGTGATCACCGAAGTAATGCGAAACCCCATACCCGGGGATACCACCAAACCTGCCGAAGCCTCTAGCGCCAAAGAGATACCAACCGACTGAAACAACGCCAAACCCAGCGTACCGTAGCGCGTGTACTGGGTAATTTTTCTACGTCCCGCTTCGCCTTCTTTCTTCATCTGTTCAAACGTTGGAAGCACGTAGCCTAGCAACTGCATGATGATAGAAGCCGAGATATAGGGCATGATCCCCAAGGCAAATACCGTGAAGCGCGACAACGCACCACCCGAAAACATATTGAAGAGACTCAATATGCCACCCTGCTGACCCTTGAACAACTGCTGAAGCTGGTTCGGATCAATGCCTGGTACAGGAATGTGCGCGCCTATACGGTATACCACCAGAGCCAACAAAAGGAACATCAAGCGGCGACGCAGGTCACCGAACTTGTCCGTCTTGCCAGATTGTGCTGCGTTGGTTGCCACGGGTACTTCTCTGAGTGCCAGATTTACGCTACGCTTCCGCCAGCAGCCTCAATGGCCGCTTTAGCGCCAGCAGTCACACCGACACCGGTCAATTTAACCGACTTGGTGATTGCGCCTGTGTTGATCACCTTCACCACCTTGGCGATTTGCCCCACCAGCCCCGCCTGCTTCAAAGTCAACACATCCACCTCAGCCAAGCCCAGCAGCTCTAGCGTCGTCAAGGTGATCTCTGCGTTGAATTTCAGCAGATGGGATTTAAAACCGCGCTTAGGAAGACGGCGATGCATAGGCATCTGACCGCCCTCGAAACCAACTTTGTGGTAACCACCCGAGCGGGACTTTTGACCTTTGTGACCACGACCAGCTGTTTTACCCAAGCCGGAGCCGATACCGCGACCTACGCGACGCTTCGCATGCTTTGCGCCATCAGCCGGTTTAATGCCATTGAGTTCCATCATCAATCCCTTAGAGCACTTTGACCAAATAGCTGATCTTGTTGATCATGCCGCGAACCGCAGGCGTGTCTTGCAACTCGCTGGTGCTGTTCATCTTGCGAAGACCCAGGCCGCGAACTGTAGCGCGGTGGGATTCTTTACATCCAATCGGGCTGCGAACCAGCTGGATTTTTACGGTTTGTGGTGTCGTCATATTCAACTCCTCGTATTAAACGAAGATCTCTTCGATAGTTTTTCCACGCTTCGCAGCCACTTGCGCGGGCGTTGTTGACACCGACAAGGCATCCAACGTTGCGCGAACCATGTTGTAAGGATTTGTCGAGCCATGGCTCTTGGCCACAATGTCAGTGATACCGACGACTTCAAACACGGCGCGCATAGGACCACCGGCAATAATGCCTGTGCCCTTGGGAGCGGGCGCCATCATCACATTTGCTGCACCGTGGTGACCCATGACTTTGTGATGGATCGAGCCGTTTTTGAGGCTGACCTTGATCATGTTGCGGCGGGCTTCTTCCATTGCCTTTTGCACTGCTGCGGGCACTTCTTTCGACTTGCCCTTGCCCATGCCGATTCGGCCATCACCATCACCAACCACTGTCAGTGCAGCGAAACCGAGAATACGACCGCCTTTCACCACTTTGGTCACGCGGTTGATCGCAATCATCTTTTCGCGCAGACCATCCTCAGGTCCTTCGACCTTGCCCTGCATTTTTGCTTGTACTTTAGCCATCTTTAATTCCGATCTGCTTAAAACTGCAAGCCGGCTTCGCGGGCTGCGTCTGCCAAAGCCTTCACTCGGCCGTGGTAGGCAAAGCCCGCACGGTCAAAAGCCACTTTTTCAATGCCGGCAGCTTTTGCTTTTTCAGCTACCAACTTACCAACCATCTGAGCGGCAGCGACATTTCCGCCTTTGCCAGCACCACCCAAGGCGGTACGAACATCTGCCTGCGCGGTGGACGCCGTAGCCAGAACTTTGCCGCCGTCGCCAGAAATTACAGTTGCATAGATATGCAGATTGGTGCGATTCACCGTCAAACGTGCTACGCCTTGGATTGCAATACGAATCCGCGTTTGGCGCGCCCGGCGAAGACGTTGCTGTTTTTTCGTCAACATGGTGCAGCCCCTTATTTCTTCTTGGTTTCTTTAATCGTGATCTTCTCATCCGAATACCGGATGCCCTTGCCTTTGTAAGGCTCAGGAGGGCGAACGTCACGAATCTCTGCAGCTACCTGACCGACGCGCTGACGGTCAGCGCCTTTGATCAAGATTTCAGTAGGCGTGGGCGTTGCCACCGTGATACCTACTGGCATGTCGATGTTGACAGGATGGGAATAACCAACCGCCAAATTCAGTTTGTTACCGGTCGCCTGGGCCTTGTAACCCACACCAATCAAAGTAAGCTTTTTTTCAAAGCCTTTGGTCACACCAACGACCATGTTATTCACCAACTGACGCATTGTTCCGGACATCGCATCCGAAGCGCGGGAATCATTGGCAGGCGCGAAGCTCAATTTACCAGCCTCACTCACGATTTTCACAAGTGGGTTTTGCGCCAAATTCAGGGTTCCACCCGCAGCTTTGACACTGATTTGATCAGCATGCAAAGTCACATCAACACCAGCAGGCAACAAGACAGGAAGTTTTCCTACACGAGACATTTTTTATACTCCTCTATGCAGGCTTAAGCTACGTAACACAAAACTTCACCACCGACACCGGTAGCGCGCGCCTTGCGGTCTGTCATCACGCCCTGGGGAGTAGTAACAATTGCCACGCCCAAGCCGTTTTGAACCTGAGGAATCGCATCGCTTCCGCGATACACACGCAAACCGGGACGGCTCACACGCTCAATTCGCTCAATCACTGGACGGCCTGCGTAATATTTCAAGGCAATCTCCAACTCAGACTTACCATCAGCAGTGGAAACCTTGAATCCATCAATATAACCCTCGTCTTTTAGGACTTGGGCAATCGCCACTTTCACCTTGGAAGACGGAACAAGAACTGTTGCTTTAGCAACCATTTGCGCGTTGCGAATACGCGTCAACAGGTCAGCAATGGGATCACTCATACTCATATTTGTTCTCCTGCTGCTTACCAACTCGCCTTGACGATGCCAGGGATTTCTCCGGCAAACGCCATTTCGCGGATTTTTGCTCGAGCCAGACCGAAATGCTGGAAAGTTCCGCGTGGGCGCCCTGTGATTGCACAACGGTTGCGTTGGCGTGTAGGGTTGGCGTTACGGGGTATTTTTTGTAAGCCTAAACGCGCCAATGCACGCTCATCTTCGCTTACCTTGACGTCGCTTGCGATTGCCTTCAGGGCTGCGTATTTTTTTGCATACTTAGCCGCCAATTTGTCACGCTTGAGTTCGCGCTCAATTAATGCCATTTTTGCCACTGGTCACCTCAATTCTTGAACGGGAAACGGAAACCGGCGAGCAATGCTTTGCATTCTTCGTCTGTCTTCGCAGTCGTGGTAATGCTGATATTGAGACCACGCAAGGCATCCACCTTGTCATATTCAATTTCAGGGAAAATAATTTGCTCTTTCACGCCGATGTTGTAGTTTCCACGGCCATCAAATGCGCGCCCTGAAATACCACGGAAATCTCGAACACGGGGCAGCGCCACGGTCACAAAGCGATCTAGGAATTCATACATCTGAACACCGCGCAAAGTCACCATGCAACCAATTGCCTGTCCCTCGCGGATTTTGAATCCAGCGATTGCTTTTTTCGACTTGGTGACCACGGGCTTTTGACCAGCGATCTTGGTCAGGTCAGCTACTGCGCTGTCCATCACCTTTTTGTCTGCCACCGCTTCGCTCACACCCATGTTCAGGGTGATCTTCGTCAGCCGCGGAACCTGCATGGTAGATGTGAAGCCAAATTTGGCCATCAACTCAGGCGCGAGTTTCTCGCGGTAATGTTGCTGTAAACGTGCCATTTTTATGCCGCCTTAATTTCTTCGCCGCTGGATTTGTAAACGCGAACGCGCTTGCCATCAGCCGACACCTTGACGCCAACGCGATCCGCTTTGCCCGATGTCGCATTGAAGATTGCAACGTTGGACTGGTGGATTGGCATTGTTTTTTCAACGATACCGCCCGCCTCACCCTTCATTGGGTTGGGCTTGGTATGCTTCTTCACCAGGTTGACGCCGTCGACCACAACGTGCGAGTCGTCTTTGCGAAGAGAAACCACGCCACGCTTACCTTTGTCGCGTCCTGCGATGACGATCACTTGATCGCCTTTGCGAATTTTGTTCATGACCAGTCCTTACAAAACTTCAGGTGCCAAGGACACGATCTTCATGAATTTTTCAGTGCGCAATTCACGCGTCACTGGCCCGAAGATGCGGGTGCCGATAGGCTCGAGCTTGGCATTGAGCAACACTGCTGCATTGCCATCAAATTTAACCAAAGAGCCATCACTCCGACGTATACCCTTGGCCGTACGAACTACTACCGCGCTGTACACCTCGCCTTTTTTGACACGTGAACGCGGCGCAGCTTCTTTGATGCTGACTTTGATGATGTCGCCCACGCTTGCGTAGCGGCGACGAGAACCACCCAGTACCTTGATACAAAGCACGGATTTCGCGCCGGTGTTATCGGCGACTTCCAGTCGAGATTCAGTTTGGATCATTTCTTTATTCCCAACTTGCACCAATAACGCTCAGCGCTTATTTAGCGCCTTGCACGATCGGTCAGTCTTGGGCCCGCTGTTTGCGATTCGAACCACTCGAGTCACATTCATTTGGGCAGATGTCTTTGCTCTTCTGAGCGCAGCCCCCGATTATGCCCCAGATTTCGGCGGGGCTCAAGACTTTTTTACGGTGCATGTAAGAAATGTGCACTCAACTGGAGGAATTCGTCCAAGTGGATGTTGCTACCGAGCTCTTCCTCCAGAATTCGGGCTACTGACGGCGCAGCATCGGCGGCCATCCGCGCGTCCAAGAAAAGCAGCCGGTTACGACGCGCCAGTACATCTTCGACACTGCTTGCATACTCATAACGGGCCGCAAAGCGCACCATGGCCTCCGACAGGCCCGGAGCGAGCCAGCGATCGGCGCCGGGCATTGCGGCCAGCGCAAGCGCTTCTTCTCCGTAAGAGTGATTGCCCTGTGCGGCACGTATGGAGACGCTGCGGTGCGCACCGCCCTGCGTGCCCTGTGCGCCGACCAGGCGGATGTCGCGCGTGGGCGAGGCTGCACAGGCGTTCAGCAATCCCCGCGCAATGCAGGCGGCCAACACGTCTTCGGCCATCACGCGGTAGGTGGTCCACTTTCCTCCAGTGACGGTGACGAGGCCACTGCGGCTCACAATGACGGTGTGTTCACGGCTGAGGGTTTGCGTTGCGCCCTCGTTATGCTGGGGTTTCACCAAGGGGCGCAAGCCGACCCAGATACTTTTCACGTCGGCGCGTGTGGGCGCGCGGCGCAGGTAGCGGGCCGACTCGTTCAGCACGAAGTCCACCTCGTCTTTGAGGGCGGTGGGTTCGGCGGCAAAGTCTTTGGAGGGTGTGTCAGTGGTGCCCAAGATGACTTTGCCCAGCCAAGGCACTACGAACATCACCCGGCCGTCCGAGGTCTTGGGCACCATTAGCGCGACGTCGGCCTGCAGGAACTCCTGGTCCACCACCAGGTGCATGCCCTGGCTGGGCGCCACCATGGGTTTGACCGGTTCGCGGTGGGCCGATGGATCTGCCGCGCCATCGCTTTCGCGCAATGCGTCCACCCATACACCGGTAGCGTTAATGACGCAGCGCGAAGCAATGCGGTAGCCGGTGCCAGTATGCGTGTCGGTGCATTCCACCCCGTCAATCTGGCCGTCCTTGTTGTAGAGCAGGCGTTCGGCGCGGCAGTAATTGATGAGCAAAGCGCCATGCTGCGCGGCGGTGCGTCCAATGGCCAGCGCCAGACGCGCATCGTCAAACTGGCCGTCCCAGTATTTCACGCCGGCACGCAGGCCTTGCGCTTGCGCATTGGGTAACACTTGGCGGGTTTGAAGGCTGCTGAGCAGTTGTGTCTTGCCCAGCCCGGCCTTACCTGCCAGCAGATCGTACAAAGAAAGACCGACGCCATAAAACGCCGCCTCCCACCAGCGGTATGTCGGAATCACAAAGGCCAAGGGCTGCGCAATATGCGGCGCGTTGTGCAGCAAAGTGCTGCGCTCGCGCAAAGCTTCCCGCACCAAAGCAATATTGCCCTGGGCGAGGTAGCGCACACCACCGTGCACCAGTTTGGTTGAGCGAGAGGAGGTGCCTTTGGCAAAGTCCTGCGCTTCAACCAAAACGACCTTGAGGCCGCGCGAGGCCGCGTCCAAAGCCACCCCCAGGCCCGTAGCGCCGCCGCCCACTACGGCGACGTCATAGACGGGGTTGTCGCGCAGGCGCTCCAATAGACTTGGCCGATGCGTAGGCAATGGGGCGGTATTTGCATCCATGTCTGATTGTGCCGCCATGAAAGCGCTGACCGAACCGCAACCCCGGTGCTAAGGCATTGGCGCAAGCCGCGCAACAATAGCGTCTACCGATAAGACAAAGGCGCCACTATGACCTACCTGCTCGCCCTCGACCAAGGCACCTCCAGCTCGCGCAGCATCGTGTTTGACACCAATGGTGCCATCGTTGCCATGGCGCAGCAAGAAATCACCCAGATTTACCCCCTCCCCGGCTGGGTGGAGCACGACCCGCTGGAGATATGGCGCACCCAGCTGGCCACTGCCCGCGAAGTGCTGCTTAAAGCCGGCATTAACGCGCGCCAAGTGCGCGCGGTGGGCATTACCAACCAGCGCGAAACCACGGTGGTCTGGAACCGCGCCACCGGAGCGCCGATTTACAACGCCATCGTCTGGCAAGACCGGCGCGCCGAACCCGGCTGCGCCGCTCTGCGCGAGCGCGGCCTCGCGCCCACCATCCGGCAAAAAACCGGCCTGCTGGTGGACGCCTATTTTTCGGGTACCAAATTGCAATGGATCTTGGACCACGTGCCCGGCGCCCGCGCCCAGGCAGCCAACGGCGAACTGGCGTTTGGCACGGTGGACAGCTGGCTGATGTGGCAGCTCACCGGCGGCGCGGTGCACGCGACCGACGTGAGCAACGCCGCGCGCACCATGCTCTTCAACGTGCACAGCAACTCCTGGGACGCCGAGCTTTTGAAGGCGATGGACATTCCCCCCAACATGATGCCGCGCGTGCTGCCCTCGGCCACCCTGTACGGCGAGGTACTGCCCGACTTGCTGGGCCACGCCCTGCCCATGGGCGGCGTGGCCGGCGACCAGCAAAGCGCGCTCTTTGGCCAGGCCTGCTTTAGCGCGGGCATGGCCAAAAACACCTACGGCACCGGCTGCTTCATGTTGATGCACACCGGCGGAAAGTTTCACACCTCCACCAACGGCTTAATCACCACCAGCGCTGCACAGATAGCCCCCACGGTCGGCACTGGCGTGTCCTCCCTGCCCCCCGAGGGGGCGCGGTCTGGCTTGGGGCGGCCCGGCGCTGCGACCCAGCACGGCACGCCTGAATTTGCCCTGGAGGGCAGCGTCTTCGTGGGCGGCGCCGTGGTGCAGTGGCTGCGCGACGGTTTGGGCGCCATCCGCAGCAGCGCCGAAGTTCAGGCCTTGGCCGAAACAGTGCCTGATTGCGGCGGCGTGATGCTGGTGCCCGCCTTTACCGGCCTGGGCGCGCCCTACTGGAACCCCGAGGCGCGCGGCACCATCACCGGCCTCACGCGCGGCAGCACCACCGCCCACATTGCGCGTGCGGCCTTGGAGAGCATTGCCTTTCAAAGCGCCGCCTTGCTGCAAGCCATGGCGCGCGACGCGCAGCAGGCGGGCGCTGCGGCCGTCACCGAGCTGCGCGTGGACGGCGGCGCCTGCATCAACGACTTGCTCATGCAGTTCCAGGCCGATTTGTTAGGCATTGCCGTGGTGCGCCCGGTGGTGACCGAGACCACCGCCCTGGGCGCGGCCTATCTGGCCGGCTTGTCGTGCGGCTTGTACCCCAACACCGAGGCTCTGAGCGAACTCTGGAAAGCCGAACGCCGCTTTGAGCCGCGCATCAGCGCCGCGCAAGCCCAAGAAAAAATGCAGCGCTGGGAACACGCAGTGCGCCAGGCCACGGCGCTTTAGCTCTAGGGCGCCGGTGGGGGCGTGGTTAGACTCTGGGCGCATTTCCACTCCCAGAGAACCACCCCATGCAGCAACGCATCGCATTCATAGGCGGCGGCAATATGGCCAGCGCCATCATCGGCGGCCTGCGCAAGCAAGGCTGGCCCGCCAAGCTCATCGACGTGGTCGAACCCTTTGACGAGGCGCGCGCCAAACTGCACGAGCAGTTCGGCATCACCGCGCGGCCCAAAGCGGGCAACTTTTTGTCCCACGCCGACCTCGTGGTCTGGGCCGTCAAGCCACAGACCTTCAAAGACGCTGCCGCCCAAGCGCGAGCCCACACCCGTGCCGCCCTGCACCTGAGTGTGGCCGCAGGCATCCGCAGCGACACGATTGCGCAGTGGCTGGGCAGCGAGCGCGTGGTGCGCGCCATGCCCAACACCCCGGCGCTCATTGGCAAAGGCATTACCGCGCTGTTTGCCCGCGCTGCCGTCAATGACGCCGACAAGACGCTGGTAAACCAAGTGCTGGGCAGTACCGGCGACGTCATGTGGGTGGGCGCCGAAACCCACATCGACGCCGTGACCGCGCTCTCAGGCTCCGGCCCAGCCTATATGTTTTATTTCATGGAAGCCATGCGCGAAGCCGGGACCGGCATGGGCTTGGACGCAGCGCAGGCCTACCAACTGGCGGTAGCCACCTTTATTGGCGCGGGCGAACTCGCCAAGGCCTCCCCCGAGCCGCCCGAAGTGCTGCGCCAGCGCGTCACCAGCAAAGGCGGCACCACCTACGCCGCGCTAACCGCCATGGAAGCCAGCGGCATCAAACCCGCATTCATTGCCGCCATGCAGGCGGCGCAGGCACGGGCCCGGGAGATGGGGGAGGAGTTTGGGGCGGGTTAGACGCAATGCGTCGCGCGCTTCACGCTCAAGCCCCCAGCCCCCTTAAATACCCCGCCGCCTGCACGACCTCTACCGCCCCTAATGTGAAGGAATGCCGCAGGTTGCGCACCACCTGCACGGCTTTGACGGGCGCTTTTTCGCTGGAAAAACGAACCAGCGCACGGTGGGGTTTGTCGTCGGAGAGTTTGCATTCCACCAGTTCGGTGAGCTGGGCCTTTTCGCTCAGGGCGAAGTCCACTTCGGCGCCGTCTTTGGTGCGGATGTAGTGCAAACCGGCCTCTTTGCCCTGCACATCGTGCTGCCACTGCGCTTGCTTGTAGAGGGCGGTAGCCACCAGGTTTTCAAAGCGGATGCCCTCGTCGCCGTCCACCAGGCCGGTGTCATAAAAATAGACTTTGGGCGCTTGCAGCACCGCGCGGCCGATGTTGTGGTGCCAGGGGCGCACCACGAACACGATGAACAGCGCCTCCAAAATGTCGAGGTATTTTCTGAGCGTGACCGGCGACACCGCCAGGTCGCGTGCGATGCTGGCCAGCGACAGGGGCGCGCCCACGCGCGTGCGCAGCATTTCGGCAAACAGGCGGATGGTGCCCAGCTCTTGGATGCGCGAGAACTCCAGCACGTCGTTGCGCACCAGGCCGTCAAAGTACTGGCGG
>CANFWT010000042.1 GCA_947450895.1 Comamonadaceae bacterium | reverse complement strand
CCTTCAGGGCCGTTGTCCGACAAAAACACGAACACCGTGTTGTCGTACTGGCCAATCTGCTTGAGGTGGTCCACCAGGCGCCCCACGTGGAAGTCCATGGCCTCGGCCATGGCGGCGTAGACCTCCATCTGGCGCTCCATGTGCAGGCGTTCTTTCTCGGGCAGTGCGTTCCAGTCACCGGTGGTGGACAGAGTCGTCAGGGCCGTGCCCTGGGGCACGATACCCAGAGCGACGGCACGCGCCAGACGCTGCTGGCGCAGCGCAGTCCAGCCCTCGCGGTAACGGCCCTTGTATTTGTCCACATAGGCCTTGGGCGCTTGTACTGGCACGTGGTTGGCCTGAAAACCCACGTAGGCAAAAAATGGCTGCTGCTTGCGGGTGTCGGCGTCGATGTAGCCGATGGTGCGGTCGACAAAATACTCCGAGGAGTAAAACTCAGCGGGCATATTGGCGGTTTTTCCGTCCTCAAACCAATACACCTGCGGCAGGTGCGCCAGGTACTGTTTGGCGGGCTCCCAGTTGTCTGAGCCGGTGTCGCCCTGCACGATGGATTTGTCAAAACCACGCCGGTTCGGCAGGTTGTAGGGCTCGGAGCCCACGTTCCATTTGCCCGCGATATAGGTACGGTAGCCGCTGTCCTGCAAACGGGACGCCACGGTCACCACATTGGGCGCCAAAGAACCTTGGTAGCCCGGTCGGCCCAGGTGCGCGCCGGGCATGGCCTCGCGCAAATTGCCTACGCCATTGCGGTGGTTGTCCACGCCCGTGAGCAGCATGGAGCGCGTGGGCGAACACGATGCTGCGACGTGAAAGTTAGAAAACCGCATGCCGCGCTTGGCCAGCGCGTCCAGATGCGGCGTGTCAATTTCGCCACCAAAGGCGCCCAGGTCGGTAAAGCCCCAGTCGTCTGCCACCAGCACCACAATATTGGGCCGTTGCGGCGCAGCCGTTGCCACTGGGCTGGCCGCTAGAGCGGCAGAGGAAAACACCCAACCCGTCGCCAGCACGAAGGCAGCCAGTCCACCGCTTGTCGATATTTTCATGTTTTGTCTCCTGTGTAGCGCGGTGCGGGAATGCGGCGGCCACATCACCATACACTGCTGTATTTTTTTCAATGTAGCACGCAAACCGCACGCCCAATGCCCCAACTATCCATTGGGCGACAATGCACCAAAGAACACCACGCAGGACGCCATGGAAGTATTGCCCAGCACACCCGAAGAACCGACGCCTGCACGCAGCACTGGCACGCGCCTCAAACGCGACGACTGGCTGGACGCCGCCTTCAACGCTGCAGTGGAACACGGATTCGACGGCGTGCGGGTGCTGGTCCTGGCAGAGACCTTGGGCGTGACACGTGGCAGTTTCTACTGGCACTTCAAAGACCACGCCGACCTGATTGCCGCGTTGCTCGAGCGCTGGCGTGCAGGCGAAGCCGCAAGCAACCAGCGGATGCAGCAACCCGCCAGCACAGACCCCATCGCAGACCTTGAAATCTTGCTCGATGCCGCCTTATCCCACGGTGGCGAGGACCTGAGGAATATGCGCTTTGAGTTGGCCTTGCGCGGTTTGGGCCGGCGCGACCCGACGGTGGCCTCCATGCTGCTGGAAGTGGACCGGGCGCGCATGGCGCTGTTTGCGGGTAAGTTCGTATGCATTGCGCCTGACGCCAAGACTGCCACCGACCTCGCAGCACTGTTTTACCTCGCTATCGTGGGCAGCTTTCAGGCCCTGAGTCGGCCACAAACCGCGCACGCCACCAAGCAATACCTGCTTGAAATTATTGGTCACTACCTCATCCGGCAACAGTCGCATTAGCCGCGCGGCGTTGGCCCTCAAGGGCCGGGCGCGACCAATGCCGTACGAAAGCCCAGGTGGCTGACCGCCAAGTCGTCGTCCTGCGCCTGTCGCGCTCCCGCCCGGTAGCGCATGCAGTAGTTGGGCGCGCACAAAAAAGACCCGCCTTTGATCACATGCTGGCCCACTGGGCCGGCGCCTGCGGGGCGTGCGCTGCTGGGGGGCGGGTCGCTGGGGGTTTGGTCTACCAAAACTGCATGGCTGGGGGTGTAGGCGTCGCGCGTGAGTTCCCAGGCGTTGCCAATCATGTCAAACAGCCCCACTGCATTGGGAGCAAAGCAGCCCACGGGCGCCAGTCCGACAAAACCGTCGTCTGCCGAATTGGCCACCGGAAACAGGCCTTGCCAGGTGTTGGCTTGCGCAGGCTGTTCATGGTCGGGCAGCGCCTGGTTTTTCGCGCCGCGCGCCGCCCATTCCCACTGGGCTTCCGAAGGAAGGGTTCTGCCCTTCCAGCGCGCATAGGCCTGGGCGTCTTCAATGGTGACGTTGACCACCGGGAAAGCGCCCCGGCCTGAAATAGAAGTGCCGGGGCCGCCGGGGTGGCGCCAATCGGCACCTGCCACATAGCGCCACCACTGGGTGGGACTGCCCTGGCCGGACAAACTGGTGGGGCTAACAAACACCACCGCGCCGGGGAGGCGCATAGCAGGCGGCAACTCGGGGTGGGCGGCCACGTCCACCGCCCGCTCTGCCACCGTCAGGTAAGCGCTTGCCTTGACAAAGGCGGCGAATTCGTCGTTGGTGACTTCGGTGCGGTCCAGCCAAAAGCCCGCTACCGGCACTTGGCGCACGGGTGACTCCTCGGTGTACACCGTGTCCCCCAGCGCCAAAGTGCCCGCTGGCACCCAAACCATGCCTGGGTGCGGCGCATCTGACGCCACTACGGGCAGCGCGCAAGCCAGTGGCTCTTGGCGCAGGTGGCGCTCGCTGCGCTGCGCGGACCACCACAACCAGCATGCCAGCGCCAGCACCAAGACCGCCAACAGACCCAGCCAAAGGCGCGTACGGACGGTGAAAAAGGACAATTGCATGGCGGCGATTTTCGCCTCAGGGCGCGGTGGCCATGCGACCAGTAGCGCCTAGTTGTACCAATAGGTGTATTCGTCGCCGGGTGCTTCCGGTTGGTCCAGTGTCTTGTCGATGTTGACCGGCATTTGGACAAACGATGGCCAGCCCGAGGGTGGCATGTCCGCATGGTGGGCGGCCATTTTGGCTTTGAGTTCGGCCAGCTTTTGCGGTTCAAGCGCGGCCAGGTTCACCTTTTCTGTCGGGTCATTGGCCAGGTTGAACAACCAGTCTTTGGCCGGCAACTCAGCCGAGATCAGTTTCCACTGCCGGTCACGCATGGCGCGGTAGGGGCCATCGCGCCAGAACAGTGGGCGCTCGGGCTGCGCCTGCGGCTGCTTGCCCAGGAATGGCAGCAAATTCACTCCGTCGACCACCCTGTCGGCGGGCATCTTGCCGCCCGCTGCGGCCACCACGGTGGGCATGATGTCGATATTGCTCATGGGCGCCTGGTACTGCGTGCCCGCCGCAATATGGCCCGGCCACTTGGCCGCAAACGGCACGCGCAGCCCGCCTTCGAAGAAGGTCAACTTCCAACCGCGATAGGGCCGGTTGACGTCGGGGATACCGATGTAGTTCGGCGCGCCGTTGTCACTGGCAAAAACAACCAAGGTGTTCTGGTCCAGGCCCTCGTCTTTCAGGGTTTGCAGCACGCGCCCCACGCTGCGGTCCACCGCGCGCACCATAGCGGCGTACACGCGGCGACGGTGGTCCGGGATGTTCGCCAGCGCGTCATAGTCTTCCTTGCTGGCTTGCAGCGGCGTGTGCACACCCCAGTGCGCCAGGTACAGGAAAAACGGCTGGTTTTTGTTGCGCTGGATGGCGGTCACCGCCTCGTCGGTAAAGTAGTCGGTCAGGTATTTATTGGGCTCAAACCAGCGGCCGGCGTTGTAGCTCACCCCAAAGCGCATATTGGGCCAGAGGAACTTGTCGATGGGGTCAAAGTCTTGCTTGGAATTGACCACGCGCGGGTCGTTTTGCGGCAGGTAGAGGCCACTCTCCATGAACACGCTCTCATCAAAACCTCGGCTGTTGGGCCGCATCTCCGGCGTGCTGCCCAGGTGCCACTTGCCAATATGCATAGTGTGGTAGCCACGCTCTTTGAGCGCTTGGGCCATGGTCACCTCGGACGTGGGCATGCCCAGGTGGTTGAAGTCCTTGGCTTCTTTGGCCGCCGCCTGGTCGATCAGCACCGGGTGCGCGCGTTGGGTGTTTTTGTACAACTCGCCAGAGACCCGCGCCATGGCCCCCGGCGTGGGCGTGAACTCCACGCCAAAACGCCACGGGTAACGGCCCGTTAGCAGCGCTGCGCGCGACACAGTGCACACGGCGCTGCCGGCATAGCCTTGGTCAAAACGCACACCTTCGCGGGCGATGGCGTCAATATGCGGCGTGGGTACGCCCTCGGCCGTATGACCGCCACCCTGCGTGGAGACATCGTTGATGCCCAGATCGTCGGCCAAAATGATGATGATATTGGGTGGGCGTTGCGCCAGGGGCGTGGGCGCACTGGCCGGACCCTGCACCCAAGGCGCGGGTAGGTAGGCATCGCGCGGGTAGCGGATGTCGGTGTACCAGCCCAACGAATACTGCAAGAAGTAGATGCGGTTGGCATAGACCAGCGCCCCCAGCGCAACCATGACTCCGACCGCGATGCCGAGCTTTTTACGGGTTTTCATGCTTGGCTTTCTGCGCGGCTGGTCGCGCGGGGCAGGTGCCACAAGGCACCATGTTGAGGGGCGATGCGTTGGCGACGGCGTGCGCCGCCGGCGTCACGCAGCGCTACGGTCCGATAGATCAAACGCCCCTCGACCACTCAGGCCGCTGCGGGGCCGGTCACGGGAACAAAATGCCGCGTGTTGTCACGCAGCCATTCTTGCGAACGGCTGGCGTCGTGCTGCTCAGGGTGAAAGTCTTCCCGCAGGTAGTCGCGCCACATCGCGACATTGCCCCGGATCATGCCGTCCTTGGCAAACAAGAGCTTCCCGGCACTGCGCCAGGTGCTGGGGAGGAAAAACGCACCATCGTGCCAAAGGTTACTCAGTGTTTGGCGCAGCACATCGGTGATGAAAACCACGCTGACGAAGCGGAAAACCCGCAATCGCCAAGCATAGCCACCACCCATGGCCTGGTAAATGTCAAAAGCCGTGCTGCGGTGTTCGGACTCCTCGGCGCTGTGCCACAGCCACATGGTTTGCAGGCGCTCTTCGGCACCTTCGAGCGCTTCAGGGTGGCGAAGCATCCAGTCTGCAAACAGCGCGGTGAAGTGCTCGGTCGCGGCGGTAGCCGCCACGTGGATGCGAGGATCCATGCCCGCCTGCTTCTTGATACGGGCGATGGAGCGCTTTTCGATGGTGTTGGCAAAGCCCATGCTCTCCAGGTGGCCATTGAACAGCGCATGCACCCGGCGGTGGGTCGCTTCCTGGCCCACAAAGCCTTGCACTTCTGCCGCGAACTTTGCACGTTTTTCTTCAGGCAAGGTTTTCAGGCCTGCACGTACCGAATCCATGAAAAACTGCTCTCCCACCGGAAAACTCATAGACAAAGCGCTGAAAAATGCCGAACGAAACGCATCGCCCCCATTCCAACGCGCGGAAAACGGAGTGTTCAAGTCCACCAACAGTTTTCTAACCACCAAATCAGTCATCGCAACTCCTTCAATTTCTACCGGTTCGCCCAGCCCGAGATGAATCCATACTTTCATCTCGCTGCCGGGCCGCTCTTTCAAAGAGCGCTGAGTGTAAGGTTAACAATACACAAGTGTACTGTTAAACAGCATGCCGGCCATGCGAGGCCATCACACCGCAAACGGCGCACTGTTGCTGCTGACGACCTGGGTGATACGCGCCGGTGCAGGAATCTGAATGCCGTGGGCGCGCAGCATATGCAAAATGGCCAAATTGACGTCCGAGCGCAAGTTGCCCTGGCCGTTGTGCAGGTCATTGATCCAGTACACGAGGGTAAATTCCAATCCGTCAGCGGCAAACTGGGACAGTTGTACCGAAGGGCCGGGGTCTTTGAGCACGCGGGGCTGCGCCAGAGCCGCCTCTTTGAGCAATGCAATCACCTGCACGGGATCGCTGTCAAACGCGACCTGCACCTGGGTGGTTTGCACCACAAAGGGGTCGGCGAGCGACAGGTTTTCCACCCGGCTGCTCACCAGTAGCTCATTGGGCACGATGGATTCGCGGCCGGTCTGGGCGCGCACCACGGTGTAGCGGGCGTTGATCTGGGTAATCGCGCCCTCGAAGCTCTCCACCTTTACATAGTCGCCAATGCGCAAATTGCGCTCGGTGAGGATCACAAAGCCGCTGACATAGTTGGCCGCCACCTTTTGCAGGCCAAAGCCAATGCCCACACCCAGCGCGCCACCGACCACCGACAAGGCGGTCAGGTCTATGCCAACCGCCGAGAGCGCCACCATCAAACCCAAAGTCAGCAGCAAGGCGCGCGTGGCATTGCTTACCGCCTTGCGCAGCGACAACTCACCGCCGGTGGCAGAGCGCAGCAAGCGCGCCTCAATACCCGCGGACACCCACAGCGCCAATATCAGCACCACACTGGCAGTGAGCAAGCCTTCAATAATGTTGCGCACCGACAAGTGTGCGGTGCCCACCCTCCAACTGACCTGGTCCAGTGCGTTGAGGATGAGCGGCAACAAGCCACTGACCCACAGCACCAGCGCCAGCCAGACCAGCCAGGAGATGGTTTGTTCCAAGGCCCGCACCCAGCGGGCCTGAGAAAACGCAATTTGCAAGACCTTGACGCCGGTGCGAATAGCCACCAAGGCCAGCAACACGGGTACGGCGATTTGCAAAACCACCACGTCCAGGTAGCGGTCCAGCAAGGCCCGGGCGCCAAAGCCCAGACAGAGCAAAAGCAGCGGGAAAAGCACCCCGTCAATGTCCTTGCGGCCAAACCAGATGGATCTCTCCGCGCGCCCCAGGGCTTGGCGCACAACCCGTACCAATCCCCAAGCCAGCAGCACGCACAACACCAGCGTGGCCAACTCCAGCAGCACCGTGGGCTGGGCAAACGCTGCCAGCCAGCCCTCAAAATCGTCGATGGGCTGCGGCACCGTGCGGTGTAGGGCGGCCGTCATGGCGCGCGCTCCCGGTTCAAGTACGACTCAGACATCGGCCAGCACCCGCAAATGGGCCTCCACGCTGCGCGCCAGTGCGTCGAGCTGGTAGCCGCCCTCCAGGCAAGAAACAATGCGGCCCTTGGCGTGGCGTTGGGCCAGCGCCTTGATGCGCTGGGTTAACCAGGCGTAGTCCGCCTCCACCAGGCCCATTTGGCCCAGATCGTCGTCGCGGTGCGCATCAAAACCGGCGCTGATAAAGACCATTTGCGGGGCAAAAGCATCCAAGCGCGGCAGCCAGTCGCGCTCTACCACCGCGCGCACCGCGTCACCCTTGGAATAGGCCGGCAGCGGCACATTGAGCAAATTGGCCGCGTCTGACTGCGCGCCACCGTAAGGGTAGAAGGGGTGCTGAAAGAAACTCGCCATCAGGATACGGGAGTCACCCGCCACGATGTCTTCCGTACCATTGCCGTGGTGCACGTCAAAGTCAATGATGGCGACGCGCTCCAGCCCGTGCCGCTCCAGCGCGTAATGCGCGGCCACTGCAACGTTATTGAAAAAACAAAAACCCATGGCCTTGTCACGGCAGGCGTGGTGGCCGGGCGGGCGCACCGCGCAAAACGCATTCTCCAGCTCACCGGCCATCACCGCGTCGACAGCCGCCAGCGCCGCGCCCGCCGCATGCAAGGCGGCGTCCCAGGTGTGGATGTTGAGGTTGGTATCGGGGTCGATTTGCGCATGCGTGGGGCCACCGGCCTCGATGTCGTCACGCAGTCCATCGGTCAGGCCCCGCAGCGCGGCGATGTGCATCCGCCCATGCGCCAATTCCAAGTCCGCCAAGGGCGCTTGCGGCGCCTCGCATTGCTCCAAGGCGTCCAACACTCCGGTGGCCAAAAGCCAGTCTTGAATAGCGTCGAGCCGCTCGGGACACTCGGGGTGGCCCGCGCCCATTTCATGTTTGCGGCACGCGGGGTGCGAGAAAAAACCGGTTTTGTGCATAAACAGGACGCTTGCGCGCTCGGTGCGCTGGTTTTCAGGTATGGTCGACAAAGGCCCCGAACCGGGTTGCCAGAGCGGTCCTGGGTGGCGATTTAGCTTACCACGCGGCCCGGGCGACACGGTGCGCACAGCGTGGCCTGCGCGCCAAATGCCCCTGCCCATGACCCCAAAAAGCTGCTCCTTAACCTCACGAAGCGTCTTTCTTGCCTTGACATTGCTGCTGCCGGCCAGCCAAGCCTTGGCTGGCAAGCACCCGCGCCCAGAGCCGGTCAGCTACCGCAACAATCCGCAGGCCATGGCCGCAGCGAACGCCATGGCCGACCACCTCAAGCTGCGCCGGGCCTGGGTGCGCGGCGTGATTGGCAAGGCCCGGCGTTTGCAGGCGGTGGTCAATGCCGTAACCCCGGGGCAGGCGTCGGCAGCGCGCGACTGGTCGCTCTACCGTAGCCGGGTGGTGGAGCCCACGCGTATCCAGGCCGGGGTGCAGTTTTGGCAGCGCAATGCCGACACGCTGGCGCGTGCAGAACGCGAAACCGGCGTATCCGCCAGCGCCATCGTCGGCATCCTGGGCGTGGAGACGATTTACGGCAAGCACATGGGCGGCTACCGCACGATTGATGCGCTGAGCACGCTGGCCTTTGACTTTCCGCTCGCCCACCCCAAAGCCACCCAGCGCGCCGCCTACTTTTTGCAAGAGTTGGAAGAGTTTTTGCGCCTGTGCAACACGCAGGGGCTGGATCCGCTAACGGTGCGCGGCAGCTACGCCGGCGCCCTGGGCATGGCACAGTTCATGCCGTCGAGCTGGCGCCAATACGCCGTGGACTATGACGGCGACGGCCGCATCGACCTGTTTGGCAGCAGCGCAGACGCTATTGGATCGGTGGCCAATTACCTGGCTGCGTTCCACTGGAAGCCTGGCATGGCCACGCATTACGCGGTGCAAGTCGATCCGCAAAAATTGGACTTGCCCGCCTTGCTGCTCAATGACATCGTCCCCAGCCTGAGCCCAGCGGCTCTGCTGGATAAAGGCGTCGCGGTGGAAGCCAGCGGCACCCACCACCCCGGGTTGCTGGCCCTGATTGAGCTACCCAACGGCAGCGCACCCACCCACTACGTGGCGGGAACCGACAATTTCTATACGGTGACCCGCTACAACTGGAGCAGCTTTTACGCCATGGCGGTGATCGAGTTGGCCGAGGCGGTGGCGCAGGAAGCCAAGAAGCACCCCTGGTAGGCGCAGCCCATGAACCCGCTGAACCCCAAAAGGGGTTTAGCCCGGCGAATACGTGCAAGCCGACAATTCAAACGCACCCCTACTCTCCGGCAAAACACGACCGCAAGGGGCCGATTACGGCCCCTTGCGAAGGGTCAAGGTGCAATCCGCTTCCAGCTGAACGGACCAAATGCGTCGCTGCCATTGGCGGCGTTGGCGCTGGGGTCAATCGACAGCTTCAGGTATTCCTGTGGGTTGCCTGGGTTGGTATGCACAACGACGCGGTGAAAGTTAGTCACGTTGTAGCCGTTGGGCTGATTGGCGTAAGGATCGGTCGTTCCAGGAGCGTCCTTGTGATAAGTGGCCATGACGCCCGCCAGGGAGGCATCGCTACAGGCTACAGCGGCAGTCGCCGGCACCAAGGCTGCACCCACTACGGCCGTCACCGGATTTTCAGCGACGCAGGTGGCGTTTTGCACCAGAGGATTGTCCGACCGGTAGGTATGCGAGTCACCGTTGATCAGCAACACGGGCTTGGCAAATGCCGTCGTGTTGCCAGCAATTCTGTCGATGAACTGTTTGTAGTTGGTCAGGTGGGCCTTGGAGGCGCCATCTTGGTCCCACATGTCAGCCTGCACTTGAATCACCACACCCACACTTTTGTTAGCCACCGCTTTGGCAAAAGCAGTGTCAATCCAGCGCAGATTGGCGGCAGTACGGGCGGCCACTTCTTGGACTTGTGCGTTGGACTTGGTCGGTGTGCCATACCAGTTGTCGTCGTTGTTGTTAGAACCGCCGGGAACGTTGATGTTGAAAAAGAGCACGCCATTTTTTTCAAACCAGACGTTCTCTACAAACTGTGCATCCGACGGATGTGCCGGGTCAAACTCAAGGCCCTGAGAGTGCACGGTCATACCACTGCCCAGCGACTTGCCGGGGGCTGGAAAGAAAATCGAGCGGATCAAGGTCAAGTTCGCCAGTGGGTCACCGTTGGCGTAAGAGCCACCGTCTTTGGTCACGTAGTCGATGGCGGAGGTCCCAGAGTTGTAGGTACCACCACCTTCTTTTGCCTTGTGGCAGTCAGCCCATTCGTTGTCGCCTGGGGTGTAAATCACGGGGAGCTTGGTGTAACCCGTCTTCCACTGATTGAACACCCCTAAGTTGTAGGTCTCGGTGCAAAACTCTTTGCCGGAGTGAATATCGCCCACATGAAGCGCAGCCGACAAACTGGTGTCGGCGTTGACTTTGGCAATAAACGCTGGGTTGGCTACATACTGGGCCGTGTCGCCATACGCAATGCCGTAAGGCGAGTCACCAATCACCGCCACACTGAATGTCCGGTCGACTATGGCATCACTGCCACCGCCGCAACCCTGCAAGATGGCTGTAATTGCGAGAGCGCCCACCACCACCGGAAACCCACGCAAAGGGGTCAAAGAAAACACGCGGTTTTTCACAGAAGTTCCTCAAGATGTTGTTTCAATAAACCGCTCGGGAATGTAATTTTTAGCCATGAAAGGCCTGTGAAAATTTCATGAAGATTTTGTGACGATTTCGCGCAAGCACCAGCTGCCCCCCAGGCCACCAGCCAAACGGCGCCGGCGTGCGTGCGCACTACAGCGTGTGGCCGGCACGGAAGACTTCTACGTCATCGCCCGCTACAACTGGAGCAGCTTTTACGCCATGGCGGTGATCGAGCTGGGGCACGCTGTGAAAGATCAACTTGGGCGCTGAACCACGTGGGTAAAGATGGAGAGCGTTCATGTGCTTCAGTTCGTCGTCCTTAAAGACTCCGACATCCTGAAGAAGTACAGTTTTTTCAGGTGATTTTCATATCGAAGGCCCCACAGGCACGAGACGGCAACAGCATGAAAGATCGCCAGCGTCAAAGCATAATTTCCCGCTTGATCGAGATGCAACCCGCCGCGCCAGCCGGCAGCAAAAACACCTTGGTGGTGGCACCGCCATCGAGCATCACAATATCTTTCTTCAAGCGCCCCAGCACCTTCAGAGCAGCATAGGACTGCTGCGTGACCTCATCACAACTTTTAGGCCAATAAACCACCGCGTCGTAGCTGGCACCGCAGCCATTGGCCTGATTGGGTGCAAAAGTGGCCGAAATGTAGGCCGAACTGCCCAAAGTGGTCGGCATCTCCAGCGTCAAGGGGGCCAGGCGCTGGTCTGCTTGTACCGAAGGCAACATCAACGCAACACCGGCGTTGTCCGTCACACCCAAGGCAGTCACCACTTGGTTGATGCGCCCACTGCACGACAGCACGCCCTGCTGCGCGGCTGCCAGCGTAACCGGATGCGGCCGTGACGCCGATTCAGCCTGCACTGCGGCCTGCGAAGCCGCTTGCACGGTGGGTGCTGAAACCACCGTTGCGCCGGCAGAAGGGGTCTGCGCCTGCACGGTTGCTACGGACAAGACCAGCAGCAACGCCGAATACATGGCTACCAATTTGAATGATTTCATCAGGGGTTCCAGTTGTCTTAAAAACAAAAACACCCGGTGCGCACGGGCACACCGGGTGAGCGGGTTACCAACACGCCTCAGGCGTGCCGGCGTTGTAAACCCACTAAGGGATTACCAAGACCAGCCAGCGCCGATACCGAACGAAGCCTGGTTGCCGCCTGCATTCAGGCCTGTGGCCAGCGAAGCGCGCAGCACACCCTTGTCAGAGAAGCGGTAGCTGCCACCAAAAGCGATGGCCTGGGCATTCATATAAGAACCCAAGCCCACGCCTACAGACGCGGCTTTGTCAGTGTCCACACCGGGGATGTTGGCCGACGCAGCCACACCAGCCACCGCACCGGCGAACTGGCGTACGTTGACCGCGTCAAAATCAGTCGTGCCATTGGCCACGCCGGTGACACGGGTAGGAGCACCGTTGGCCGCGTTGCTGAAGGTCGCGCCGTTGTCGTTCAAGGTCAAATTGGTCGAAGTTGAGCCGCCCGACAAAGTAGTGCTGCTTTCGCCGACTACCAGACCGTGCGTATTACCCAAGGCATTCATCACCGTCATGCTGGCTTCACCGTTTTTCAGTGTCAGACCGGTGGTGCCATTGTTACCCGCAGTCGCCGAGACCACCGTGCCCACGACCGTGGTGCTTGCTGCCGCGTTACCGATAGCGGTGGCAGCCGTGCCGGTGGTGTTGATATTGGCGGTACCCACCACGCTGGTGGCTCCGCGAATGCTGGTCTCGCCCGTAATGCTGGTAGCGCCCGTAATGCTGGTAGCGCCCGTGATTCTGGTGGCGCCCACGATCGTGGTCGCACCATTCACGTTCAGGGTGTTGTTGACTGTGGTCGCGCCATTGAGCGTAGATGCACCAGTCACCGCCAATGTGCCACCCACCGTGGCGTTGGTGGTAATCGCGGCGCTGTTGAGCGTTGCCAGACCGGTGGTGCTCAGTGTTGCGGTGGCGATGTTGCCGGTGTTGTTGATGTCACCAGTGTTCGAGATGCCGGTGGTGGTAGAGCTACCGGTGACCGCCAATGTGCCACCTACGCTAGCGCCACCCATGGTGGTCAAACGATCGGTTTGAATCGTGCCTCTGTTCAAGAGGCTTTGAGAGCGCACTGAGCCCAATGTGGCACCGCCCTCCACCAGGTCCAGGTTGAACTGGCCACCCTTATTGAGCGTAGTGACTGCACCCAGCGCACCCACCTGGGTGGGATCAAACAACCCTGTCAAACCTGTAACTTGCGCTCCCGTGAAGTTTACATTGCCCGTAAAAGCAGCATCAGAGGTACGAATCGATTGAGTCCGAATTGAGTCATTGGTGATCAAAGTGCCGGGCACCTCCTCGCCCGAGGTTGGGCTAGTTTGTGTATATGTCTTGAACAAGATACGTTCGTTATTTATCTGGAGTCCAGTGATTGACGATCCAACTTTCACTATTGTTGTCGTATCCATTAATGACAGGGAATCGGTACCAATCGTTTTGCCGGATCCGTCGGAGATAACCACTTGCGCAAACGCGCCAGTGGACAAGAGCACGCCTACAGCCAAAGCAATGGGGCTAAAAATTGATTTTCTTGCTTGCATTTTTCTTCCTTTTGGTGAAGGGTTGTTGATGACAAGCCAATCTTAAAAAAGAAAATACCCAAGTAAACTGCCAAAAATGCCGCAGCAAAATTCTTATTTGGCATTTTTCAAAATTTTAAAAAATTTAAAAAATACATTAATTTCCATCCCGGTAATTAAAAGGCGCAGCCAATCTCAGATCGTGAAAAGCCTTCAGTTCAGAAAATGGCGACTTTGGGTGCTTGAGCGGCTGCAAGCGCACGCTGGCCGGCCCAAGCGTCTCGGCGGCGGCCCTTTAGCGCCGGTGCGACCCTGAAGACTTGTCTGCCACGGCGTCGCTAACGTTTGGGCTCGGAAACCGCACGCGTTGCGGCAAGCCGTGCCAGCGGCGTTACACGGCGAGCGAGGGCCACGCAAAGGTTGGAACCAACCCAAGCGCACCCAAAAATCAGGTCACCGGCACCAGGAATTCGCGGCTCACGTGCACACCCAGGTCGTTCACGCGGTCCAGAAACTGCGTCAAAAAGGCGTGCAGGCCGGTGGCCAAAATCTCGTCGATGCGGCCGTATTGCAGTTGGGCGCGCAGCTTGCCCGCGCGCCGCAGGGTCTCGCTGTCGGGATTGCTGGTTACGCGTTCCAGGTTGTTGAGCACCTCCACCAAGGACGCATGCAAGGAACGGGGCATATCGGCCTTGAGTATCAACAACTCGGCCACGCGCTCGGGACGGATCACGTCGCGGTAGACCTTGCGGTAGACCTCAAACGCCGAAACGCTGCGCAAGACCGCGCTCCAGTGGTAGAAGTCACCCTCTTGGTCTTTGGCGGTGCTGGCGTCCAAAAAGTCGGTGGAGCCACCGTGGAATTTGACGTCCACCAAGCGCGCGGTGTTGTCGGCCCGCTCCAGAAAAGTGCCCAGGCGCATGAAGTGCAGCGACTCGTCCATCAGCATGGTGCCCACGGTCACGCCGCGCGAGAGGTGCGAGCGGAACTTCACCCATTCAAAAAACTGCGAAGGGTCGCGCACAAAGCTGTCGCTGGCTGCCAGGCGTTTGACCTCCAGCCAGGTTTGGTTTTGCGTCTCCCACACTTCGGTGGTCAAGGTGCCGCGCACCGCACGGGCGTTTTCGCGGGCTGCGCCCAGGCAGGACAAGATGCTCGACGGGTTGCTCTCGTCGCGCACCATGAAGTCCATCACCTCGCGGGCGCGTACTGCCTTGTGGCGCTGGGTGTAAGCGGGCAGCAGCTCGCTGATGCTAAGTAGCCCGCGCCAGCTGCGCTCCTCGGCAGCTTCGGTTTGGCCCAACAGCGCGGTTTGGTAGTTCACGTCCAGCATGCGGGCGGTGTTTTCGGCGCGCTCGGTGTAGCGCGACATCCAGTACAAATGGTCGGCAGTGCGGCTGAGCATGGTTAATCCTCCAGAATCCAGGTGTCTTTGGTGCCGCCGCCTTGGGACGAGTTCACCACCAGTGAGCCCTCTTGCAAGGCCACGCGCGTCAGGCCGCCGGGCACCATTTGCACGGTTTTGCCCGAGAGCACATAGGGGCGCAGGTCGATGTGCCGCGGGGCGATGCCGCTTTCCACATACGTTGGGCAAGTCGACAGGCTCAGCGTCGGCTGGGCGATGTAGCCCGCCGGGTTGGCCAGCAAGGCCTGGCGGAAGTTCTCAATCTCGGCGCTGCTCGCCGCGGGCCCCACCAGCATGCCGTAGCCACCGGCGCCATGCACTTCTTTGACCACCAGGTCTTTCAGATGGGCCAGTGTGTAAGCCAGGTCGTCAGGCTTGCGGCACTGAAAGGTGGGTACGTTATTGAGAATGGGCTTTTCGCCCAGGTAAAACTCGATCATTTGCGGCACATAGGGGTAGATCGACTTGTCATCCGCAATGCCGGTGCCCACGGCGTTGCAAATCGTCACATTACCCGCGCGATAGGCATCAAGCAGGCCGGGGCAGCCCAGGGTAGAGGTGGGGCGAAACACCGTGGGGTCCAAAAAGTCGTCGTCCACGCGGCGGTAAATCACGTCCACCCGGCGTGGGCCGCGCGTGGTGCGCATGTAAACAAAGTTGTCCTTGACGACCAGGTCTTGGCCTTCGACCAGTTCCACGCCCATTTGCTGGGCCAAGAAGGCGTGCTCGAAGTAGGCGCTGTTGTACATGCCGGGGGTGAGCACCACCACCGTGGGCTCGGCTGTGCTGGCCGGGCAACTGGCGCGCAGGGTCTCCAGCAGTAAGTCGGGGTAGTGCGCAATGGGCGCCACGCGGTGGCTGTTAAACAGCGAGGGGAACAGCCGCATCATCATCTTGCGGTCTTCGAGCATGTAGCTCACGCCGCTGGGCACGCGCAGGTTGTCTTCCAGCACGTAGTACTCGCCCTGCCCTTGCGCGTTGGGTGCCCGCACGATGTCAATGCCCGAGATGTGCGAGTAAATCTGGTGCGGCACCGACACGCCCACCATCTCTTTGCGAAACTGGGCGTTGTTCTCGATCTGCTCGCGCGGCACGATGCCCGCTTTAATAATGTCTTGGTCGTGGTAGACGTCGTGGATAAAGCGGTTGAGGGCGGTCACGCGCTGCACCAGGCCTTTTTCCATCGAACGCCACTCGTGGGCGGGGATGATGCGCGGAATTGGGTCAAACGGAATCAGCCGCTCGGTGCCCGCGCCGTCTTCGTCTTTTTCGCCATAGACGGCAAAGGTGATGCCCACGCGGCGAAAAATCATCTCGGCCTCTTCGCGCCGGTGCGCCATGGTCTCCGGGCTTTGGCCGGACAGCCATTGGACGTAGGCTTGGTAATGCTCACGCACGTTGGCGGGATCAGCCAGGCCCGCATACGGCAAATTCGCCACCATTTCGTCAAATTTATGCATAGATACTGACCTTTTTTATCTCTCGGTGCACAGAATTAAGCAAGACTTAGACCACTGTAACCGCTCGCCTGTGCTGCCCGCGTTCATGGTACGCGGTGGTGCCAGTAGCGATTCTGCTGCGCGCGAGCGCAAGCCCCGTCTCGCGGCCGGTCCGATCGCCAAAAAAATGCACCACAATGGGGCGAATCCACGATTTGCGGGGCGTGGCCGGCGGCTTGCGCAGGAGTCAGCGCCAGGTAACGCGCCATCACCTCCGGCGCCGGGTGACCGTAGCGGTTGCGGTAGCCCGCCTGCACCACTACCACTTGCGGGCCCACCGCCGCCAAGAACTCCGCGCTGCTGGACGTTTTGCTGCCATGGTGCGGCGCGAGCAACACGCTGGCCTGCAGCGTTTGCAGGCTGTCGCTGGCCTGCGCCCGCGCCAGCAGCGCCGCCTCTTGCGCGCGCTCAATGTCGGCCACCAACAAGGCGCTTTGCCCGGCAGTGGCTATGCGCAGCACGCACGACAGGGCGTTTGGTTTGATTGGCACGGGGGCGTCGTAGTCCAGGGCGCGCGGGTGCAAGACTTCGAACCGCACGCCGTCCCACTCCCAGCGCTGGCCCGCCTCGCAGCGCGCCGCGCTGCGCCCGACCAGCAGCGGGTGGTCAGCGCCTAGTGAACTCAGCACATCGGCCTGGGGCTGCATGGCCAACACGGCTGCCGCTCCACCCACATGGTCAGTGTCGCGGTGGCTGAGCACCAGGCGGTCCAGGCGGGTTTGGGCGGATTGCAGCAGCGGCACCAGCACGCGGTGGCCCGCATCGCTCTCCAGGCTATAGCGCGGCCCGGCGTCGTACAACAGCGCGTGGGTGGCGGTACGCACCAGCACCGCATTGCCCTGGCCCACGTCGGCGGCCAGCAATTCAAATTCGCCCAAGGGCGGCACGGGGTTTTGCCACAGGGGCACGGCCAGCAACAGCGGCAAGCCCAGCAAGCGTACGCTCCAGGGGCCGGGCACCACCAGCAACACCCCCCCCAGAATTGCCAACACCGCCAGCCACAAAGGCGGCACCGCCAGCACCAGCACCGCCCCCGGCCAAGCCGCCATGGTCTGCAGCACCGCCATCAGCACGCCCACCGCCCACGCCGCCAGCGGCAGCAGCGGCGCAAAGAGCACGCCCAACATAGCCAACGGTGTGAGCACCAGCGTGACCCAGGGCACGGCAATCAGGTTGGCTACCAAACCGACCACCGACACCTGGCCAAAGAGCAGCAAGCTCAGTGGCGCCAGGGCCAGCGTGATGGTCCATTGCTCGCCCAGCAGACCACGCAAGCTGGCGCCAAGGCGCAGAGCGCCAGCGACCAGCGTGCGCCGCCACCACGGTCGGGTGTCTTGCGCGGCCAGGGGTGGCAGTTGCACCGTGTCGAGTTGGTCGCGGGAATCTGCCCCACCGACCGCCCCACTATGTGCCGCCACGAACTGCCCCTGCGCTGCGCGCTGGCCACCGGAGCCGCTGGCAAACAACACGCCCACTGCCACAAAGCTCAGCCAAAACCCCGCCTGCAACAGCGCCCACGGGTCGCTGGCCACCACCACGCAAAACGCCAGCAACCACACCTGCGGCCAGGGCCAGCGCAAGCCGCCTAAGCGCAGCGCCGCCACCGTGGCCAGCATCACGCAAGTGCGCTGCGCCGGTATGCCCCAGCCTGAAAACAAGGCATAGGCCACCGCCAGCAGCACCCCGCCCCACAGCGCCGCCGTACTGGCGGGCAGCCACAGGCACAGACGCTGCGAGCGCCGCCAGGCCCAACCCACCAGCGCCATGGCGCCCCAGGCAAACATGGTGATGTGCAGGCCCGAAATGCTGACCAGGTGCGCCACGCCGGTGGCGCGAAACACGTCCCAGTCGGCACGTTCAATAGCCGCCTGGTCGCCCACCACCAGCGCGGCAATCAGCCCCGCCGCCTGTGCGTCGGGCACCTGGGCCAGGATGCGGGCGCGCACCGTCTGGCGTAGCGATGCAATTGGGTAATTCCAGGTGCTGGTCAGCAGCGCGGGCGGGGTGTCGCGCGCGCCGGAGCGCACATAGCCGGTGGCTTGCACGCCTTGTTCCCACAGCCACAGTTCGTAGTCAAAGCCCTGCGGATTGCGGCTGCCGTGCGGCGCCTTGACGCGCAGGGTGAACTGCCAGCGCTCGCCGGGTTGCAGGCTTTGCGGCTGGCGCTGCAGTTCCCAGTCGGCCAAGTCCTGGCCGACTGCGCCCCGGGGCGCCGGACCGTTGTACCAAGCGACGTCCATGCGCGGGGGCAGCACGACGGGCTGGCCATCTAAGGTGGCCGACTCGACCTGCAAGCGAAAGCGCAAGCCCGTGGGGTTGCTTTGCGTGAGATCACGCACCAGGCCCACCACCTGCACGTCGCGCCCTTCCAACGCCGGGTTCAGGCGATGGGCGTCAAACAGGCAAGCGCGCAAGCCCACCAAGGCGAAGGCCGCACCCGCACAAGCAAGCAGCAAGGCCGCGCTACCTGAGGTGGCACCGACACGCTGCGCCAGCACTGCGGCAAAGACGCGCCGCCCCGCCAACTGCGCCAACTGTGCGCCCTGTTCCAAGCCAAGCGGGCCACTGCGGCGCACAACGCGAGCCCGCCAGGCCAGGCCCAGCGTGGCCACCACACACCCAAGCAGCAGCCCACCGTAGTCAGCCACCGCCCACAATTGGCCCTGCTGCAACTGCATCGCCACCCCGCCAAGCGCAGCCATTGCCAGCCACCCCAGCGGCAGGCAGCGAAAATTACCCATCGAATTGGCAAGCTTCATGGGCCAATCTTATCGACCGGGTTTACGCACACGCAGCGCACCCAGTGGCCCGCCATTCAGTGCTGCGCCCGGCGACTATGACCCGTGCCTGGGTGACAATGCAGGGCGCGCTGCACGCGGTACAACGCTGGTTCTTACGCGCCGTTTTCCATCCCTTTTTCTGCGAATGCCACTGCCATGAACATTTACGACACCCTCGCCTCCCTGAACATCACCCTGCCGCCCGTTGCCACGCCAGCCGCGGCCTATGTGCCTTTTGTGCAGACCGGCAACCTGGTCTTTTTAAGCGGCCACATTGCAAAAAAAGACGGCAAAGCCTGGGTCGGCCAGTTGGGCGCCACCCTGGACACGGCGGAGGGCAAACTCGCCGCCCGCGCCATCGCCATTGACCTGCTTGGCACGCTGCACGCCGCCGTGGGCGACCTCAACCGCGTCACGCGCATCGTCAAACTCATGTCCTTGGTCAATTCCACCGGCAGCTTTACCGAGCAGCATCTGGTGACCAATGGCGCGAGCGAACTGATTGGCGAAATCTTTGGCGCCAAAGGCGCCCATGCCCGCAGCGCCTTTGGCGTGGCGCAAATCCCCATGGGGGCTTGTGTGGAGATTGAGATGATTGCCGAGGTGGGCGCCTAAAACTCTTGGGGCCAACTTTCATGAAGGTGCGCAGCACCCCCAATCATGAAAGATCTTTCACATTAACCCGCGACCTGAGGCAGCGCCCGCAAGCGCACATGCGCCTGCCCCGCGCGGTCTGGCGGCAACTGCTGCTTGGCCCGCAGATAGTGGTGGGTGTAGACGTCCAGATACGCCTCTAGCGTCTGCGCCGCAGCCGCGTCGCCTGCCAGTTCCAGGCACAGGGCGGCTACCTCGCTGGTGCAAAAGTGGTCGTCGCGGCGCGAGCGGCGTAGCTGGTAGCGGGAAATTTGCGCCGGGTGCAGGCTGAGCACCGGCAGCGCATCCAAGCAGGGGCTTTTGCGAAACATCTTGCGCGCCTCGGCCCAGGTGGCGTCTAGCAAGATGAAAAGCGGGCGTTTGCTCGGCAGCCCGCCGTCCTTTGCGTGAGACGCCACATCCACCGTGTGCACCGTGTGCACCACGCGCTCTGGCTTCACAAATTCGCCCGGAAACACCACATACGGCTGCCACTGCGGGTCGGCCAGCAGGGCCAGCAAGGCCGGGTCGGTTTCGGTGCGCGCCCAGCCAAAGGCGAAGGTGTCAGCCACCACGTCGGCCACCAGCCAGCCGGTGTTGCTGGGTTTGAGTGGCTCAATATCCGCCATCAGCAGGCACACGCCCGCGCGCGTGGTTTGCAACAAGCCCAGGCCGCACAGGCAGTGGCTAGGCACTAAGCGGCAGCCCGGGCAGCGCACACCCTTGATGCCACCGCGCGCCAAAAACGGCTTGGAACTGCGCGCCAGACGCTCGGCGCGCAGACGGGATACCGCGTGCGGTGGTGGCTGGACTTTGGGACTATGCGGTGCTTCGGGCGCCTGTGTTGCCAGTGGCGCCTTAAGCGCCTCAGGCATGGATTGCGCGCACAGCGCCCGCGCGCTTAGCCGCGCCCGACATAGGGCATCTTGGTGGCCATCAGGGTCATGAACTGCACGTTGGCCGACAGCGGCAGGTTGGCCATGTGCAGCACCGCGTCGCCCACCTCGCGCACGTCCATCATGGGTTCCACCGCAATGCCGCCATGGGCCTGGGGCACGCCGCGCGCCATGGGGGCGGCGAGTTCGGTCATGGCGTTGCCAATGTCGATCTGGCCGCAGGCAATGTTGTACTTGCGCCCGTCGAGCGAAATCGACTTGGTCAGGCCGGTAATGGCGTGCTTGGTGGCCGTGTAGGGCGCCGAGTTGGGCCGGGGCGCATGCGCCGAAATCGAGCCGTTGTTGATGATGCGCCCGCCCTGGGGCGTCTGGTCTTTCATCAGCCGGATGGCGCCTTGGGCGCACAAAAACGAGCCGGTCAGGTTGACGCTGAGCGCGGCCTGCCATTGCGCAAACGGAAGGTCTTCGATGGGCAACGCCGGGGTAAACACACCGGCGTTGTTGAACAGCAGGTCCAGCCGGCCAAAGCGTTCTTTGACCATGGCAAACAGACCGTCCACCGCCTCGGGCTGGCCCACGTCAGCGCTAAACGGGTGGGCGCGCTCGGTCGCCGCCGTCTGGGCCACTTCTTGGAGGGGCTCCAGGCGCCGACCGGCCAGCACCACGGTGTAGCCATCGGCCAACAGCGCCAACGATACGGCGCGGCCTATGCCGGTGCCTGCGCCGGTGACTAGCGCGATCTTGGAATTGAGTTGCATGTGCGTATTGGTGAGAGTGGGTTTTGAGGATAGCAGTTGCAGCCAAGTCCTGGTGTGGCTGGCTGGAGACCTCTGAATGCCGCAGCCCGACGAGATTGTGATGTCGCCGCCCAGTGCATTTCGTATCGCCGCCTGATGTCCGGGACCCACCGGGGTCTCTAGGGGAAAACCCCAAATTGATTTGGCCAACAATTGGCACTTAAAGTGCCATATTATTGGGGTATGCATGAACAGGCCATCACACACTGCCACCACAGGCGCCAGGTCAAGGGAGTTTCCCGAAAACGCGGGCGGCATTGCACTAAAAGTCGTGACGCACACCTTCGCGCAGAGCCGGCACATGGCAGTTATTTCGACGCGTGGCTGTGATGCAAGCGCCTGATGTTGGCGGCTGGCGGTGGCGCACCGTTTTACGCCTGGTGTGGAGCCTGCTTGGAGCCGCGGCCGGACTGGGCACTGCGCTCGCCTTGGCCGGCCCACCGACCTCACCCTTTTTGCTGGCCTCATTGGGCGGATCTACCGTGTTCCTGTTCGGGCTGACACGCGCGCCTGCAGCGCAACCACGCGCACTGATGGGCGGCCACCTGGGTGCGGCAGCCATCGGCATGGTGTGCGGGCAATGGTTTGGCGATGCCGTGTGGGTCTACGCACTGGCCCAAGCGATCACACTGGGCTTCATGCTGCTCAGCGGTACCCTGCATCCACCGGCTGGCGCCAATGCGCTGATCATGATCCATACGCACGCCGATGCCGCTGCCCTCTGGATGCCGGTGGTGGTCGGCGTGGCCTCGCTCGCATGCGTCGCAATCGTGTGGAGCCGCCTGGGCGCGTACTGGTTCGACGAACAAACCCCCTATCCAGCGCGGTGGATGGACCGGTCACCGCCAAGCCCTCTGTGGGGTGTCACCCATGAAAAGGAGTGCTGATCTCATGAAACCTGAACGCGTTCGCGGTCTTGCTTGTGGCGGCACGCCTTAGCCAAAGCGCCCCTCCTTTTCTCGCCCCTGTCTTTCCTTTCCCCTCGTTTTTTACAGACCCAACACCATGAACATCCTGCGCACACCGGATTCCCGCTTTGAAAACCTCACGGACTGGCCTTTCAAACCCCACTACACCCCAATTACCGACGCGACTACCGGCCAAAGCCTGCGACTGGCCTGCGTCGACGAAGGCCCGCGTGACGGCCCGACCGTCCTGCTGATGCACGGGGAGCCGACCTGGTCCTACCTGTATCGCCACATCATCCCCCAGTTGGTCGCCTTGGGCTACCGCGTACTTGCACCCGACCTGATCGGCTTTGGCCGGTCGGACAAGCCGGCCGACCGAAGCGACTACACCTACGAGCGGCACGTGGCGTGGCTCAGCACATGGCTGACGGCGATGGATCTGCGCGGCATCACCCTCTTTTGCCAGGATTGGGGCGGCCTGCTTGGGCTGCGCTTGGTTGCCGCTTTTCCAGAGCGTTTTGCCCGCGTAATTGCTAGCAACACGGGACTTCCGGTGGGAACCCCGGTCAGCGCAGGATTTATGCAATGGCTCGCCTACAGCCAAAGCACCACCGACCTGCCGGTGGGCCAAATCGTTGCCATGGGCGTCACCCGAAAGCTGAGCCGCGAGGAAATAGAGGCCTATGACGCACCTTTTCCTGACGCCAGTTACAAGGCTGGCGCCTGCCAGTTCCCTACGCTGGTACCGATCACGCCGCAACATGCATCGGTGGCCGAAAATCAAGCGGCCTGGCGCGTGCTTTCAGGGTTTGACAAGCCCTTTGTTACCGCTTTCAGTGACAACGATCCGGTGACCCGAGGCGGCGATCTTGCTTTCCAAGAACGGATTCCAGGCGCCAAGGACCAAGCGCACGTCACGCTCAAAGGGGGGCACTTCCTACAAGAAGACAGCCCTGACGACATCGTGGCCCTTCTCGCTGGGGCGCGAAAGCGAAACAGCGCCGCTTGAGCGGCTGTGGGCGCCACCTGTGTCGGTAATGTGCGGGCTGACGCCGCCAGATCCAGCCGTTCACGGATCCATCGCCGCCGAAGGCGGACTATCAATCAGTGCTTTCAAAATCTGCAACCCCGCCTCCAACTGCTCCACCGACGCCGGGGCATTCAGGCTGATGCGAATGGCGTGCGGCGCGGGGGAGCGGCCTACGGCAAAGTGGTCGGCGGTGCGCACCATTACGCCGGCCTGGCGCAAGGCGGCGGCAAACTGGCCGGCGCGCCAGGGCTCGGGCAGGGGCAGCCAGATCAGTGGGAAGTCGGGGTCGGTCTTGAAGTCCAGGCCCTGCAACACGTCGTGCACGCAGTCTTCGATGGTGAACAGGCCGTGGGTGCGCATGACGGCGGCCACTGCCTCGCGCCGCGCGTTCCAAGGCCTGGGGCACCATGCCCTGCTCGTCGGTCTCCACGCCAATGAGCTGCAAGCGCATGGACCGCACTAGGGCACCAAACCCGCGTCCGCCCGCCAAAAAAGCATCCAAACCACGCGATTTCGATCCCCTCGAACGGATAAAAAATTATTTTTACGGTAATAATTTTTTATACGACTTTCGCACAAGTGGTTTGATTAAGATCGTCAGCGCCTAACCATCGATGCACAAGTGCGGAGTAACGCCTTCCCCCAGTGCCACCGCCTCATCGAATTCACGACGTGCGAGAGTTCACCCAAGAAGACGCCATCATGCTCAAAATATCCAAATTTTCACTCTGCATCGCGCTGTCGATGTTATTTGAAGCCCATGGAGCAGCAACAACACAAGAGTGCAATGCAAGTCTATTTGTGAAGTCCGTCGAGCGTACCTTGTTTAGCACGTCGGACATGGAAGAAAAAATCTATTTCTTTGACGAGCCTACGCTTTGCGCTGCGCAGTCAAACTGTCCGCAAAAAAGAAAATCTTACATTCTCACTACTGATAAAGTTCGAGTATCAAATATTGCTTTGAGTAAAAACGATTTCACCTGCGTAAGTTATAAAAATAAATCCAAAGTCATAGGCTGGATTGAGTCCAAGTATATTGATACCGGGGAGCGACCTGTCGGGTACCAAAAAGTGCATCAAATGGCGCTGCGAGGTAATGCGAAGTGGTTAAAAACAGCTATACAACAGAATCCTGCGTTATTAGAAAAACTTACGCCATTTGATGAGTCGCCCTTGTACATTGCTGCATTGGCTGGAAAACCTGACGCAGTAAAAACTTTGCTAGACCTGGGGGCAGATCCATCTAAAACCACAAAGTTAGGGGACACACCTTACTTTGCGGCGAAGTCCCTGGGACGCAAAGAAGTCGCAAAATTATTGGAAGACCGAGGTGCGCAAGGGCCCTCGAATGTGAAGGACCATTTTGGCAACACAGCGGAGGTCTATTTTGCGCGACTGCCTGAGAATCCCTGGGAATGGACCAAGGAAACCGTGAGGTCAAACTTGCAAGCGCAACGCGCTGAGCGCGCCGGCAATAGTTGTTCCGAGGTGCGTGTTCGAGATATCAAAGAATACTTTCAACCGGTATTTAGACTCGCCGAAAAACTGCACACGGACGATGGAGACCTTGAATACAGTTTTCGCTTTCCAATGGATTGCCCTAAGTATTGGGCCTGGAGCAGCGCACTGACCCAACTTGGCATGGGTAGCACGGCCGAGGATCGAGTTATTCTTGACATTCGTGGTCAATGCGAATTAGTCGGAAACTTCGCCCGCGTTATGATGGAAAGTAAACCAGTTACAAAAGATTTTGTTAGTAGCTTTGATTGGTGTGCGAGCGCCCTCAAGGACTATCCATATCCGCTAGTGGATTGTGGCGGGGTTCTTCAAACCAGGGAAGAAGGAGAAAAGTGCGATAAGTTGATGGCGCAGAAGCAACTGCCCCCGATATCGTCATTCTTGCCACGATCCGCTCAAAACTGCAAGGCACATAAAGGTAGTGTCTACCTCAAGTTAAACGATGCTGGGTGCAAACCAGCAGCCGAGGATGATGATGAAAAAACGGGATTTGAAGTAAAACGCATTATTCTTGCGGACTTCAATTTAGACGGATTCATGGATGTGGACGTCTTATTTTGCGCGCCTTCAGGCACTGGCGGCTCGTTTCCTTGTAACAACGCTCGACTCACGAAAAAGAGCGAAAAGGGTGCTTGGGAATTGGTAAGAGAATAAATGTAGATGTAGTGCGTCAAAACCTGAGTCGCCCTCGTGTTGCCCAGGCTTGCCGAATTTTTCTCACCACTTGCGTGAATGGGGTTCTCCCAGAGTCGGGCACATTGTTGTTGAACGTCATTCCATCGATAAGCGGCCGAGGGAATGCATCCGTGCGAATCGCGATCGCTCCCAGTCCTTGGTAAATCGGTCACCGTAACCGGAGCCTGACAGGCGGCCAATGCAATCAAAACCAGGCAAGCAAACAGAATGCCGAGACGGCATTTCCAGCCATAGGTATTTCTCCACTAGGTGTTGATATTTTTAAAGCTTTTACGGATCCATCGCCGCCGAAGGCGGGCTGTCAATCAAGGCTTTCAAAATCTGCAACCCCGCCTCCAACTGCTCCACCGACGCCGGGGCGTTCAGGCTGCTGCGAATGGCGTGCGGCGCGGGGGAGCGGCCTACGGCAAAGTGGTCGGCGGTGCGCACCAGTACGCCGGCTTGGCGCAAGGCGGAGGCAAACTGGCCGGCGCGCCAGGGCTCGGGCAGGGGCAGCCAGATCAGTGGGAACTCGGGGTCGGTTTTGAAGTCCAGGCCGTGCAACCTGGCGCGGGCGCGCTCCAGGCGCTGGGTGGTCATCTGGCGCTGCTGGGCAAT
>CANFWT010000041.1 GCA_947450895.1 Comamonadaceae bacterium | reverse complement strand
GTCAACCTGACGGTGCTGGCGCTGGTGGCGCTGTTTACCGGGGGGTTTTTGGTGTTTTCGGTGCTGGCGCTGAGCGTGACGCGGCGCGCGCAGCAGTTTGCCCTGCTGGACGTGCTGGGCCTGCAGCGCAGCCACCGCATGGCGCTGGTGCTGCTGGAAGCCCTGGGGCTGGGCTTGGCTGGCAGCGTGCTGGGTTTGGCGCTGGGTACCGGCCTGGCGGCAGCGGCGCTGCGTGTGCTGGGGGGTGACCTGGGCGGCGGCTATTTTTCCGGCGACACGCCGGCGCTGCAATGGAGCGCACCCGCTGCGCTGGTGTTTGGCGCGCTGGGCGTGGCTGCAGCACTCTTGGGCGCGTTTTTGCCCGCACGCATGGCGGCGCGCCTGCCCCCGGCACAAACCCTCAAAGGCCTGGGCGCGGCTGCGGATGGCAGCAGCCACGCGCGCCGGGGTTTGTTTTTGCTGCTGGCAGCCGCCGCTTTGGCCGCCCTGCCACCTATTGCGGGTGTGCCCCTGGCCGCGTATGTCAGCGTGGCGCTGTTGCTGCTGGGTGGCATAGGCACCTTGCCGTGGTTGGTGTCTTTGCTGCTCAAGGGGGTGGCGCCCTGGGTGGCGCGCCGCCCCTTGGCCCTGCTGGCGGTGGAGCGCGCGCGCCGCGTGCCGCACGGCGCGGCCATTGCCGTCAGCGGCGTGGTGGCGTCGCTCAGCCTGGCGGTGGCGCTAACGGTGATGGTGGCCAGCTTTCGCCAATCGGTCACCCAGTGGCTGGACACCGTGCTGCCTGCGGCCCTGTATGTGCGCACCGCAGGCAGCGCCAGCAGCAGCGACACCGCCTTTTTTGACCCGCGCTTTGTGGCCCAGGCCGCGCAAGTGCCCGGCGTGGCGCGCGTGGCGGCGCAGCGCACCATCGCGCTGGCCCTTGACCCTGCCAAGCCCACGGTGGCCCTGCTGGTGCGCCCGCTGCGCGGCGCGCAGGGCGATGCGGCCAGCGCGCCCGGTGCGGTTGATGCAGCCAGCCTGCCGCTGGTGGGTGAGGCCCTGCCCGTACCGCCGGGGCGCGTGGGCATTTATTTGAGCGAGGCGATGGTGGACCTGTACGGCGCGCGCTTGGGGCAAGACTTTGAGCCGCTGGGCGCAGCGTTGCAAAGCCTGGCGCGCCAGGGCGCTGCGCCACCCACTTCTGCGCCATCTGAATCGCCACCGCACGCTTTTTCGGCACCGCAAGCAGCGGCACGGTTTGATGCAGCGCAGCGCACCCGCTTTTTCGTGGCCGGTGTGTGGCGCGACTACGCGCGCCAGTTTGGCACGGTGGTGATGGACAGCGCAGACTTTGGCACCTTGAACGAGGACCGCCGCACCAACGACCTGTCTTTGTGGTTAAACCCCGGCGCAGACGAAGCAGCAGTCACCGCGCAACTGCGCGCGCTGGCCGACCGCTTGGGGGGCGACGTGGGCGGTACGCCGGGCGCAGCCAGCGATGGGGCGAATGCCAGCGCGCTGCTGGACTTTGGCTCGGCGGGCGAGATTCGCCAGCGCACGCTGCAAATTTTTGACCGCAGCTTTGCCGTGACCTACTGGCTGCAGGCGGTGGCCATTGGCATTGGCCTGTTTGGCGTGGCGGCCAGTTTTAGCGCGCAGGTGCTGGCGCGGCGCAAAGAGTTTGGCCTGCTGGTGCACCTGGGCCTGACCCGCGCGCAAGTGCTGCGCCTCTTGGCCCTAGAAGGCGCCGCCTGGACCACGCTTGGCGCCATCGCTGGCACGGCGCTGGGGCTGGCGGTGGCCGCAGTGCTGGTGTTTGTGGTCAACCCGCAAAGCTTTCACTGGACCATGGACCTGCGCGTGCCCTGGCTGCGCCTGCTGGCCCTGGCCGGGGCGGTGGTGGCGGCCGGCACGGCCACTGCCTGGGTGTCGGGCCGCAGCGCCGCCGGCCAGGATGCGGTAATGGCAGTCAAAGAGGACTGGTAGCACGGCTTCGCAGGGACCCAAGGCATATGCGTCCAGGCCCACCGCAAGGGGCGTTTTCAGGCCGATAGCGCTTCTTCTGTAGCCTGCGGCACCAAGCCCAGCCGGTTTACTCCGCTCACCAGCGCCTGAATAGACGCGGTGACGATGTTGTGGTCCAGGCCGACGCCAAAGCGGTCGGGGGAATCGGTGGCGTCCGAGCTGAGTTCCATGAAGGCGCAGGCTTGGGCATCGCCGCCGTGGGCGCTGCCTTTGGTGGAACGTTCTTCAAAGCTGCGCACCTGCACATCCAGGCCCAGGGTTTGCAAGGCGTGCACTGCGGCGTCGATGGGGCCGTTGCCCGAGCCGTGCAGGGTGTGGCGCACACCGGCGGCGTCCACCGTCAGGCGGATGCCCTGACCGGTAGCGTCGGTGGGGTGCTCGGTCAACTGGTAGCCCACGTAGCGCAGGGGCACCGTGCTGTCCAGGTAGGTGCTGGAGAACAGTGCCCAGATGTCTTGCGCGCTCATTTCGCCGCCGTGCTGGTCCGTGTAGCTTTGCACCTCGCCCGAAAACTCCACTTGCAGGCGCCGGGGCATGACCACGCCAAACTCGGCCTCTAATAAATAGGCCACGCCGCCTTTGCCCGACTGGCTGTTGACGCGGATGATGGAGTCGTAAGTGCGGCCCAAGTCGGCCGGGTCGATGGGCAGGTAGGGCACGTTCCACAGGCCGTTTTTGTCTAGGGCCGAAAAGCCTTTTTTGATGGCGTCCTGGTGCGAGCCGCTGAACGCGGTGAACACCAAATCGCCCACATAGGGGTGGCGCGGGTGGATGGGCAACTGGTTGCAGTGTTCCACGGTGCGGGCCACCGCGTTGATGTCTGAGAAGTCCAGGCCCGGGTGCACGCCCTGGGTGTACAAATTGAGCGCCAGGGTGACGATGTCCACATTGCCGGTGCGCTCGCCGTTGCCAAACAAGCAGCCCTCCACCCGGTCGGCCCCGGCCATGATGCCCAGCTCAGCCGCCGCCACCGCCGTGCCCCGGTCGTTGTGCGGGTGCAGGCTCAAGACAATGCTGTCGCGCCGCGCCAGGTTGCGGTGCATCCATTCCACCTGGTCGGCGTAGATATTGGGCGTGGCCACTTCCACGGTGGCGGGCAAATTCAATATCACCTTGTTGGTGGGCGTGGCGCCCCAGACGGCGGTCACGGCGTCGCACACTTCCTTGGCAAACTCCAGCTCGGTACTTGTGAACAGCTCGGGGCTGTACTGCAGCACCCACTCGGTCTCGGGGTGGGCTTTGGCGAGTTGCTGGATCAGTGTGACCGCATCCACCGCCATTTGCACCACCTCGGGCTTGCTCATATTGAACACCACATCGCGAAACAGCGGCGCCGTGGCGTTGTACACGTGCACGATGACGCGCCGGGCGCCCACCACCGACTCAAAGGTGCGGCGAATCAGGTGCTCGCGCGCCTGGGTCAGCACTTCGATGGTGACGTCGGCGGGCACATGGCCCTCGTCCACCAGGGCGCGCACAAAGTCAAAGTCGGTTTGCGAGGCGCTGGGGAAACCCACCTCAATTTCCTTGAAACCCACCGCGCAGGCGGTGCGAAACATGCGCATCTTGCGCTCCAGGTTCATGGGCTCAAACAGGCTTTGGTTGCCGTCGCGCAGGTCGGTGCTCATCCAGATGGGCGGCGCGGTGATGGTGCGGCTGGGCCACTGGCGGTCGGGCAAATGGATTGCGGGGAAAGCCTGGTATTTGGTAGTGGGTTGCGAGAGCATGGGTGCCTTTGAATCGAAATAGCGGGAATGTGGGTAATCCTAACCAAAACCGCGCGGCAGAAGCTTGCGAAGTTTCCAAACCTTGCCCGCTTTACGCAATTAAATAGCGCCCACGCAGAGTTTCACGGCATTGCGCAACAGGCCACCGTTAAACTCTGTCCCGCGTCGCAAGACGCATTCGCTAGGGGTGCTGTTCTTCGGGACGGCTGAGAAAGTCCCTTTGAACCTGACTGAGGTAATCCTCGCGCAGGGAAGCACGCAGCCCCTCGGTCGACGGTCGCTGGCCTTCCTGCCATCTTTTTGCTAAGGAGCAAAACATGGCATCTGACAACAATTTCCCCTCCTACGGGCCGGCCAATTCGGCCCTCACCCCCACCACGATAGACGCGCGCGTGTTTGACTGGCGCACCCAGGCCAGCCTCTGGTTCAGCCTGGGCGTGGGCCTGCTGGTCATCCAGATGGGCTCGTACCTCACGCCTGCGCTGGGCACGCGGGACGCCATGCTGGCCATCGTTCTGGGCTCCGTCCTAGGCGCGGGCCTGTTGGCCTGGGTGGCGCAGATTGGCGCGCGCACGGGTCTGAGCAGCGCGGGCATCATGCACCGCACTTTTGGCAGCCACTTTGCGCGCCTGCCGGTGCTGCTGAACATTGCGCAGCTGATCGGCTGGACCACGTTTGAGCTGGTCATCATGCGCGACGGCAGCGTAGCCATTGCCAAAGAGGCGCTGGGCTGGGACGCCTCGGGCCTGGGTGGCACGCTGGCGTTTACTGCCCTGTGGGGCGGTGTGCTGGCGCTGTTGCTGGCAGGATCGATGGTGACGCTGGTGCGCAAAACGCTGGCCCGCTACGCGCTGCCGCTGGTGATTGCGTCCCTGCTGTGGCTCACCTACCAGTTTGGCGCGCAAGCGCAAGCCCACGGCTGGGACGCGTTTTGGGCGCGTGCGGGCGATGGCAGCATGGGCTGGCCCGGCGCCTTGGACCTGGTGATTGCCATGCCGGTGTCCTGGTTGCCGCTGGTGGCCGACTACGCCCGCTTTGGCCGCAGCCCGCGTGGCGCGCTGGGTGGCACCTGGGTGGGCTACGCGCTGGCCAATGTGTGGTGTTACGCCCTGGGCCTGCTGGTGGTGAGCGTGGCCGCCCCCGGCGCGGACCTGGTGGGCGTGCTGCTGCTGGCCCAAGGCGGCCTGGTGGCGCTGAGCCTGATCTTGGTGGACGAGATCGACAACGCCTACGGCGACGTGCACAGCGCGTCGGTCAGCGCCCACAGCCTGCACACCCCCTGGACCGTGCGCGGCTGGGGCTTGGCCATTGCTGCGGCCTGCACCGCGCTGGCGCTGGTGCTGCCCATGCACGACCTGGAACCCTTTTTGCTCTTGCTCAGTTCGGTGTTTGTGCCCTTGTTCGGCGTGATCCTGGGGCGTATGGGCTTGCCCGGCGGCGCAGCACCGCAAGAAAAAACCGTGGACTGGTCCGCCGCCCTGCTTTGGCTGGCGGGCATTGCGCTCTACCAGGCGATCAGCCAATGGGCGCCGCAGTGGGGCGCGGCCTTGCCGACGCTGGGGGCTACCTTGGTGCTGGCGTGGGGGACTCGCCAGAAATAGCCTTCAATACACCGCGTCGTGGTCGCCCACATTCACCGGAATGATCTGCTGGTCCTGGATCAGCAGTTCCAGCGTGATGCGGTACGACAGGTTGATCGACACCGAGTGCAAACCTACCAACTTGCCACGCAAGGGGTGCAGGCGCAGCGACGGGTGATGGGGATTGGCCTCCAGAAGCAGCAGGGTTTTGAGGTAGATCGCGCGGACCTCCGGGTGCAGCTTCAAGAATTTAGCCGCGCGGCGGTTGTACTGCTGAGTGAATAACAGGGCGTACGGCATGGGCGCCGCCCTTACATCGCATCCACACGCGCCAGATGCGCTTGTGGCGACTCTTGCACCACACGCCCAGCGGCCAAATCCGCCCGTGTTTCGGCCAGTGCGGCGTCGAGCTCGCACCCGCGCAGGTACTCATACTGCGCCACTTCCATCACCACAAATCGGTCTTTGCCGCGCACAGAGACAATCGCTTCTGGCGCTCTGCTCAGCGCGAGTTCAATGGCGGAGATCCCTTTGGTCTTGAGGTCGTTGGCGCTGATATGGTTCATGTCAGTTGACTCATGGTACGAAAATTCATGCGATGAATCGTACGCTAAACATCACGTTTGGGCAAACAGCCCCTTTAGCCGATTACCGACCACCCCGCATGCCGGTTGACCTTGTTGTTTTCGTACTCCCATACGGTGCCGCAGCGTTCGCACACGTATTTGGTGATGGTCACCGAGCCGTGGCGGTGGGCCACGGTGCGGTGTGTGCCCTGGATGAGTTCAGGGTGGCCTTTGGCGCGGCGCCAGTTTTGTTGCACACCGGCGCACGACTCGCACAGGGTGGAAGGCGTGGCCTCGGTCGGGGGTAGTGTGTCTTCGGTCATGGGGGCGCTTTGGGCTCAAAAAATGGTGCCCCCATTGGAACACGAGGGGTCACAGGGCTATCGGGACGAGTGAGGCTTGACTTGTAAAGCGCCCGCACCTTTCAGCCGGGCAGGGGCAGCCGCCGCATGGCCCGGGGCGCAAAGCCGTGGTTGAGCGGACCGCTGCCTTGACCAGTACGCACATTTGCGCCGTGCGCCAGCGCGCCGCGCACATAGGCGCGGGCACCTTCCACCGCGTCTTGCAGGCCCGCGCCCAAGGCCAGGTGCGCGGCGATGGCCGACGACAGGGTGCAGCCGGTGCCGTGGGTGTTGGCGCTGGCGATGCGCGGCGCGCGCATCCAGTGGCGCAGCCCGGCGCGCGTGGCCAGCAGGTCGTACACCGTGTCGCCCGCCAAGTGGCCGCCTTTGACCAGCACAGCGTGGGCGCCCATGGCCAGCAGTTCGCTGGCGGCGCGTTCCATGTCGTCTGGTGTGGTCAGAGGCCGCCCGACCAAGAGCGCGGCTTCGTCCAGGTTGGGGGTAACCAGAGCCACGCGGCCAAACAGCTGCGCAATCAGCGCCTGCACGGCCGGCTGCTCAATCAGCACCGCGCCGCTGGTAGCCACCATCACCGGGTCCAGCACCACATGGGGCAGCCGGTGGCTGTCAATGGCGTCGGCGACCGCGCCCACCACGTCGGCCGAATGCAGCATGCCGATCTTCACCGCGTGCACGCCCATGTCGTCCACCACGGCGTCTATCTGCTGGCGCAGCATCTCAGGCGGCACGGCGTGGATAGCGCGCACGCCCTGGGTGTTTTGTGCGGTGAGCGCGGTAATGGCGCTCATGCCAAAGCAGCCCAGGGCCGAAAAGGTCTTCAGGTCGGCCTGGATGCCTGCGCCGCCGCCGCTGTCCGAGCCCGCGATGGTGAGCACACGCGGGTATTCGCACGTAAACGCTGCGGTAATGGCGGATGAATTCATACTTTTGCCTCCCAAATTGTGCGCAACTGGCGCGCGGCGGCGCCCGGGTCGGCGGCGCCACAAATGGCGCTGACCACGGCCAAGCCGTCAGCACCGGCCGCCAACACCTCGGCAGCGTTGCCCGCGTGAATGCCGCCAATCGCCACCAGCGGCAGCGCAGTGACCGCGCGCACCTGGCGCAGACCATCCAAGCCCCAGGGCGCGCTGGTATCGGTTTTGGTGGGGGTGGCAAACACGGGGCTCACGCCCAGGTAGTCCACGCCCGCCATTTCTGCCGTAGCGGCCTGGGCCACATGGGCCAGGGTTTCAACCGACCAGCCCAAAAACACCTCGGGCGGCAACAGGCGCCGCGCATTGGCCACCGACATATCGGACTGCCCCAAATGCACGCCGGGCGCGCCACAGGCCAGCGCAATGTCTATGCGGTCGTTGATGACCAGCGGAATGCCCAGGGGAGCAAGCAGCGTTTGCAAAGCCACGGCCTTGGCGCAAAAGTCACGGGTGCTCAGGTGCTTTTCGCGCAACTGCACGCAAGTCGCGCCACCCTGCACGGCGGCCATCACCACGTCGGTGAGGCTGCGCCCGGCGCAACTGGCCTCGTCGGTGACCAGGTAGACGCCCAGCACCTGGGCCATACGGGCGCGGTAGTTTTGGCTGGTGGGTGCGCTTACCACGCCGCCACTTCCAGACGCAGACGCTGGGTAAAGGTGTCGGCGTCCATCAGCTGCAGCGCGTCGAGCATATAGGCCTGCATGCTGCCCACGCCCTGGCCGGCGGCTTGCGCCTGCTCGGCGGCGAGTTCGCCCACCACGCCCCAAAACGCCATGGCCGCCACGGTGGCGCGCCACAGGTCGGGCTGCACCACGCAAAACGCGCCAATCAGGCTGGTGGCCGAGCAGCCGATGCCGGTGATTTTGGTCATCCACACATGGCCGTTGGACAGGCGCGCCCAACGGTGCTGCGCGTCGAGCACGTGGTCGGTAGCGCCGCTGACGCACACCACGCCGTGGGTCGCCTGGGTTAAGGCCTGGGCGGCGCCGAGAGCGTCATCCGCTGCGGCACCGCTGTCCACCCCGCGCGTCTTGATGGCCGAACCCGCCAAGCTCATCACCTCGGAGCCGTTGCCGCGAATCACGCTGGGCGAGGCGGTGGACATCAGCAGCGCCAGGCTTTGGTTGCGGTAGGGCGTCGCGCCCGCGCCCACCGGGTCCAGCACCACGGGAATGCCGCGCGCAGTGGCGGTCAGCAGCGCCAGCCGCATGCTCTCGATCCAATAAGGCTCCAGCGTGCCGATGTTGAGCACCAGCGCTTGGGCAATTCCCGCCATATCCACCACCTCTTCATGGGCGTGGGCCATCACGGGGGAGGCGCCTGCGGCCAGCAGCACATTGGCGTTGAGGTTCATCACTACGTGGTTGGTGATGCTATGGACCAGGGGCGCGTAAGCGCGCACTTTTTCGACATCGGACCAGAGGTCGGCGGGGGTCAGGGAGGCGGTAGTTGGATGGGCCATGATCGTCCTAAAAGTGGAGATCCGGGCCGGACGAGCGAAAGCAACGAGGCGCTTGCTTCCCTACGCTGGTACGACCCAGATCAGGTTCAAAGAGTATTTCTCAGTCACCGACGGTGACACCTCTAGCAACTTCGATTCTAGGCGCTTTGGCTCGGGCAAATTTCGAGCCCTCTAGCGCTTCAGTGGTGGTGACCGTGCGCGCCGTGCACGTGGCCGTGGGCGATTTCTTCTTCAGAGGCGGCGCGTACTTCCAGCACCTGCACGCTAAAGCGCAGCGCCTGCCCGGCCAGCGGGTGGTTGCCGTCCAGCATGACGGTGTCGCCCTTGATCTTGAGCACGGTAAAGGGCCTCACCTGGCCTTGGGCGTCCTGGCCTTCGATTTGGCCGCCCACCTTCACGCCAGGTGGAAATTGGCTTTTGGGGATGGACTGCAGCAGCGCCTCATCACGCGGGCCAAATGCCTCATCGGCGGACAGTTCGACCAAGCCTTTGAAGCCGACTTCCTGCCCTTCCAGCGCTTCTTCCACCTTGGGGAACAGGTTGCCGTAGCCGCCGTGCAGGTAGGACATGGGTTCTTTGCTTTCTTCGAGCAGCTTGCCCTGTGCGTTGGCAACCTTGTAGTGGACGGTGACGGCGCTGTCTTTGGTGATTTTCATGGGGGTTCCGGTTTCAGTGGAGAAGGAGCGAAGCCCACCATTATCGGAAAAAACCCTGCGACCTTTGCCAGAAGTCGCGCGCATCGCCCATGGCCCGGCCCGAAAGTGAAATAATCGGCGCTTATTTTGAATTCACCCCAGCAAAGGACAACCCCATGAGCGACGCACAACAACGCATTGACACCCTAGTCAAAACCAACGAGGTGGTCTTGTTCATGAAGGGCAACGCCAACTTTCCCCAGTGCGGCTTCTCGGGCCGTGCCATCCAGATTCTCAAGGCCTGCGGCGTGGACACCAAAACCGTCACCACGGTGAACGTGCTTGAAGACGACGGCATTCGCCAAGGCATCAAGGAATACAGCAACTGGCCCACGATTCCCCAGCTTTACGTCAAGGGCGAGTTCATCGGTGGCTCGGACATCATGATGGAGATGTACGAATCGGGCGAACTGGTGCAGGCGCTGGGCACCAAGCCCGCCTAAATTTCAAATTTAAGAAGTTTGACCGCCCTCAGGCGGCGTAGTGCCAGTTGCGCTGCGCCGCCAGCACCGCGTCCGGGTAAGGGCGCTTGCCGCGCGAGCCGTTGTAGCGCCCCAGCGCCATGAACGTGTCCCCCTGCTCGCGGTCCAGGTAGTGGCGCAATATGACGCAGCCAAAGCGCAAATTGGCCTGCAGGCGGAACAAGACACTTTCGTCCCCCTCCCCGATCAGGCGCACCCAAAACGGCATCACTTGCATATAGCCGCGTGCGCCAGCGCTGCTGACGGCGTGCTTGCGAAAATTGCTCTCCACCTGGATCAGCCCCAGCACCAAGGACACGTCCAGGCCGGCGCGCTTGCTCTCGTACCACACGGTTTGCAAAAAGTCCTGCCAGTCGTCCACCTCGGGGCGGCGGCTTTTGAGGCGCCCGCGCGTGCCTTGCAGCCAACCCTGGTAATGCATTTGTGCCTCGGTATGGGGAAACTCTGGCACCGGTGGCGCTGCATTGCGCACTGCCGCGCTCAAGGCCGAGCGCACGGAGTCGATCAGCGGCTCTTCCACCTGGCTGCCCGCATGTGCAGCGCCACTGCCCAAACCCAACAAGCCGGAAATGCCGGCGCTTGCGACCAAGCCGGGCGCGGCCAGCAAGCCGCGCAAACAAGCGCGCCGCATTGCGCTGGGGCCGTCGTGCGCCGCCGCCATGCCGTTTAGACGGTGATGCGCGCGCGCACCCAGGCGGCAATCTCACCCAAGGGCACGCTGGTAGCTGCCGCGTCGCGGCGGTGTTGGTATTCGACCATGCCTTCTTTCAGGCCCCGGTCGCCCAGGGTGACGCGGTGGGGCACGCCGATCAATTCCCAGTCGGCAAACATGGCGCCCGGGCGCTCGTTGCGGTCGTCCAAGATCACGTCCACGCCTGCGGCCAGCAGCTCGGCGTACAGCGCCTCGGCGGCGGCCTTGACTTCCGGGAAGCGGTCCGGGCTGATGGGGCACAGTGCCACGGTAAACGGCGCCAGCGCGTCAGGCCAGATGATGCCGCGCGCGTCGTGGTTTTGCTCAATGGCGGCGGCAGGCAAGCGGGTAATGCCAATGCCGTAGCAACCCATCTCCATAGGCTGGGGCTTGCCGTTGACGTCCAAAAAGGTGGCGTTCATGGCCTGGCTGTATTTGGTGCCCAGGTAAAAAATATGGCCGACTTCGATGCCGCGTTCAATGGCCAACACGCCAGCGCCGTCGGGCGAGGCGTCGCCGGCCACCACATTGCGGATGTCGGCCACCACGTCGGGCTCGGGCAAGTCTCGGCCCCAGTTCACACCGCTGATGTGAAAGTCCACCTCGTTGGCGCCGCAAATCCAGTCGCTCATCAGCGCCACTTCGCGATCGGCCACGATGCGCAGGGGTTTTTTCAGTCCGACTGGCCCGAGGTAACCCGGCTCGCAGCCAAAGTGCGCATCAATCTCAGGCAGCGTGGCAAAGCGGAAATCGGCCAGACCGGGAATCTTGCCGACCTTGACCTCGTTCATGCTGCGGTCGCCACGCAGCAACAGCAGCCAGACCTGGGACTTGACGATCATCCCCGCTGCGTCGCGCTCGTCGGTGGCCACCACCAGCGACTTGAGCGAGCTCTCGAGCGGCAGACCGAGGTACTCAGCCACGTCCACGCAGGTGCTTTTGCCCGGCGTGGCCACTTTAGTCATAGGTGCTGCAGGCGCGGGGCGCGGACCGGCCGGGGCCAGCGCTTCGGCTTTTTCCATATTGGCGGCGTAATCGCTGCCGGTCGAATAGACGATGGCGTCTTCGCCGGTGGCGGCGATCACCTGGAACTCTTCGCTCAAATCGCCGCCGATGGCGCCGCTGTCGGCGGCCACGGCGCGGTAGGTCAGGCCAAAGCGGTCAAAAATGCGGCGGTAGGCCTTGGCCATGACCTGGTAGCTGGCTTTGGCCGCATCGGCGTCGCGGTCAAAGCTGTAGGCGTCCTTCATGGTGAACTCGCGCCCACGCAGCAGGCCAAAACGCGGGCGGCGCTCGTCGCGGAATTTGGTCTGGATTTGGTAGAAATTTTTGGGCAACTGCTTGTAGCTCTTGATCTCCTGGCGCGCAATGTCGGTTACCACCTCTTCGCTGGTGGGCTGCACCACAAAGTCGCGGTCGTGCCGGTCTTTGATGCGCAGTAGCTCGGGGCCCATCTTGTCAAAACGGCCCGTTTCTTGCCACAGCTCGGCCGGTTGCACCACGGGCATGCTGAGCTCAATCGCACCGGCGCGGTTCATTTCCTCGCGCACGATGGCCTCGACCTTGCGTATCACGCGCAAGCCCATGGGCATGTACGTGTAAATGCCGGCGCCCAGCTTTTTCACCATTCCGGCACGCATCATCAGTTGGTGGCTGGGCACCTCGGCATCGACCGGGGCCTCTTTGAGCGTGGAAATCAGGAATTGGGAAGCTTTCATGCGGATACTCGTAAAACGGCGCGAACGGCGGTGTGACGGGCCTGTGACACAGCGGCGACTTGCCGTGCATAATGGCCCAAGTTTAAAAATTTGGGGTTTGATTATGCTTGACCGGGACGGCTTTCGGCCCAACGTCGGCATCGTCCTGCTCAACCAGAAAAATCAGGTTTTTTGGGGCAAACGCATACGTACCCACTCGTGGCAGTTCCCGCAAGGTGGCATTGACCGGGGCGAAACGCCCGAGCAAGCCATGTTCCGCGAGCTGCACGAAGAAGTGGGGCTCCAGCCGGAGCACGTTGCCATCGTCGCCCGAACCCGAGACTGGTTGCGCTACGAGGTGCCGGACCGCTATATCCGCCGCGATGCGCGTGGCCACTACAAAGGGCAAAAACAGATTTGGTTTTTGCTCCAACTTACCGGCTTTGACTGGCACCTCAACCTGCGTGCCACCGAGCACCCGGAGTTTGACGCCTGGCGTTGGAACGACTATTGGGTGCCGCTGGACGCGGTGGTGGATTTCAAGCGCGGGGTCTATGAAATGGCGCTGACCGAGCTGTCGCGCTACCTGCCGCGCGTAGACTTGCGAACGCGCTTTCAGCCCTCTGGATTTCGTGGCCAGGCAGCTTCAGACAACGCGCCTGCCATGGATGTCGCGACACAACAGCCACCTTCGGGTCCTGAATCGCCCCCATCCTCGTAGCGAAACTCTAGAGTTAACGCATCAGCACCAGGTTGTCGCGGTGGAGCATTTCCGGCTCTGCGGCATAGCCCAACAAGCCCTCGAACTCCGACGAAGGCTTGCGGCAAAGCAAACGGGCCTCTGCGCTGGAGTAATTGGCCAAGCCGCGCGCGATCTCCAGCCCGCTGGGGTCGCGCACACCGATCACATCGCCACGCGAAAAGTCGCCCTCCACCTGCAACATGCCAATGGGCAACAGGCTTTTGCCTTCGTCCCTCACCTTGGCGGCGGCGCCAGCGTCCACCACCACTGCGCCGCGCATTTGCAGGTGGTCGGCCATCCATTGCTTGCGGGCTTGGGTTTTTTGCGTGGGCGCCACCAGCAAGGTGCCAATCGCTTCGCCTTTGCTTAGGCGAATCAAGGCGTCAGGCTCACGGCCCCAGGCGATCACGGTGGACGCACCTGAACCCGCCGCGCGTTTGGCCGCCAATATCTTGGTGATCATGCCACCACGTCCCAGGCTGCTGCCCGCGCCGCCAGCCATCACTTCGAGCGCCGGGTCGCCGGCCTGCGCCTGGTCCACAAAGCGGGCGTTGGCGTCTTTGCGCGGGTCGGCGGTGAAGAGGCCTTTTTGGTCGGTCAGAATGACCAGCGCATCGGCTTCGACCAAATTGGCCACCAGCGCACCCAGGGTGTCGTTGTCGCCAAACTTGATTTCGTCGTTGACCACCGTGTCGTTCTCATTGATCACAGGCACCACGCCGAGCTTGAGCAGGGTCAGCAGCGTGGATCGGGCGTTCAGATAACGCTCGCGGTCGGCCAGATCCGCGTGGGTGAGCAGCACCTGCGCGCTGCCCAGGCCGCTTTGGCGCAACTTGGTCTCGTACATCTGCGCCAGGCCCATCTGGCCCACGGCGGCGGCGGCTTGCAGCTCGTGGATGGCGCTGGGACGGGTGGCCCAACCCAGGCGCTTCATGCCCTCGGCAATCGCACCGCTGGAGACCATGATGATCTCCACGCCGCCGCGCACCAGCTGCGCCATCTGGCGACACCACTCGCCAATCGCGGCTTCGTCCAGACCCCGGCCTTCGTTGGTGACCAGGCTGGAGCCGACTTTGACGACCACGCGCCGGGCGTCGCGCAGCACGGTAGGGGGAGGGTTGTGCGTCATAGGGCGAAAAACAAAATGGCAAATGGGCGTCCGGCGCGCAACTTCTAGATTCAGACGCTCACTCGGGGGCGCCTTCGTCGGTCGCAGCGGCGGCGCCAGGCGTGTTCAAAAAGCGCGGATCCACTTCCACGTAAGGCTGTTCGGCCGCTTGTTGCGCTTTGACGTGCTTGTAAATTTCCTTGACCAGCGGCTCGCAGCCCTCGCGGGTGAGCGCCGAGATCTCGAACACCGGGCCCTTGAACTTGAAACGTTTGACAAAGTCCTTGATCAGGGCGGCGCGGTCTTCCGAGGCCACCATGTCGAGCTTGTTAAGCACCAACCAGCGCGGCTTCTTGTACAGGCCTTCATCGTATTTCTTGAGCTCGTTGACAATCGCCTTGGCTTGCGCCACGGTGTCCACGCCCTCGTCAAACGGCGCCACGTCCACAATGTGCAAAAGCAATCGGGTGCGTTGCAAGTGGCGCAAGAACAAGTGGCCCAGGCCCGCGCCCTCCGATGCCCCTTCGATCAAACCGGGCAAATCCGCCACCACAAAGCTCTGCTCCGGCCCCACGCGCACCACGCCCAGGTTCGGGTGCAAGGTGGTAAAGGGATAGTCGGCAATGCGCGGACGGGCGTTAGAGATGGCGGTAATAAAAGTTGACTTGCCCGCGTTGGGCATGCCCAAGAGGCCGACGTCGGCCAGCACCTTGAGTTCGAGCTTGAGGTTTTTCTTCTCTCCGGGCCAGCCGGGGGTTTTTTGGCGGGGTGCGCGGTTGATCGCGCTCTTGAAACGCAGGTTGCCAAACCCGCCGTCGCCGCCCTTGGCGATGGTAATCACCTCGCCAGGGACCAGCAACTCAAACAGCACTTCGCCGGTTTCGGCGTCGGTGATGATGGTGCCGACCGGCATTTTCAGGGTGATGTCGTCGCCTGCGGCGCCAAACATGTCCGACCCCATGCCGTGTTCCCCGCGCTTGGCGTCGTGCCGGCGCGAAAAGCGGTAGTCCACCAGGGTGTTGAGGTTGATGTCGGCCACCGCATAAACATGGCCGCCACGACCGCCATCGCCACCATTGGGGCCGCCAAATTCTTTGTATTTTTCATGCCGGAACGAGACGCAGCCAGCGCCACCATCTCCGGCGGAGATGTCTATGTAGGCTTCGTCAACGAACTTCATGGTTTTCTCGATGTGTAAATAAAAAACCCCGCGCCGGATCGGCGCAGGGTTTTGCGGGAGCCGCGCTGCAGTTTACGCCGCAGCGGTCACGCTCACCGTTTGCTTGTTCAAAGCGCCTTTGGTGGCAAACGACACGTGGCCGTCAACCAGGGCGAACAAGGTGTGATCCTTGCCGATGCCGACATTGGTTCCGGGGTGGAACTTGGTGCCGCGTTGGCGAACGATGATCGCGCCAGCCGTGATCAACTCACCGCCAAACGACTTCACACCGAGCATTTTGGGCTTGGAATCGCGCCCGTTTCGCGTAGAGCCGCCGCCTTTTTTCTGTGCCATGACCTATGTCCTTTAAGCAACCGTTAAGCAACAATAGCGCCGATTTGCAGTTCAGTGAACTGCTGACGGTGCCCTTGGCGTTTTTGGTAGTGCTTACGACGGCGCATTTTGAAAATGCGCACTTTGTCGTGCTTACCGTGTGACAAAACCGTCACCGTAACTGTTGCACCGGACACCAAGGGTGTGCCGACTTTCAGTTCTGCGCCGTTGCCGACCGCCAAAACCTCGTCAAACACAATCTCTTGGCCTACATCCGCAGCAATCTGTTCTACTTTAATTTTTTCGCCAGCCGCAACCCGATATTGCTTGCCGCCGGTTTTTATGACCGCGTACATATTGACCTCTTCGATTATCAAGTCTGCAGACGAATTTCTACAGAGCCCGCGAGTATAGCACCCCCGTTTTTTCAAGCCCTGCCTTGACTGTATGCGAGACGAGCGGGCCGAGGGGCCTGCCTATAATCCGTCAAAGGCGACCCGCGAATGCACATGCAGCAAAACACACCCACTCCGACCCAGGGGCTTTCCATCGTAGAGCATGAAATGCGGGAGGTGGACACCGTTATCAGACAGCGGCTTTCGTCCGGCGTTCCTTTGGTAGGCGACGTGGCGCAGCATATCATTGCCGCCGGCGGTAAGCGGCTCCGCCCTACCCTGCTGTTGCTGTGCTGTGGCGCACTGGGCTACGAGGGACAGGCGCGATACAGCATGGCGGCAGTGGTTGAATTTATCCATACTGCGACCTTGCTCCACGATGATGTGGTGGACGAATCCACGCTGCGCAGGGGCTTGCCCACTGCCAATGCCAAGTTTGGTAACCCGGCGAGCGTACTGATTGGCGATTTTTTGTACTCGCGCGCCTTTCAGATGATGGTGGAAGTTCAAGAGATGCGCATCATGAAGGTGCTGGCTGATGCCACCAACGTGATCGCCGAGGGCGAAGTCATGCAGCTCATGAATATGCACAACGCCGACCTCACCGAGGACGGCTACTTGCAAGTCATTCGCTCCAAAACATCCAAGTTGTTCGAGGCCAGCGCCAGAGTGGGTGCGATCTTGGCTGGTGCCAGTCCCGCGCTGGAAGCTGCCTGCGCAGAATTTGGCCAGGCCTTAGGGACTGCCTTCCAAGTGATTGACGACGTGCTGGACTACACCGGCGACGCTGCCATCATGGGGAAAAATCTGGGGGATGATTTGCGCGAAGGAAAGGCCACGCTGCCCTTGATCCTGGCCATGCAGCAAGGCTCGGCAGACGAACGCCAAACGGTACGCCAAGCCATCGAGCAAGGAGACACCTCCATGCTTGAAACGGTAGCTGCCATCGTACGGCGCACCGGGGGATTGGAGAGCGCCATGCACGCCGCGGCCCGGGAGATCGACCGGGCTTTGGAGCATGCCAGGCTGTTACCACCTGGGCAACACTCCCAGGCGATGCGGGAACTGGCGACTGGCTCCCTGCGGCGCAGCGGTTGAACCGCTGTTAGCCTATATTTCTACGTGACCGCCAATCTCGATGGCGTGGTCATATGGAATTTTGAAATATTCGGTTGCGCTTTGCATGGTGCGATGCAAATAGATAAAAAGTGCCATCCAAAGCGCTGATGCCGATTTGGACACCACCCGCTCCTTGCCCACGAAAAATGAGATTTCCATCAAACTAAAGTGGAACTCGCGTGCGCGCAACAAAGCCACCGCACGCATGATGTTGGGCTCCTCCATGTACCCGTGGCGCACACATACAGAATGAAAATTGTGGCGCAGGTGCGTGATGGTCAATCGCTCTTCGTCGGGCACAAAAGGCACATTCGCCGTTTCGACATTCATTAACACCACGCGCTCGTGCAACACCTGGTTGTGTTTGAGGTTGTGCAACAGGGAGACCGGGGCAATGTGGTTGTGCGGGACCATGAAAATGGCCGTACCAGAAACACGGTGCGGCGCGCTGGTGTCCAGCGATTGAAGAAACTGTTCCAACGGAACCGAACTGGCCCAGCGTGCCGTGAGCAAGCGCTGGCGCCCGGTGATCCAGCAAATCATCACCAATAGCAGCGTCCCAGCAACGCTGACGGGCAACCACCCACCGTCAAAAAATTTGAATAAATTAGTGCCCAGAAATATGCCATCAAGCATGAATAGCACCGCAAACAAGGGCAGGAACAAAGCCTTGTTCCACCCTTTGACGAAAACCATGTAATAGGCCGCCAAAATGGTATCAATCGCCATGGCACCGGTTACCGAGACGCCGTAGGCAGACGCCAGATTCTCCGAAGTCTTAAAGCCCAACACCAGGATCACCACGCCTACGAGAAGAAAAAGATTGACCTTGGAGACATACACCTGGCCGATTTCGTCAGCCGATGTGTGTTTGACCAGAATGCGTGGAATAAAGCCCAGTTGAACGGCCTGCGTGGTGATAGAGAACGCGCCCGAAATGACGGCTTGCGAGGCGATGATCGTCGCCATGGCCGCCAAGAAAAGCATGGGAATGAGCGACCACGCCGGAGCCAATCGGAAAAACGGATTGTCCAAGGCCGCTGGCTCTCGCAAAAGCAGAGCACCTTGGCCAAAATAATTGAGCAAGAGGCAGGGAAAGGCCAAAAAAAGCCAAGCTTTCTGGATGGGGCCACGGCCAAAGTGCCCCATGTCGGCGTACAAAGCCTCACCCCCTGTAACCGCCAGGACGACAGAGCCGAAAATGGCGATAGCGACGCCTGAATGCGCGCGCAAAAAAGAAATACCAACCCAGGGATTGATTGCAGCAAAAATGCTGGGCGAATGGACCAGTTCTGCCAAACCGATGGCGCCAAGCGCGAGAAACCAGACCAGCATCACGGGACCAAACACTTTGCCGATGACCGCGGTGCCGAAACGTTCGACTGCAAACAGCCCGGTAATGAGCGCCAGCGAAATGGCCACTACGTACTTGTCGAGGTCAGCAGACAGGACCTTGAGCCCCTCAACCGCACTGAGTACGGATATGGCGGGCGTAATCATGCTGTCGCCAAAAAACAGCGCCGCTCCCAGCGCTCCCGCAATGGTGACCGGCCAGCGGAAAGCGGAGTCTTTCTGCAAATGCTCCAGCACCAGCGCGGTCAGGGCGAAAATTCCTCCCTCGCCCCGGTTGTCAGCACGCATGATGATGAACACGTACTTAACCGTCACCACCAAAATAAGTGCCCAAGTGATAAGCGACAAGATGCCGTAGACCGCCTGCACGATGTCGGCTCCGTCCTTCGCACCCGACGCTTCGACGGCCACTTTCAGCGCATAAAGGGGGGAAGTTCCAATATCCCCAAAAACCACGCCCAGGGCGCCGATGATGAGTGCGGCAGTGGCTCCGACTGTGGCCTGGCTCGTACGGTGTGAGGACATAAAAACTCCTGCGGATAGGGGTGAAAGCGTTGTGGGCCAGGACCGGCGTACCCCAAGGTTCGGGGCCGGCGCAGCGCACTTGTCGCGCCCGAAAATGATGCACGTCAGTTTAACCAATGCGATACCGCAATAATCGTTAATGACAATTCATTTGACTTAAACACAAAAATCGCAACACGCCGCCCATCCGCATCGCATAAGCCGAGCCGCGCGGAGGGTCGCGGGGACGCACCGTGCAACCAGGCCTGGGCCGTCCACAAAAAAAATCGGCCTCCGATGCGGGAGGCCGACGGCACACCGGCGGTCGTGCCAGGCAGCCCTAGCGCGCTGGGGGCTTGGGTGGCGCAGGCATGGATCCAAAGGGATTCATTGCAGCCTGCGCAGGGGCAGGGGCTGGCGCCGGGCCGCTGGAAGCAGGCGGTAATTGGTCACTCAAAGTCTTGAGGAAGGCGAGCACATCGTCAATTTCACGCTCCGTGAGTGCGGGGCCGGCAGAAGCGGCACGGTCGAAGGGAGCCCGGTCCTTCACGATATTGGCCACGTAGGCCGCGGGCAAATCGTTGGCGACGCCGGCAGGGCCGTACCAGCGCTTGGGGTCACTGTTGCGGCTGGCATAAAAACTCACCACATCCCGCAGGTTCTTAAAAAATCCGTTGTGCATAAACGCCTGGCGCTGCGCCACGTTGCGCAAGGACGGCATCTTGAAGGTGCCGCAGAAGCTTTCCACGCTGACGCCGGCGGGAACGTTGGCACCGAGCGCCGGACGCGTTCTTTGCGGCCCACACAGGCCCAAATCGAAATAGGAGGGGTTGGCGTTGGCTGGAATGGCCATGTTGCGCGGAATACCGGTGGCGTAATGCCCAAAGTCGGTAAAGAGATTGTCGGTGGGGCCGCTGGCCTTGGGGTTCATGGTGTGGCAGCTCGCGCAATTGCCCTTTTTGGGGTCCATGAACAGGTTCATTCCGCTGGTCTCGGTAGGCGTAAGCTGGACCTTGCCAGCGACAAACTGGTCATAGCGCGAAGAAAAAGACTGGAATTTGCTGGTGGCTTCATAGGCCGCAATGGCCTCGGCCACTCTCTGAAAGGCTTTGGAAGAGTCCTTGAAGACGTCTGCGCCAAAGACGGTGCCCATTTGGCCCGCATAGCTGGAGGCCGCAATTTTTGCAACCACGCTGGCGGCGTCCTTGTTGTTCATCTCCAAGGCAGCCAAAAACGGACCTTGCGCTTGTTGTGACAGCGTATCCACCCGACCGTCCCAGAACAGGCCGCCTATGGGATCGACGTCACCATCGCGTACACGAAAACCGAATGCTGGCGTGAAACTGCTGTACGCGTTGTGGAGGACTGCGCGGGTGCCGAATACATTGGGCCGGCTTCCTTGGGGCACGCCAATGCGCGATCCGTTGAGATTGGCAAATCCGGTAGCCGCAGAATGGCAACTGGCGCAAGCCGTGCCGCGCGGCTCGGACAAATTGGTGTCGTTGAATATTTTTTCGCCGAGGTCCTGCAAGGCGGTGCGTGCAAGCGCTGCCGGGTCCGCGGGCTTGGATGCGGCTAACGCAGGTGCCGGCGTCAGCGCGGGTGCTGCAGCGACGGCTACTGGCGTGCTGGCCAAGACGGTCGGCTTGGGCGCTACAACCATCGGCATAGGCAGCGCGGGCGGCGCCTTGGGTGCAGGTTCAACCGGCTTGGCTGCAAGCACCGCAGGCTTGGGCGGCGCAGGCGGCGGCGCGGGTGCAGCCATGGCGCCAAAATGCACAAACGCATTGCTGGCGAACACGGCCAAAGTGGTGGCCAAGGCGGAGGACATCCGCTTCCATGGCCGATGGGGCAATGCAAAGATCACGGCAGTTTTCACGGGACTATCTCCTGGTGAGGGGTTTTCATTAGGGCGAAGGCGTCGATTTCGGGGGTGGCGGAATGACAGAGCGCAACTGGTTTCGCCCAGCAACGACCTGGTACTCCACCTCAACACGCATCTGGGTCATGCGCAGCGTGTTCAGGTCATTGGGAGGCGGGGGCAATATGGAACCGTCGAAAAGCACCATGGTGGTGGGGCTGGATTGGCCGTCGAACATCATGGAGAAGCTCTTGCCATCGGTGGCAATGCTTTGCACGACACCGACCTGCCTGATTACGCTGTCACCAGGCACGGTGCTCGGGCAGTTGATGGCGGTGGCGACGGGCGTACTTCCGGGGGCACCGCGCAGCGCATGCACCTCCAAAAACACCATTTGTCCGCTCGGTGGGCAGTTTCCGCTGATAACCGTGCCACTCTGGATGGCGACCGTGGCCTCGCGCAGCGTCAGGCTGGAGGCATTGGCGTTCCACAGAACTGTGCCTTTGAGCAGGATTTCGCCCCCCAGGTCTTGGGGTGTGGTGCGGGCCCGCAGGGCGGTGGCGGTCCAAACGCCGTTTTGCAGGGTAGCTTCCAACAAAAGCGGCTCAGGGCCATGGGGCAATTGGGCCTGCAAGTTCGCAGGTATCGCGATGGGTCGGCCCTGGGCGCGCAACTGGCCACCCGCCACGTCGGATGCAGAGGCCATGACATCGAGTCGTAGCAATTGGGTGCCTGGGGGCACGGGGGCTGCATCTTTGATACGGGTGGCACGCAGGGTTTGGGAGGCGCTGCCCGCTTGGTCTAACCATGCAGTTACCTGACTGCCTACCGGCATGGAGGACAACGCGCCTGTATCAATCCGCGCACTGCTGCCATTGAGCTCCAACGTGCCCTGTCCGACCGCCGTGACCTGGCCGCTGATGAGAAGCTCATAGGGCGCAGTGACTTTTTCAATCCGCGATGCCACCAGCACCAGACCCTTGGAATCCTGTGACCACACGCCATGCACCTCGAGTGCTGCGCCTGCGCTAATGGAGCCAATGCCGTCATAACCGTCGAGAACCGTTGCGGTGCCACTGGAGTTGCTGACGGACACCACCTGCACCCGCTGGCCCATGACTTGAAGAGACAGGCCATCCTTGCTGACGCTTGTCACAGGCCCCCGCAATTGCGGCAGGACTTCAATCGTGTCCGCAACGCCATCTTTAGTCTGGATGACGCGCACACGCTGACCGAGCTTAGGCGCACTCAAAGCTTTTTGGCCTACAGCATCTTCGGTTTGGCTCACGGCGTTGCTGTCGTCGTATTCCACCCCGTTGACAATCACACTGCCAAAACCGGACACCGAACCCTCTGCGATGCCGCTGCCGCCGCTGCCCACGCCCGAGAGCGAGGTGCCGCCGCCACATGCCAAAAGGCAAGAGGTGGCCAGCGCCAAGGCCCACGCCCGCAGACCCTGTGGATGGCGAAAAAATATGTTTTTCATGACTTTTTGTCTCCGGTGCTCTCGGGCTTGAATTCAGGGGCAGAAAATGTGAAAAGACCCAAGCGAAAGCGCTGGGGCGCGGGGTGGTTGGCGTCGCGATCACACAGGGGGACTGCCTTGGCCATCACGGCCTGCAGAACGTAGGCCCACAGCGAATTGGCCATCACGTTGAGCTGATGCACCGACTCCGGACTAAGCCCATCGGCAAACACACTCTGCTCTAAAAACCTCTGTCCAGTTGCGCCACTGAGGTTGTGAACGCCAGCGGCCAAATGGTCCGACACCGAGCCCGCCAGCAACTCGCGCGACTCCTTGTGCTTGGCGTCTGGCACAAATGCTTCCCGCACCAGCTGCACCTGGCCGTCCACTTCGCGTGCTACCCCCAGGCGCTGCATCTCCTGCAAAACGGCGCGAGGATGGAAATCTTTGGAAACCGCACGCGCCAGCGCCTCAAAGGAAGGTGCGTCGCCACTGAAAGGAATGCAGTCGCCCCACCCCTGGCTACTCAGCCAGCGCGTTACTACCTGGTTTGCCGCGCTAGGCTTACCCCAAGTCGATCCATCCTCCTTGACACGGGCTAGGGTCTCATGGGCCGCCTCTCGAAACGCACGCACGTCTTTGCGGTGCAGGCCAGACAAAAGGCTGATGGCCGAGTCGCTATCCCGCTGACCACTGCGCTGCAGTTCTAAGCGGGCCTGCGCCAAAAACACGGGCTTGAGGGCTTGCACGAATTCGGCATAGCCCACACCAGAGCGCAGCAGCCACAAAACCATGGGCTCGGCGATTGCCAAAGCCTCGTCCATCACGCCTTGGCCGGGGCTGGGGGAAACAGGAGGAAGGTTCATGGCAACAAGTATATGGGATATTTTCCCATTTTGCAAAAAAATTGATTCAAGACATATTTTTTATTTTTTTCGCACGTATTGACGGCACTGCCGCCGCCTGCGGGTGCGGCATAAGTCAATCAGAACGCGTTAGTGAAGGCATACGCTGCCCGGGCGAAGCATCCCCATGGGCTAGCGCAGAAGCTGAGCTCAAGAACCTGGCCGTGGATTGCGCGCGGACGTGGCATGGCGCGCAGGCCGACCCAGGTCTAGGCATCGCTGCAGCAAGGGGCAGCGCGCGTTGGCTTTTTGAGGGAAAAGTCCAACCGCAAGGGCCGGTGGCCGCTTAGCGGTTGCAGACATGCGGCAGCGCCGCCCGGACCATGTGGCGGCTCGCCTGTGCGGCCTGATTGGCCGCTATCGCACGGTGCGGTTCAGTTTGCTGGGATCTGTGCCGCACCCGAGGCGGGCGTTGCGGGCGCGCTCGCCGCGGCTGCAGGAGCTACGGCCGCAGCGCTTTCGAGCACACTGGAGGAACTGCTGGGGCGCACATTGCCAAAATAGGCCAGCGCCAAGGTACAAACGAAAAATACCGTGGCCAGTACCGCCGTAGTCCGGGACAAGAAATTGGCGCTTCCGCTGGCGCCAAAAAGGCTGCCCGAACCACCGCTTCCAAACGCCGCACCCATGTCTGCGCCCTTGCCGTGCTGGACCAAAATCAGTCCAATCATGCCAACCGCCGCAACCATCTGCACCGTCAAAATAATCGTCACCACGTAGCTCATCGTCAACTCCTAAAAGGGAAACACTGCGATCGACCTCAATGGGCCGCCGCAACAATAGATAAAAAGGCCGCCGCTTGGAGGGCAGCGCCCCCAATCAGGCCGCCGTCAATGTCAGGCTGCGCCAACAAGGCCGCCGCATTGCTGGCATTCATACTGCCACCGTACAAAATGCGCACCCGGTCGGCGTGCTGACTGGCAGCTTGCAGTTGGCTACGCAGCACATGGTGCACCTGCTGGGCCTCCTGCGGGCTGGCCGTTTTGCCCGTGCCAATCGCCCACACCGGCTCATAAGCCAGCACGATTTCACTAATGCAATGACCGTTGGTATGCACCACAGCGGCGAGTTGGCGCTTCACCACCTCTTCGGTCAGACCCGCTTCGCGCTGCGCCAGCGTCTCGCCCACACACACGATGGGAGTAATGCCAGCGGCCAGCGCACGCTGCGCTTTGAGGGCCACGGTCGCGTCGCTCTCCTGGTGGTACTGGCGCCGCTCCGAATGGCCAACAATGCAGTAGCGCACACCGAAGTCCTTGAGCATGGCCGCAGAAACCTCGCCAGTGAATGCACCCGCTTCCTGTGTAGACAGGTCTTGGGCGCCCAGGCCCAGGACGCTACCTTGAACCAAGGATTGCACCTGTGCCAGGTACACCGGCGGCACGCACACCGCCACGTCGCAGGCCCAGTCGCTGGTGTCGTCCAGCAAGGCCTGCACCAAGGCCGCGTTGGCGCTCAGGCTGCCGTTCATCTTCCAATTGCCCGCAATCAGCTTTTTCATGGCTTTTTCCAATCCAAAACAATTTTGCCCACGTGGTCGCTGGCTTCCATGGCAGCGTGCGCCTTGGCGGCCTGCGCGGCGGCAAACACGGCGTGCACCACTGGCTTGATGCGACCATCGGCCAGCAGCGGCCACACCTGGCGCAGCAGCGCCTGGGCAATCGCCGCCTTGAACGCGACCGGGCGCACACGCAGGGTCGAACCGGTCACGGTCAGGCGCTTGCGCATCAGCAAACCCGCATTCACCTCGGTTTGCACGCCGCCTTGCACTGCGATGATGACCAAGCGGCCATCTTCGGCCAGGCAATTGAGCTCTTTGGCTACGTAGGCGCCGGCCACCATATCGAGCACCACGTCCACGCCACGACCTTGCGTCAGGTGCAGCACCTCGGCTTCAAAGTCCTGGGTCTTGTAGTTGATGGCGTGGTCCGCGCCGAGGGCCAAACAGGCGGCGCACTTTGCGTCGCTTCCCGCCGTCAAGATCACGGCCGCCCCCAGGGCTTTGGCCATTTGAATGGCGGTGACGCCAATGCCGCTGGAGCCGCCTTGCACCAGCAAAGTCTCGCCCGCTTGCAAACGTCCCCGGTCAAACACATTGCTCCAGACCGTGAAAAATGTCTCGGGCAGACCTGCAGCCTCAATGTCCGTCAAACCCTGTGGAATCGGTAGACATTGGGCCACGGGCGCAACGCAAAGTTCTGCATATCCGCCACCAGCCACCAAAGCGCACACGCGGTCGCCCACTTGCAGATGGGCTGCCGCCATGGCCTGCGCGTCGCCCGAGACGATCACGCCAGCCACTTCCAGCCCCGGAATATCCGATGCGTCCGCGGGCGCGGGGTACATCCCCATGCGCTGCAACACGTCAGGCCGGTTGATACCGCTGGCGCTGACCTGGATCAGCAGCTCGCCCACCCCAGGCACTGGCGCCGGCCGCTCGGCCACACGCAGTACCTCGGGCGCGCCGAAGGAAGAGATTTCAATGGCTTTCATAGGCTTGAACGCAAAAAACGCACGCTGAAAGATGGCGCCAGCGTGCGTTTTATTGGCTGCTAAGCTGCTTAGGCGTGATCGCCGTGGCCGTTGCCGCCGTGCATGGGGCGGTCCAGCAGCGCCTTCATGGACAGCTTGATACGGCCTTTTTCATCGGTCTCCAAAACCTTGACCTTGACGATCTGGCCTTCAGTCAAATAGTCGGTGACTTTTTCCACACGGTCGTGCGAGATTTGGCTAATGTGCAGCAAACCGTCTTTACCGGGCATGAGGTTGACCAGCGCGCCGAAGTCCAAAATCTTGGTGATCGGGCCTTCGTAGGTCTTGCCAATTTCCACTTCAGCGGTGATCTGTTCAATGCGGCGCTTGGCTTCTTCAGCCTTGGCGGGGTCGCTCGACGCAATGGTGATGGTGCCGTCTTCCTCGATGTTGATCTGCGTGCCGGTCTCTTCGGTCAGCGCACGGATGACAGCGCCGCCCTTGCCGATCACGTCACGGATCTTCTCGGGGTTGATCTTCATGGTGAACAGGCGGGGCGCGAAGTTGGACACTTCGGTTTTGGCCTCGGCCATCGCTTCTTGCATCTTGCCCAGAATGTGCATGCGCGCTTCTTTGGCCTGGGCCAGCGCCACTTGCATGATTTCTTTGGTGATGCCCTGGATTTTGATGTCCATTTGCAGCGCGGTAATGCCGTTGGTGGTACCGGCCACCTTGAAGTCCATGTCGCCCAGGTGGTCTTCGTCACCCAAGATGTCGGTCAGCACCGCAAAGCGGTTGTCTTCCTTGATCAGGCCCATAGCAATACCGGCCACGTGCGCTTTCATGGGAACGCCAGCGTCCATCAGCGACAAGCAGCCGCCGCAAACCGAAGCCATGGACGAAGAACCATTGGACTCGGTGATTTCCGACACCACGCGCATGGTGTAAGGGAAGTCTTCCTTGGAAGGCAAGCAGGCGACCAGCGCGCGCTTGGCCAGACGGCCGTGGCCGATTTCGCGGCGCTTAGGGGTTCCAACGCGGCCGGTTTCGCCTGTGGCGAACGGGGGCATGTTGTAGTGCAGCATGAAACGGTCTTCGTAGTCGCCGCTCAGGGCGTCGAT
>CANFWT010000040.1 GCA_947450895.1 Comamonadaceae bacterium | reverse complement strand
TTCAACACGCTTCAAGGCAGCCATGATCTGGCTGTCGGTAAATCTTGACTTCTTCACGTAGAACTTCCTTCTTGGAAAATTCTACTTCTCGGACCTTTGGTTTATCGGGGGGATTACCACTCACTGAGTTTTCGGCACAAGTATTAGCCTAAGAGTTGGCCAGTTCTTACGGTAAGAGTTAGCTGACCGAACACTGCGACAGTGATCTCATAGAAACAATTAAGTCGCCGGAGGGCTTTGCTGCGGCAAAATGGCCCTTTAAAGAGCAATTTATTTTGGTCTTTTGATGTGTTGCTCGATATCCGTAACCTTACGGGATTTCAAGTGGGACAGCTGTCCCACCTCTTTTTGATGCAACCAGTCGCATCAACTGATTGCCATAAAGGGAATATTTGACCCCATGGGGTCAAGTAATAAACCGCTCAATCAGTGCCGCCAGCACTTCGGGCTGATCGTGGTGCATCATGTGGCCGGCGTCCTCAATCCGGGCGATTTCCACATGCGGCACCGCCTGCAGCCGCTCGTGGTACTGGGCCAAGGTGAACTTGCCTTTCCACCAGAAGTCCAGGCTGTTGTCTGAGGCTTCTACCGCCAGCACCGGCATGCTCAGGCGCTGGTAGAGGGCGCGCACTTCTTCTACCCGGTAGAGGTTGGCGTTGCTCAGTTTATGGCCGGGCTCGCCCAGGATGTTCCATTCGCCCTGCACGTTTTCTTGCGCCCAGTGGCGTGCCAGCCACTCGGCCTTGTCGGCGCTCAGGCGCGGGTTGGTTTTCATCAGCCGCCGCGCCACGCCGGCGGGGGCGCTGTAGGGGCGCAGGTCCATTTCGCCCTTGTGAAGCTTTTTTAGCTCGTCCATCCACTTGGCGTAGCGCCCGGGTGCCTGGTCGGGCGTGGTGGCGGGCATGCCAAAGCCCTCCAGGTTGACCAGGCGGCGAATGCGCTCGGGCCGCACACCGGCGTAATGCATCACCACATTGCCGCCCATGCTGTGGCCCACCAGGTTGACGGTTTGGTCGGGCGCATAGTGGTCGAGCAAAAAGTCCAGGTCGGCCAGGTAGTCGGGAAACCAGAAGTTATCCGCCCCGCCCGACGATGTTTTGCCGTAGCCACGCCAGTCCGGGGCGATTACGTAGTGGTCGTGGCCCAGGGCGTCGACCACAAACTGGTAGGACGCAGCCACGTCCATCCAACCGTGCACCATTACCAGCGGCGTTTTGCCGGGAGCGGGCGCGCCCCAGATTTGCACGTGGTAACTCAGGTTGCGGATGGGGACGAATTCACTTCGGGGGAGTCTTTGAACTTGGTACATTGCACCAATGATAAAGAGCCGCACCCCATCCCCCCGCCCCAAGCCCGTGCCCCCTAGTCCGAACCGGGACACACGCGCCGCGCCTGACGCCCCCGCTGCGCCCCAGTTCCCGCCGGGCTACACCGCCTTGCACCAGCAGTTTGGCTGGGTGGTGCCCCGCTATTTCAATATGGCGCATTGGTGCTGCGCGCGCTGGGCGGCCGCGCCAGACGCGGCGCAGCGGGTGGCCATCCGGGTGCACCCGGTCGATGCCGTGGCTCCCGTTGCCATTCATAGCTACGCCGACCTCCAGGCGCAGGCCAACCGCCTCTCGCAGGTGCTCAAGGGGCAGGGCGTGCGACTGGGCGACCGTGTGGCTATCGCCATGCCGCAGTGTTTTGAGACGGCGGTGGCCTACATCGCGGTACTGCAAATGGGCGCAGTGGCGGTGCCGCTGTCCATGCTGTTTGGGCCTGAAGCCTTGGCGTTTCGCCTGCAAGACAGCGACGCAGCGGTAGCGATCTGCCACGCCAGCGCCATCGACGGGCTCAATGACAGCGCGGCGCAATGCCCTTTGTTGCGTAGCGTGCTCGTGGTCGGCGGCGCTGGCGCTGGACTTGGTCAGGCGGCAGCCGGCTTTGTGCAGCTGGACTTTGCCAAAGCGCTGGCGCATGCGCCGCAGCGCTTCAAGCCCGTCAACACCCTGGCCGCAGACCCGGCGGTGCTGATTTACACCAGCGGCACCACCGGCAACCCCAAGGGCGCGCTGATTCCCCACCGCGCGCTCATCGGCAACCTGACTGGCTTCGTGTGCAGCCAAAACTGGTTTGGCTTTGACCCTGGCGGCACTGGCGCGGGTTTGACCGACCTGCCCACAGGCTCGAACGCGGTGTTTTGGAGCCCGGCGGATTGGGCCTGGACCGGCGGGCTGATGGACGCGCTGCTGCCCACGCTCTACTTTGGCCGCGAGATCGTGGCGTTTGGTGGGCGTTTCAGCCCCGAAGCCGCGTTTTCGCTGATGCGCGACTGTGGCGTCACCCACACGTTTTTGTTCCCTACGGCGCTCAAGGCCATGATGAAGGCGTTTTCCGGCCAGGGCCAGCGCACCGTGCGCCAGCAGTTTGGTTTGCGACTGCAAGCCATCATGAGCGCGGGCGAGGCGGTGGGCGACGCGGTGTTTGGCTATTGCCAGCAGCAACTCGGCGTGACGGTGAACGAAATGTTCGGCCAGACCGAGATCAACTACATCGTGGGCAACTCCAGCACCTTCTGGCCGCCCAAACCCGGAAGCATGGGCATGGGCTACCCCGGCCACCGGGTGGCGGTGATTGACGACGCGGGCCAGGAATGCGCGGTGGGCGAGCCCGGCGATGTGGCCTTGCACCGCCTGGACGTGCATGGCAAGCCCGACCCGATTTTCTTTTTGGGTTACTGGAAAAACGAGGCCGCCACCCGAGCCAAGTTCACCGGCGACTGGTGCCGCACCGGTGACCTGGCGGTGCGCGACGCCGATGGCTACCTCTGGTACCAGGGCCGCAGCGACGATGTGTTCAAGTCGGCGGGCTACCGCATCGGGCCGGGCGAGATCGAGAATTGCCTGGTCAAGCACCCGGCGGTGGCCAACGCGGCCGTGGTGCCCAAGCCCGACGCGGACCGGGGTGCGCTGGTCAAGGCCTATGTGGTCTTGTCGCCGGACGCGCTGTCCGCGCAGCAGGCCTTGGGCGCCAAAGGCGTACAGAAGTTCCAGGCGCGCCTGGTGGCCGAGTTGCAGGCGCACGTGAAAGGCTTGCTCGCGCCCTACGAATACCCCAAAGAGATCGAATTTGTCGACGCCTTGCCCATGACCACCACTGGTAAAGTGCAACGGCGCGTACTGCGCCTGCAAGAAGAGGCGCGGGCCCGGCAAGCCCCGCTAGCCTGAAATCGCGCCCACCCCTTGTCCATTTTTTCTCTACTGAAACACGAACCCAGCATGAAAACCATCCAACTCGGCAGCAGCGACCTGCACGTCAGCCCCATTTGCCTGGGCACCATGACCTTTGGCGAGCAGGTGGACGAGCCCACCAGCCACGCCCTTTTAAGCCACGCGGTGGAGCGCGGCGTCACTTTTTGGGATACGGCAGAGATGTACGCAGTGCCCCCGCGCGCCGAAACCTTTCAGTTGACCGAGACCTATATTGGCCACTGGATCGCCAAAAACCCGCAACTGCGTGACAAGCTGACGATTGCCACCAAGGTGGCTGGCCCCTCGCGCGGCATGCCCTGGGTGCGCGGCGGCGCTATGGACGTGACGGCAGCGGACATCGTGGCGGCTTGCGAGGGAAGCCTGAAGCGCCTTCAGACCGACGTGATCGACCTGTATCAGTTGCACTGGCCCACCCGCAATGTGCCGCTGTTTGGCATGCCGTATTTCGACCCCAGCAAAGACCGTGCGGTCACCTCCATGCACACCCAGCTCGACGCCTTGGGCCAGTTGGTGAAAGCGGGCAAGGTGCGCGCCGTGGGCTTGTCCAACGAGTCGCCGTATGGCGTGTGTGAATTTGTGCGCCTGGCCGAGCAACACGGCCTGCCGCGCGTGGCCACGGTGCAAAACGCCTACAGCCTGCTCAACCGCACCCACGAAAACGGCATGGACGAAGCCATGCACCGCCTCAATGTCTCGCTCCTCGCATATTCGCCGCTGGCCTATGGGCTGCTGACGGGTAAATACGACGCCTCGGGCATCACCGGGCCAGACGCACCGGCCAATGCGCGCATCACGATGTTCGAGTCCACCCGCAAACAGCGCTGGGGCCGCCCGGAGGCCTTGGCAGCCGCGCGCCGCTACAACGCGCTGGCGCTGGCGCATGGTCTGACACCCACGCGCATGGCGCTGGCGTATTGCTACACCAAGTGGCAAGTCGCCAGCACCATCATCGGCGTTACCACCCAGGCGCAGCTGGACGAAGACATCGACGCCTATGGCACCACGCTGTCGCCCGAGCTGCTCAAGGCGATTGACGCCATTCGCTGGGAAATGCGCGACCCGGCGCTCTGATGCCGCCTGACAAACCCCGGTCGCCGCCTGCCGTTCGGTGGCCGCTTCTTGGAAGGCTTTGTTGAGGGGTTTGGTCACCTAGGCCTGTACCGTCCGGCGTTGGCCGCATCCCTTGGTCGCCCGTATGCAGTACGCCGCCTAGCGTGGTGCTATCGGGCGGTGTAGGCGCTGGACCGCGCCATGCATGCCGGCCAGGGGAGTGATTGGCCTGCGGGGTTTGCTTCAATCACGTGCGCGGTTGAGGCCTGCCACACCGCCTGGACGCTCGGATCGCAGATGTCCAAAAACATGTCTTTGTGCAGCGTTCCGGCAAGCACGAGGTCATCCTGCACGCCTGGCTATACTGACCCAAACACCCGCTTTCAATGGCGAAACCTATGAAGATTGCACTTCGTCACTGCTTCGCCGCCCTGTTGGGGGCAGCCACTGCCTTGGTCCAGGCGGGTGACGTAAGTGTCGCGGTAGCGGCGAATTTCACCGCGCCCATGCAAAAAATTGCGCAGGCCTTTGCGCAAGACACTGGCCATCAGGCCCGCCTGGCTTTTGGATCCACCGGCAGCTTGTATGCGCAAATCAAAAACGGTGCGCCTTTTGACCTGTTGCTCGCTGCCGACGATGAGACGCCCGCGCGCCTGGAACAAGACGGCCAAGTCGTGGCGGGCACGCGTTTTACCTATGCCATTGGCAAACTGGTGTTGTGGAGCCCACAGAGCAGCTTGGTGGACGCCAAAGGCGAAGTGCTCCGCGCGGGGAGTTTTGACAAGCTGGCCATTGCCAACCCCAAGACCGCCCCTTACGGCGCAGCAGCCCTGCAAGCCCTTAACGCCCTGGGGCTGGCGCAGGGCCTGCAGGGCAAGCTGGTGCAGGGAGAAAGCGTGAGCCAAACCCTGCAGTTCGTCAGCAGCGGCAACGCGGCGCTGGGTTTTGTGGCGCTGTCGCAGGTTTTTATGGACGGCAAAGTTAGCCAAGGCTCGGCCTGGGTCGTACCCGAGGCGCTGTATCAACCGCTGCAGCAGGACGCGGTATTGCTGATCGGCGCCAAAGACAAGCTCGCGGCCCTGGCCTTGCTGCGTTACCTGCGCAGCGAGCGCGCTCACGTCATTCTCAAAAGCTACGGTTACACATGGTGAATTTTCTGGACGCCGATACCCGCAGCGCCATTGCCCTGACTCTGCAACTCGCCGGGCTGACCACGCTGGTGCTGCTGCTAGTGGCTACTCCACTGGCGTGGTGGCTGGCGCGCACGGCTTCAGGATGGAAGGCGCCGGTGGGCGCGGTCGTGGCGCTCCCTCTGGTGCTCCCACCTACGGTTCTGGGGTTTTATTTGTTGGTGGCCTTGGGTCCGCAGGGGCCGGTGGGCCATACCACCCAAGCCCTGGGCTGGGGCACCTTGCCATTTAGCTTTGCGGGGCTGCTGCTGGGATCGGTGATTTATTCCCTGCCTTTTGCCGTGCAGCCGCTACAGCGCGCTTTCGAATCCATAGGCCCACGGCCGCTGGAAGTGGCCGCCACCTTGCGTGCGTCGCCCCAAGATACTTTTTTTACGGTGGTCTTGCCACTGGCGCGCCCAGGCTTTGTCACTGCCGCCATATTGACGTTTGCCCATACGGTGGGTGAATTTGGCATGGTGCTGATGTTGGGCGGCAATATTCCTGGTCAGACACGTGTGCTGTCCACGCAAATCTACGGCCATGTAGAAGCCATGGAGTATGCGCAGGCCCATTGGCTGTCGGCGGGGATGTTGGTTTTTTCTTTTGCAGTCCTGCTGGGCCTGAACTGGTTCAATCGCGCAGCCCAGAAAGAGGCGGTATGAGTCCGACGACATCACCGAATTTGCAGATTCGTCTGCGGTTGCCGCGCGCTGACTTTGCGCTGGATGTGGACTTGGGACTGCCCGCCCATGGAATCAGTGTGTTGTTTGGCGCTTCCGGATCGGGCAAGACTAGCCTGTTGCGCTGCGTAGCGGGCTTAGAGCGGGCCCAGCATGCGCGCGTGTCCCTGGGGCAAGCGCTGTGGCAGGATGAGGAGCAAAAATACTTTCTGCCTACCTGGCGCAGACCGCTGGGCTATGTGTTCCAAGAAGCCAGTCTGTTTAGTCATTTGGACGTTCGCGGCAACTTGCAGTTTGGGGTGGCGCGCGTCAAAGGTGCGACGGCAGCGCCAGCGTTGCACGCTGCCATTGACTTGCTGGGTATCGGTGGACTGTTGGACCGACGCACCCATGAACTCTCCGGCGGCGAGCGCCAGCGCGTGGCAATTGCCCGGGCGCTCGCCACCCAACCGCGCTTATTGCTTTTGGACGAGCCCTTGTCGGCCTTGGACCACGCGCGTCGTCAGGAGGTATTGCCTTGGCTGGAGCGCTTACGCGACCAATTGAATATTCCCATGCTTTACGTCACCCATTCGCTGGACGAAGTGGCCCGTCTAGCGGACACCCTGGTACTTTTGGAGCGCGGCCAAGTGCGTGCCTGCGGGCCGGTGGCTGACGTGCTGGCGGGCGGCGGCGTCTCGGGAGTGGTGGCCTGTGACGTGTTGGGGGAGGGCGTAGCGGCCTTGATTCGCGCGACCGTGGCGCAGCGCGATACGCGCTGGCAATTGGTCCGCATGGATTTTCAGGGTGGCAGTCTTTGGTTGCGCGACACCGGTCTGCCTCTGGGCCAGTCAGTGCGCCTGCGCGTGCTGGCGCGTGACGTCAGCATTGCGCTGGACCAGCCTCGCCACACCAGCATCCAAAACCAGCTGTCCTGTGTGGTGCTGGCGGTGGAAGCGGACGCACACCCGTCTCAACTGCGGGTGCGCCTGCGGTGTGGTGATTCCACGCTGGTGGCAAGAATCACGGCCCGTTCCGGCGATGCGCTGGCACTGGCGGCGGGTCAAAGTGTGTGGGCGCAAGTGAAGTCGGTGGCGTTGGTGGAATAGCCGCAGCACATGCATGGGCGTGCCATGGCATGTGCGGAGGGTCTGCTTGCTAGGAAATTGTGAGTGAATTAGTTAGCTATTTATACCAATAAAGATATTAAAATTTTTCTACCAGAGTTGCGAATTCTTTGGTTGAGAAAATATTTCTTATAAGGAATATGGCTGCGCTATCCACTCTTAAAAAGAATATCAGGTCTTGGGGAGATACTTGGGATTGGTGATGAATGAATCGGTTCCCGTTACCGTCCAACTCATGCCTGATCCGGAGCAGTTTCCAGTGTAGATAATCTTGGAGTCTTGTGTGATGGCCGAGCCAATTGCATTCAGTGTGATAGTGACCTTTCCTTCACTTGCCGAGGTGCCGACCACTTCGACTTGCTTTACATAGTTGGAGGTTATCGTAGCCGCAGTTGGTAAATTGAACGAAGCGTTGCTGGTCTGATCAACAGACAAAGTTGCATCGCTGCAGGCAATGCCAAGCGCTGTGCGTGCCGGGTCTGAAATTGCCACGGCATCAGTGACCTTGGCTTTGACGGTGTAATCCTGGTACGCCGGCACCGCTACCGCCGCCAATATGCCGACGATGGCGACCACGATCATCAGTTCGATCAGAGTGAAACCTTGTTGACTTGCTTTATTCATACATACTCCATTTAATGATTAAATCTGCCTTTAACCTTATTGCCTTGCGCAATTCGGTAGCGGGATTATTACGGTGTTATTTGTATGAAAATCTAACAAGTTCAATATGTAACAATATACTAAATATTCAAAACTCAATTCAGTTGAAATTATAATTTTATATAAAATAAATGTTTAAAAGTATTTTTTCAAAAATATTTAAATATTAAAGTTTAAATCAACAAAATCAAATAAATTGACACATATTTGCTTGAAGACTGGAGCTCCCTTGCAGCCTGTATTGGTGAAGCGCATCACGGCGAGCACAACAGCCGCGCTGGCGAGCCGAATCGCCAGGTGTGTCAGAACCAACCAGAAATCGGTTCGGTTCGCCGTTAACAAGTCAATAGATCGGGCGCGGCGCGTTCCTACAATGCCGCCATGCCTTCTCACCCACAGACTGACACCCTCACCTCGAATTCCCCCGCGGACAGCCTGTTTTCCGCAGCCCCCGATTCACCGATGCTCAGCGCCCTCAACCCCGAGCAGCGCGCCGCCGTCGCCCTGCCGCCCGAGCACGCGCTGATACTGGCCGGTGCCGGGTCGGGCAAAACACGGGTGCTCACCACGCGCATCGCTTGGCTGCTGCAAAACGGCTATGTGTCGCAGGGCGGCATATTGGCGGTCACCTTTACCAACAAGGCGGCCAAAGAGATGGTCGTCCGCTTGTCTGCGATGCTGCCCGTCAACGCCCGGGGCATGTGGATTGGCACCTTTCACGGCCTGTGCAACCGCTTTTTGCGCGCGCACTTCAAGACCGCCAATTTGCCGCAGGCCTTCCAGATTTTGGACACGCAAGACCAGCTCAGCGCGGTCAAGCGCTTGTGCAAGCAAATTGGCGCGGACGAAGAGCGCTTTCCGCCCAAGCAACTGGTGTGGTTTATTGCCAGTTGCAAGGAAGATGGCCTGCGCCCCGCAGCGGTGGAAGCGCGCGACGCCGACACAAAGCGCAAGGTGGAGATTTACCAGCTGTACGAAGAACAATGCCAGCGCGAAGGCGTGGTCGATTTTGGCGAACTGATGCTGCGCAGCTATGAAGTGCTGCGCGACCATGCCGACATCCGCACCCACTACCAGCGGCGCTTTCGCCACATCCTGATCGACGAGTTTCAGGACACCAACAAGCTGCAATACGCCTGGATCAAGATGCTTGCCGGAGTCGGTATGGACGGGGGTTCAGACGCACAAGGCCACGGCGGCGCGGTATTGGCCGTGGGCGACGACGACCAGAGCATCTACGCCTTTCGCGGTGCGCGCGTGGGCAATATGGCCGACTTTGTGCGCGAATTTGGCGTGCAGCACCAGATCAAGCTGGAACAAAACTACCGCAGCCACAGCAACATCTTGGACTCGGCCAACGCGCTGATCAGCCACAACAGCCGCCGCCTGGGCAAAAACCTGCGAACCGATCAGGGCCCGGGTGAACCGGTGCGGGTGTTTGAAGCCCCCAGCGACTTTGAAGAAGCGCAGTGGATGGTGGACGAAATGCGCCACCTGCTTAAAACCCCATCCGAGCATCCGGGGGGAGACTGCTACCAGCGCAGCGAGATTGCGGTGCTGTACCGCTCCAACGCCCAAAGCCGGGTGATTGAGACCGCGCTGTTCAACGCTGGGCTGCCTTACCGGGTGTACGGCGGCCTGCGCTTTTTTGAGCGCGCCGAGATCAAGCACGCGCTGGCCTATTTGCGCCTGTTGGCCAACCCCAACGACGACACCAGCTTTATGCGGGTGGTGAACTTTCCGGCGCGCGGCATTGGCGCGCGCAGCATCGAGCAATTGCAGGACATGGCCAAGGCCTCGGGCTGCTCTTTTCACGACGCGGTAAGCGCCGTACCGGGCAAAGCGGGCACGCTTTTGGGCGCGTTTGTGGCAAAGATCGACGTCCTGCGCGAACAAACGGCTACTTTGAGCCTGCGGGAAACCGTGGCCACCATGCTGGATAGCAGCGGACTGCTGGCCCACTACCGCCTGGAGCGCGAGGGCGAGGACCGCATCGAAAACTTGGAAGAACTGGTCAACGCCGCCGAAAGCTTTGTGCGCCTGGAAGGCTTTGGCCGCGCCGCGCCGGGTGGGACGGGCGGGCAGGGCGCGGACGGCACCTTAAGCCAAAGCCCCGCCAGCCAGGGCCTGAATCCTGATCTTCCGCCGCCCGAGCCCGAATTTGGCGACACGGGCGAAACCCTGTCGCCCCTGGTGGCATTTTTGACCCACGCCGCGCTGGAGGCGGGCGATAACATGGCCCAGGCCGGGCAAGACGCCATCCAGCTCATGACGGTCCATTCGGCCAAGGGCCTGGAATTCGACTGCGTGTTCATCACCGGCATGGAAGAAGGCCTGTTCCCCCACGAAAACTCGCTCAGCGACCGCGACGGCCTGGAAGAAGAGCGTAGGCTGATGTACGTGGCCATTACCCGCGCCCGTCAGCGCCTGTACCTGAGCCACTCGCAAACCCGCATGCTGCACGGCCAAACCCGCTACAACCTGAAAAGCCGGTTTTTTGACGAGCTGCCCGAAGACTGCCTGAAGTTCTTGACCCCCAAACGCCAGCCCCTGCGCGGCAGTTGGGGTCAGGGTGGGAGCGCACAGGCCAGTGGATATTCAGGCGGCAGCCTAGGCTCGGCGTCGTACGGCGCCAGCGCCGCAGCCCCCGTGGCCCGCAAAGAACCCTCCGCCCACGGCCTGCGCGTGGGCATGCAGGTGTTTCACAACAAGTTTGGCGAAGGCGCGGTGCTGACGCTTGAAGGGACTGGCGACGACGCACGCGCCCAAATCAACTTCCCGCGCCATGGCACCAAGTGGCTGGCGCTGAGCGTGGCCAAGCTGACGCCGGTCTAAACGCCTCCCAAACGAAAAAAAGGCAGCGTGAACTGCCTTTTTTTCGTTGCATGGCGCGAAGCGCCGAGATTTATCTCGGTTTCTTTGCGCTCCACGGCGTGGGCATCACCACACCTTTAACCGCAGCCTGCGCTAGCTTGAAAAACACGTCGGTGTTGTCTTGCACGCCAGTAAACGCATAGGCGCCTGGGCCAAAAGCGGAGAGCGGAATGTCGGTGGCGGTGTGTACCGCGCTGTCGCCGGGCACCTGGCCGGTGACCATGTATTTGCCGTCCGGGTCACGCGCCATGGGGCCTGCGGGGTAGGCGGACAGGGGTTCTTTCTTCACAAACGGTTGTTGGCCGTCTTGCAGGGGGCGCTCGTTGGTGCGGAAGTCTTCCATGCGGTCGCTGTTGGCGCCGTAGCCCACCAGCAGGCGGTTGTCGATGTCGGCGGTTTCAGGGTAGCCGTCGGTGGCCATGCGGTATTTGGGAAAGCCCGCTTGCTCGTACACGCCCACCACCGCGTCGCGCAGCGCCGTGCCGCCGCCTTCGCGCACCAGGGCTTGCAGGCGTGCGTCGCTGACTTTGGAGCCGCCAATCAGCGCCACACCGGCGCACTCATGGTCGGCGGTGACGATCACCAGGGTGTCGCCACGTTCGGCGGCAAAGGCCTTGGCCAGCGCAATGGCGCGGTCAAATTCCAGGGTGTCGAGCATCCAGCGCTCGGTGTCCATGTTGTGCGCTTGTTTGTCGATGGAGGCGCCCTCAATCATCAGCACAAAGCCTTTTTTGTCACGCTCTAGCACCTTCAGCGCCTTGGCTGCCATCTCATCGAGCATGGGTTGGTCGGGGAAACCGTAGTCGTCCACCACGCGCCCGGTGATGCCGCGCGCCTTGTTGCGGCGACCATCCATTTTGTCCAGCGCCACGTTCATGTTCGAGTGGGCAAACAGGCCCAAGAGGCGCTCGGTTTTGCCGCCGTCGATGGCGTCCATGCTGGTTTTGTCGCTGGCGTAAGCGAAGCCAGCGGTCTGAAAGTCGGCCAGCAAATCGCGGTCTTTGTCCAGTTGGCCAGGTGCGGCGCCCCAGTGTTTGACGATGTCAGCGGTGTGCGCATCGGTGGCGGAGAAGGCGTAGTCGGTGCGGTCGCCGCGCGCCGAACCGGGGGTGGTCGACGGCATAAACCACTTGCGCCCGCCGCCCATGAGCACGCTCAGGCCTGTGAGCTTGCGGTCGTCCAAAAACTGGTCCACGATGCCGGTGCCCGCGCCGCGGCTGCTGGTATGCACCGCGTTGCCAGCGGGGGTCGCATCAAACACATCGGCGGTGGTGACCAGGCCCAGCGCCTTGCCCTGCGTGCGGTGCAGGTATTCGCTCAGGTATTCGATGCGCGGGTTGTCAAAGGGGTCGGTCGTGTCGTCAGGAAACACGCCTTCTTCGTTGTTGTTGTTTTTGTTGCCCGACACATACGCCGTCATGCCGGGCGCCGAGTCGGTGACCACCGAGTTGAGGGACGCGGTTTTCACCATGCCGGTAACCGGAAAAGTGTCCATGGCCAAGGGTGTGATGACTTTGCCCTGCGCGTAGCCACCGCCCACGATGCGCGCTGCGGTCCGCTGCGCGGCGCCCATGCCGTCGCCCAGCAGGATGATGATGTTTTTCACCTTTTGCGCGCCGGGCACCAGCGGAACGATCTCAAAATTGCCAGTGGCTGTGACGGTTTGGCCGTCGCTTTGGGTGGCGGTGATGGTGAGTTGGTGCACGCCGGGTTTGTCAACGCTGATGGCGCGCACGCTGGCCAGGGTGGCGTTGGCGGGCACGCCTTTCAGGCAGGCTGCTTCGCAGGCTTTGAGCGCCACGTTGGCAGCTACCGCTTTGCCGTCGATGGCGAAGCTTGCGCTGGTAATGGACTTGCTGGCCTCGTCCGGACGCACCGTGGCTTGCAGGTCAAAGCGCTGGCCGGGCAAAAAGCGGGCGATGACCGGTGCGGCCTGGCCGCTGGCGAACAGTTCGCTGGGTGGTGTCAGGCGGGTGACGGTGGGCGCTGCCTGGGCGGCAAACGCAAAAGCGCAAAGGGCCAAGGGGCTAAGGCCTTGCAGGCTGGGTAATCGCATGGTGTCTCCGTTTCGGGCAATGGCAATCAAGGGGAAATAGGCTGGGGCCGGGCTCAATGGCTGTGTTGCAGGCTGTGCAGGTAGTTGCTCACCTCAAAACCGCTCATAGCGCGCACCGCTTGCGGGTCGAGCTGCAGGCGAAACCACGACACGCGGCCGTCGCTCTCCTCCAGTCGTCCCACGTCCAGCGTCCCGGTCACTTCGAACAGACCGCGCGCATGGGCCACGGCCCAGTCTTGCTGGCTAGCGTCCAGGCGCACCAACACGGTGGCGGGCGGCAGGTCGTCGGCCTCGCCGTCGGCGTGCTGGCTCATTTGTACCGGGCGCGGCGTGAGCAAAAAGCGCCCCAGGGTTGCCACTTCTTGCTGCACCACATAGCCGATTAGCCGCACACGCTGTCCCTTGGCCAGTTGGAGTGTGTCGCTGATGACCAAGCCCTTGGCGCCTACGGGCGTCTGAAAAAAATCTTGCAGCCGCAGCGCGATTTCCGTGCGGCGTGGCGCAAGAACGGCCGGTTCGTTGACAACCGTGGCTTGTGCGGTGGCTGCGCTCGCCAGGACTGACAACCCATGCGCCAGCAGCACAGGTACTACACGCCGCACGGACCAAGGTGATTTTGCGAAGGGGGATTGCATGGGGCTAAGGCTCTGACGGTTGCAGCGCGGGAGCGTTTGCATGCGCAGAGGCTAGTGCGCCTACATGTCTTTTTTATGACAAAAGTGCGACAGTCGCAGACGGTGTGGCGTGGGTTTAGGCCAATACGTCAGTCGTTGCGTCAAAGCTGTCGGCAAAGGTGAAATAAATCGAGGTGAAAAACATCGATGCCATCACCAGCGCACACGGAAACAGCACCGCTGCAACCATCTCCTCGCTGCCAGAGAGGCTCGCGACCAGCGCAATGGCCGTGCCTACCAGCACGAAAAACCCCATCCACACCAGGCCGTAGAACAAAAAAGCACCCATGTTTCGCCAACACGCGACCAGGCTGAAAAACAGGCTCTTCATTGGAGACATACCGTGCCAGTGCACCAGTGCGGGCGCGTGCCAAAAAAGCAGTGAAAGCGGGAGGTAAAGCACCAGGGCCAGCACCGCGGCGGTTTCAAAATTTTTGTCGGTCAATACTTCTGTCCCGGCGCTGCCACCGAACAGGTAGAGTTTGGCGAACGTGCCGCCGTCGACCAAGGCCGAGCAGGCCAGTACCATCAGAAACCCCAAGGCGTACAGCGCACCGAGCACCAGCATCGAGCGCAGCTCTTGCCTTCCCGCACGAAAGCCGCTGAGCAACACGGTGGGCATAGGGAATTTGCCTTTGACTGCCTCCTGGGTGGCCGCCATCAGCCCCAGCGTGGCGCCGGGAAGCAGGGCCAGCGCGAGCGCATTGCCCAGCACCGGCACCAGGCTCAAAATGGACATCAGCGCCATGAAGATAAAGAACAAACCCGAGAGCGCCAGCGGCTGACGCAAAAAAGTCTTGACGCCCAGCTTGACCCACAAAACGCCGTGGCGCGGAGGAAGAATGTTGAGTTTCATGGGGGTCAATTCACAGTCGGAAAATCTGCCGCAACCCATGCGGGCGCGTAGGGGTGTGCAACGCGCTGCTGCAACAGGCGCTCAAAGCGCGTGGGGTCGTGGGGTTTGAGCATGCTGGCCTCGCGCGGCAGGTACCAGTCCCACAGGCGCGAGAGCCAAAAGCGCAGGGCGGCAGCGCGCAGCATGGCGCCAAGCAGCGCGCGCTCCGCGGCCTCCAGCGGGCGCACGCGCTCGTAGGCTGACAAGAATGCCGCAGTGCGCTCGGGCACGGTGGCGCCGCTGTCCAGGTCTACGCACCAGTCGTTCAGGCACACCGCGATGTCAAATACCCAGGCGTCGTTGCCGGCAAAGTAGAAGTCAAAAAAGCCGCTGAGCACCGGCGCGCCGTTGGCGTCGGCCTCTGGGGCAAACATCACGTTGTCGCGAAACAAATCGGCGTGGATGGGGCCGCGCGGTAGCGCTGCATAGGCGGGCAGGGTGGCGACGTGGTTTTGGTAAGCCAGTTCAGACTGCAGCAGCGTGGCCTGCGCGGGTTCAAGGTTGGGCAAGACCACCGGTACGGTGTCGTTCCACCAGGGCAGGCCGCGCAGGTTGTCCTGGCGCATGGCAAAGCTGCGGCCTACCAAATGCATGCGCGCCAGCATCTCGCCCACCTGGGCGCAGTGCGCTGCGCGAGGCGCAAGCTCGCTGGCACCGGTGAGAAGGTTGACGATGGCTGCGGGTTTGCCGCACAGGGAATGCAGTACTTCACACTTCGCGTCAGCCGCCGGGTTGGGCACTGCGATGCCGTGGGCGGCCAGGTGCGCCATCAGGCGCAGGTAGTAAGGGAGTTGCTCGGCCGTCAGTCGCTCAAACAGGGTAAGCACGTAGCGCGCCTGCGTGGTGTCGGCAAAGTAATTGGTGTTTTCAATGCCGCCGGAGCAGCCTTCCAGGCGTGTCAGCGGCCCCAGGCTCAGGCTTTCGAACAAGGCGCTGGCCTGGGTGAATGAAACTTCCGTGTAAACCGCCATGAATCCAACCCGTGTGATGAACGCTGAAACAACTGCAGCGCGCGGGCCGCCCGGTGCCAAAAAGGCCAGCTGCAATTGTAGGGCGCTGCCCGGGCACAAACGCGAAGGCAAAATGGCACGATGCACCACGCCCCCAACACCCTTTTGCTGATCGATGGATCGAGTTATTTGTACCGCGCCTTCCATGCCATGCCTGACCTGCGCGCCATCCCCGGCGACCCCAGCAGCAGCCCCACGGGTGCGCTGCGCGGCATGGTCAACATGATGCAGGCGCTGCAAAAAGAGGTGCCTGCGGCCTATGTGGCCTGCGTGTTTGACGCCAAAGGCCCCACCTTTCGCGATGCCATTTATCCCCAATACAAGGCCCAGCGCGCCCCCATGCCAGACGATTTGCGCTTGCAAATTGCGCCGATCCATGAGGTAGTGCACCTCTTGGGCATGCGTGTGCTGGACGTGCCGGGCGTAGAGGCGGACGACGTGATCGGCACCCTGGCGGTGCTGGCGGCAGCCCAAGGCATGGACGTGGTGGTCAGCAGCGGTGACAAAGACCTGGCGCAATTGGTCAACGAGCGCATCACCATCATCGACACCATGAACGGCAAGCGGCGCGACCTGGCAGGCGTACAAGAGGAGTTTGGTGTGCCCGCGCACCTGATGCTGGACTACCAAACCCTGGTCGGCGACACGGTGGACAACGTGCCCGGCGTCTCCAAAGTCGGTCCCAAAACCGCCGTGAAGTGGCTGCAGGAATATGGTAACTTGCAAGGCGTGGTGGCCAATGCCGACTCGATCAAAGGGGTGGTGGGTGAAAACCTGCGCAAGGCGCTGGACTGGCTGCCTACCGGGCGCCAGCTGCTGACCATCAAGACCGACTGCGACCTGCGCGACTGGCTGCCCGGCCTGCCCGCGTTCGACGAACTCGTGACGCGAGCGCAAGAAACCGCGGCCTTGCACGACTTTTATGAGCGCGTGGGCTTCAAGGGCCTGGCGCGCTCGGCCGCCGCCGAGATGGCCAAGCAGGCACCCCGCGCACGCGCCACCGGCGAGGCCGATTTGTTCTCGGACGGCCCACTGCCCCAGATGGCGGGCGCCGGGCCGGCTACCGCAGCCCCAGGCGACGCGGACGCCAACGCGCAAACCAGTTTGTTTGGCGACGATGCCCCGCAGCGCGCCAACACCTACGAGACGGTGTTGACCCTGGAGGCGCTGGAGCGCTGGCTGGCGGTGGTGCAGGCCGCCGATTTGGTGGCGCTGGACACCGAGACCACCTCCATTGACGAAATGCGCGCCGAAATCGTGGGCATCAGCCTGTGCGTGGTGGCAGGCGAGGCGGCCTACATTCCGCTGGCGCACCGCTACCCCGGCGCGCCCGCGCAGTTGCCACGCGAGCAGGTGCTCTCGCTGCTCAAACCCTGGCTGGAAGACCCGCTGCACCACAAACTCGGCCAGCACGTCAAATACGACCGCCATGTGTTTGCCAACCACGGCATAGAGGTACAAGGCTACGCCCACGACACCATGCTGCAAAGCTATGTGCTCGAAGTACACAAGCCCCATGGCCTGGCGAGCCTGGCCGAGCGCCACCTGGGGCGCAGCGGTCTGAGCTTTGAAGACCTGTGCGGCAAGGGCGCCAGCCAGATTTGCTTTGACCAGGTGGACATTGAGCGCGCGTCGCAATACGCCTGCGAAGACGCCGACATGGCGCTCGAAGTCCACCAACTGCTGTGGCCGCAGATTGCCGCCCATGAGGGGCTGCGCTTTGTGTACGCGCTGGAAATCGCCAGCAGCGAGGCGCTGTACCGCATTGAGCGCAACGGCGTGCTGATCGACGCGCCCACGCTGGCCGCCCAAAGCCTGACCCTGGGCGCGCGCATGCTGGAGTTGGAAACTGAGGCCCATGCCCTGGCTGGTCAGCCCTTTAACCTGAGCAGCCCCAAGCAGATTGGCGAGATTTTCTTCACCAAACTGGGCCTGCCCGTGGTCAAAAAAACCGCCACCGGCGCCCCCAGCACCGACGAAGAGGTGCTGGAAAAGCTGGCCGAAGACTTTCCGCTGCCCGCCAAGATATTGGAACACCGGGGCCTGGCCAAACTCAAAGGCACCTACACCGACAAGCTGTCCCAGCTCGCCCACCCGCGCACCGGGCGGGTGCACACCCACTACGCGCAGGCGGTGGCGGTGACCGGGCGCTTGTCCAGCAACGACCCGAATTTACAGAACATTCCCATCCGCACGCCCGAGGGGCGGCGCGTGCGCGAGGCCTTTGTGGCGCCTGCAGGCAGCGTGATTGCCAGCGCCGACTACAGCCAGATCGAGCTGCGCATCATGGCGCATATCAGCGGCGACGAGGCACTGCTGAACGCCTTTCACCACGGCCTGGACGTGCACCGCGCCACGGCGGCCGAAGTCTTTGGTGTGGCCGTGGACCAGGTGAGCAGCGAACAGCGGCGCTACGCCAAGGTGATCAACTTTGGCCTGATTTACGGCATGAGCGCCTATGGTCTGGCGCGCAACCTGGGCATCGACAACACGGCGGCCAAAAATTACATCGAGCGCTACTTTGCCCGCTTTGCCGGGGTCAAGCGCTATATGGACGACACCCGCGCCCAGGCCAAGGCGCGCGGCTATGTGGAAACGGTGTTCGGTAGGCGCCTGTATTTGCCCGAGATCAACTCGCCGAACGGCCAGCGCCGCGCCGGCGCCGAGCGCGCCGCCATCAATGCGCCCATGCAGGGCACCGCAGCGGACCTGATCAAGCTCAGCATGGTCAAGGTGCAGCAAGTGCTCGACGCCGAGCACCGCTCCAGCAAGATGATCATGCAGGTGCATGACGAACTGGTTTTCGAGGTGCCGCTGGCCGAAGTGGATTGGCTGAAGATCGAGATCCCCCGCCTGATGGCCGAAGTGGCCACCCTGAAGGTGCCGCTGCTGGCCGAAATGGGGGTGGGACCGAACTGGGACCAGGCGCATTGAGCGTGCCTGCGCAATGCACAAAACCCCTGGTGTGTCGCTTTCACGGGCCTGCGGCACAATCAACTGCTCATTTGTCCCGGCCCGGCAAGTGTTCGCTGCCTGCCCTGGGCAAGCGAACGTGGGCGTTTTTTGCTATCCAAAATGAGAATTGAATGAACGACAACACCATGCAAGACGCCCAAGCTCTTCTTGACACCCGCACCAGCGATGCCCATGTCAGCCGCCGCACTGCCCTCAAAGCCGCAGCGGGCGCAGGTTTTGCCGCAGCCACAGTGCCGGTGGCGGCCCAGACATTGGTGCATACACCGGTGGACGGTCTGTTGGCCGGACCGGTCAGCATTGATGTCCATGGCTACGCCATGCCCGCCTACCGCTCAGCACCGGTGGGCGCTAAAAATGCCCCGGTGGTGCTGGTGGTACCCGAGATATTTGGCGTGCACGCGCACATTGCCGACGTGACCCGGCGCCTGGCGCACCTGGGTTACCTGGCGATTGCCCCTGACTTGATGGCCCGGCAGGGCGACGCGTCAAGCTATGCCGACATGGGTCAGCTGATGGCGCAAGTGGTGTCCAAGGTGCCAGATGCGCAGGTCATGGCCGATCTGGACGCTACCGTGGCCTGGGCGGCACGCAACGGCGGCGACGCCGGGCGTCTGGCGATCACGGGTTTTTGCTGGGGCGGACGCATTACCTGGCTCTATGCCGCGCACCAGCCCCAGGTGAAAGCCGGGGTGGCTTGGTACGGGCGCCTGGTAGGCCAGCGCTCGGCGCTCACACCCTTGCATCCGGTGGATATTGCGGGCAAATTGCATGCGCCGGTGCTGGGTTTGTATGGCGCCGCCGACGCGGGCATTGCGCTAGAGACTGTAGATGCGATGAAAACGGCATTGGCGGCCGGCCCTGCGGCGGCCATGGCCTCGCAGTTTGTGGTCTACCCGGATACGCCCCACGCTTTTCACGCCGACTACCGCCCGAGCTACCGCAAAGAAGCGGCCCTCGACGCGTGGGAGCGCATGCGCCAGTGGCTCAAAGCGCGCGGCGTATGAACATCCGACACCGCATTTCCCTCATCCAAGTCGTTTTATGATTTTGCTGGCCATATTGTTAGGCACGCTGTTTGCAGGTGTGGGCAGCGTGTGGGTCGCGGCGGCGCTGAGCTTTGGCTTGCTCGCGCGCTACACCCAGCACATGCTCAGCCTGGCGGCAGGGGCCTTGCTGGCCACAGCCTTCATGCACTTGCTGCCCGAGGCATTTGAAAGCGACATTGGCCCCGATCATCTTTTCATGACACTGCTGGTCGGGCTGGTGTTCTTTTTTATGCTGGACAAAGCTGAGCTCTGGCACCACGGGCATGAACACGGCGACCACGGGCATAACCAGCCTGAAGGTGGCGGTCACGACCATGGGCATTCCCATGGGCACAGCCATGCGTCGGGTGGCTGGGCCGTGCTGGCGGGTGACAGCGTGCATTGTTTTGGCGATGGCGTGCTGATTGCTTCTGCGTTTATGGCGGATTTGCGCTTGGGAGTGATCGCGTCGCTGGCGGTACTGGCCCACGAAGTGCCTCACCACATGGGCGATCTGATGGTGCTGCGCTCCAGCACCACCGACCGCCAGGCAGCGTTGCTCAAAGTGTCTTTGGCCGGCTCCATCACTGCCTTGGGTGGTTTGCTGGGTTTTTGGCTCGTCGAGCAGCTGACGGGCTACCTGCCGTATTTTTTGGTGGTGGCTTCCAGTAGTTTTGTGTACGTAGCATTGGCCGACCTGATTCCGCAGTTGCAAAAGCGGCTCGCCGCACGCCAGACGGCGGCGCAAATCGGGTGGCTGCTGGGCGGTATCTTTTTGGTGACCTTGGTCAGCCAATTGGCGCACCATCACTGATTCCTCCCAGAGACGTTCTTTGCACTGTGAGCCTATGAGTCAATTACCCTTTGCCGCTGTAGCCCGTGTACTGCGATCGCGCGCGTGGCTTTTGGCGGTGGTGTGCCTGTCGGGGTGTGCTCTGGGCTTGCCGCCCACCGAGGTAACGCCCCAGCTCAGCACGCACTGGCAGGCGCCACTCCCCCACCAAGGCCAGTTGGTTCAGCTGCGCGACTGGTGGAAAGCACAAAGCGACGCTTTATTGCTCGATTTATTGGATGCAGCCCAAGACGCCAGCCCCAGCGTGGCGCAGGCCGCCGCGCGCTTGCAGTCGGCGCGCGCAAACCAAGCCGCCGCGCGCAGCACCTTGTTGCCGCGCTTGGATGGCACCGTGTCTGCAAGCCGGGGCCAGACCCAGCCGCTGTCGCCCGCCGCCACCAGTGCCAGCGTCGGGCTGCAAGCGGCCTGGGAGGTGGATATGGTGGGCGCCAATCGCGTGGCCAACGATGCGGCCAACGCCCAGGTACAGTCTGGCCAGGCGCAATGGCATGACGCGCGGGTTGCCGTGGCGGCTGAAGTCGCCAATGGCTATTTTGCGTGGCGTGCGTGTACGCGCCTGGCCTCGATTGCGGACCGAGACGCGGTCTCGCGCCAGGAAACAGCCCGCTTGACAGACCTGTTGATGCATGCAGGCGTTGCCCGCGCCGGCGATCTTGCGCTTGCCCAGGCCAGCGCCGCCGACAGCCGTGCCCATCAAAGCCAGCAAAGGGCCCAGTGCGATGTGGCGCTTAAAGGCCTGGTAGCGCTGACCGCATGGGAAGAGCCTGCCTTACGCCAACGCCTGGCTTCGGTGGGCCACACCCCACCAGATTTGCCTGCGTTCTCCCTGTCGGAAATACCAGCGCAAACCATCAGCCAGCGCCCTGACGTGTTCGCTGCCGAGCGCGATGTGGTGGTGGCCAGCGCCGCCGTGGGCAGCGCGCAAGCGCAGCAGTGGCCGCGCCTGACCTTGAGCGGTTCGATTGGTGGATTGCACTACAGTGCGATGGGAGCCGAGTCTGACCTTACGACGTGGTCGCTTGGCCCTTTGGGCTTGACATTGCCGGTGTTTGACGCCGGCCAGCGCGCAGCCAACGTCGACCTCGCGCAGGCCAATTACGCCCAAAGCGTCGTGGCCTACCGCGCCAAGGTGCGTGGTGCGGTGCGTGAGGTCGAAGAGGCTTTGGTCAACCTGCAAAGCGCCCAGTCCCGCAGTGCCGACGCCGGTTTGGCGTTTGCTGGCTACGCCCAGGCCTTCGAAGGGAGCCGCCAGCGCTATGCGCAAGGCATGGCGAGTCTGGTGGAACTGGAAGAAACACGCCGTGCCGCCTTGGCAGCCGAGTCGGCCTTGGCAGCGCTGCAGTTGGATCACCAGCGCGCTTGGGTGGCCTTGTACCGCGCCGCCGGCGGCGGCTGGGATGCCCAGGCCGCGCGCAGCACCGTGGTTCCGCCGGTAGCACTGGTCGCGCCTTGAGTGCTCGGCCGCCCCTTGCAATGTATTGATGTACACGAAAGTAACGCGCATGACACGGATGATGCTGAATAACTTGTGCCCCAACGGCCAGCCGATGGGCAGGGGTCTGGGGCTGCTCTGCATGGGCTTGATGGCAACGCACGCCTTTGCGACGGACTCTTCAGCGCCATCGGCTGTCAAACCTGCGCTCACGGTGAACACCGTGCAAGCATCGGTGCGAAGCATTCCGACCGTGCTATCGGCCAACGGCAACGTGATGGCCTGGCAGGAGGCCAGTGTGGGCGCCGAATTGGCGGGTATGCGGGTGCAGGAGCTTCACGCCGCGGTGGGCGATGTGGTGCAGCGCGGGCAGGTGCTTGCCACTTTGGCTGCCGAGAGCGTTCAGGCGGATGTGGCGCTGGCGCGCGCGCAACTGGCGGAAGCACAGGCCAACAGCCTTGACGCCGCAGGCAACGCCGAGCGCGCGCGCGCGCTGCAAAGCACCGGGGCACTCAGTGCCCAGCAAATTGCCCAATTGCTGACTACCGAGCAAGCTGCGGCTGCGCGCCTGGAGTCGGCCAAGGCAGCCTTGCAAGCGCAGCTGCTACGGCTGAAAAACACCCAGGTGCTTGCTCCCGACAACGGTACCATCACTTCGCGAAGTACAGCGCTGGGCGCGGTGGTAGGCGCAGGCAGTGAAATGTTTCGCATGATTCGCCAGGGTCGCTTGGAGTGGCGCGCGGAGCTGACCTCGGCCGAACTTGCCCGGGTGCCGGTTGGTACCGCCGCAGTGGTGCTAGCGCCGGGCGGCGCCCAAGCCCAGGGTCGGGTGCGCATGGTGGCGCCTACCGTGGATGCGCAAACCCGGCTTGGACTGGTGTTTGTCGATTTGCTCGGGCCTGCAGCCTCTGGCAAAACGCCGCTTTCAGCGGCTTTTAAGCCGGGCATGTACGCGCAGGGCAGCTTTGTGCTCGGTAAGTCAGAGGCACTGACCATTGCGCAGCAAGCGGTAGTGGTGCGCGACGGTTTCAGTTACTGTTTTGTGGTGCAGCCCGATGGACGGGTAAGCCAAGTCAAGATCACCACCGGGCGGCGCGTTGGAGATGCTGCGGCAGGACTGGTCGAAGTGCTGGACGGTCTTGCAAAGGGCGCACGGGTGGTGGCCAGTGGGGCCGGATTCCTAAACGACGGCGATATGGTGAAAACCGTGCCTCCCGTGGTGCCGGATGCAATTTCCGCGACCCGAGCTGGCAAGTCCGCCAGCGCGCCCTGAGGAGCGCGTGTGAATTTTTCCTCGCTTTCGATCAAGAACCCGATTCCGGCGATCATGCTGTTCGCCCTGCTGTCCTTGGCAGGCTTGCTGGCTTTCCGAGCCAGTGTGGTGCAAGACTTCCCGGACATTGAACTGCCTATCGTGACGGTGGGCGCCAGCCTGCCCGGCGCAGCGCCTGCGCAGCTGGAAACCGAGGTGGCGCGCAAGATCGAGGACGCGGTGGCCACGCTGGCCGGCGTCAAAAACGTCTACACCAAGGTGCTGGACGGCAGCGTGAGTGTGACAGTGGAATTTGTGCTGGAAAAGCCCATCAACGAAGCGGTCAACGACGTGCGCGATGCGGTGGCCAGTGTGCGTGCTGACTTGCCCAGCGAAGTGCGCGACCCATCCGTGACCAAGGCGTCGACCGCTGGCCGGGTGGTGCTGACCTTTACCGCCCAGGCGCGGCAGGCACCGGGCATGGCGACTCTGGACGACGAGGCCGTGAGCTGGTTTGTCGACAACACGGTGGCCAAGCGCCTGCGTGCGGTGCCCGGTGTCGGCGCGGTCAACCGGGTGGGCGGTGTGAGCCGCGAAGTGCGTGTGGAACTGGATGCAGCGCAAATGGCCTCTCTGCAGGTGTCGGCCCTGGACGTATCGCGCCGCTTAAAGCTCGTGCAGCAAGAGTCTCCGGGCGGGCGTGGTGACATTAGCGGGGCTGAGCAGTCGGTGCGCACCATAGCTACCGTGCCATCGGCGGCTGCCTTGGCCGATTTAGAACTGCCGCTGCAAGACGGCCGCCATATCCGCTTGGGCGACGTTGCGCGGGTGGTCGACACGGTTAGCGAGCCACGTTCTTTGGCCACCATGAACGGTCAGGCCGTTGTGGGCTTTGAGGTGTTTCGTACCAAAGGCGCTAGCGAAATTGACGTAGCGCGCGGTGCGCGCGCCGTAGTCGCGGCCCTGCAAGCGGAGCACCCCAATGTCGTGCTGGCCGCAGTGATTGACAACGCCCGCCCGGTTGAGGAAAACTTCAAAGGCTCCATGGAACTGCTCTACGACGGGGCCCTGCTCGCGGTACTCGTGGTGTTGTGGTTTTTGCGCGACTGGCGCGCCACGCTGGTAGCAGCTGCCGCTTTGCCCTTGTCGGTGATACCCACCTTTTTGGGCCTGAAGTACTTTGGCTACACGCTCAACACGGTAACGCTGCTCTCGCTGGCCCTGGTGGTAGGCGTGTTGGTGGACGATGCGATTGTGGAGATCGAAAATATTTCCCGCCACCTTCGCATGGGCAAGACGCCGTTTCAGGCATCGATGGAAGCCGCCGATGAGATTGGCATGGCGGTGATTGCCACCACTTTTGCGCTGGTGGCGGTGTTTTTGCCCACTGCTTTCATGGGCGGCGTACCAGGTCTGTTTTTCAAGCAGTTTGGCTGGACCGCGGTACTGGCCATTCTCGCGTCCCTGCTGGTGGCGCGCTTGCTCACGCCCATGATGGCCGCCTACATCTTGCGCTCCCCGCGTGACGCCAGCGGCGCGGTGCAAACCACAGAGCCTCCAGACGGCTGGATCATGGCCCGCTACATGCGCGCCATGCGCTGGTGCCTGCGCCACCGCTGGTGGACCGCGTTGGGGGCGGGCTTGTTTTTCGTTGGCTCGATTGCGCTGGTGCCCTTGCTGCCAACGGGTTTTGTACCTGCAGCCGACCGCGACCAGACCCAGGTCACTTTGGAGTTGCCCCCGGGCAGCACGCTGGCCGAGACCGCCGACACGGCCGAGCGGGTGCGCCAGGCCATCATGGAATTGCCCCAAGTCGTGGGCGTGTTCAGTTCGGTTGGCGGGGGCTCCAGCGGAGATGCCTTTGCGCCGGGCGCCGCAGCCGAGGCCCGTCGTGCGGTGCTGACCATCACCACGGTGCACCGCACCGAGCGCGCAGAGTCCATGATGGGTGTGGACGCGCTCATTCGGGCCCGCCTGGTCGACATTGCGGGCGCACGGTTCAGCGTGGGCCCGCCCGACAGTGGAAACAAGATGCAGCTAGTGCTCAAAAGCGAAGATGCGGCGGCGTTGCTCCAAACTGCGCAGACGGTGGAGCGCGAGCTTCGCACCCTCAAGGGAATTGGCAACGTCAGCTCCAGCGCCTCGCTGGTGCGCCCCGAAATTATCGTGCGGCCCGACGCTGCGCGGGCGGCAGACGCCGGTGTTACGGCCGCCACCATCGGTGAAACCGTGCGGGTGGCCACCGCGGGCGATTACGACACTGCGCTGTCCAAACTTAACCTGTCGCAGCGCCAAGTACCCATACGCGTAAAACTGCCCGACGGGGTGCGTGCCGATTTGGCTGCGCTTGCGCGCCTTACGGTGCCAGGCAAAAATGGCCCCGTGCTGCTGGGTAGCGTGGCTACGCTCACCATGGAGAGTGGCCCGGCGCAGATCAGCCGGCTCAACCGGAGCCGCAACGTCACGCTGGATGTGGAACTGGGCACGCGCACTCTGGGCGAGGTGAACAGTGAAGCCCGCGCTTTACCGAGCTTGCACCATTTGCCGCCGTCCGTATCGATTGCGGAGCTGGGTGATGCGCAGGAGATGCAGGCTTTGTTTGCCAGCTTTGGCATTGCCATGGGCATTGGCGTGCTGTGCATTTATGGCGTGCTGGTGCTCTTGTTCAAGGATTTTTTGCAGCCGGTGACAATTTTGGCGGCGCTGCCCCTGAGTATCGGCGGCGCATTTGTACTGCTGCTGCTGACCGGGCGTGCGCTGTCCATGCCCACCATGATTGGCCTGATCATGCTGATGGGCATCGTGACCAAAAACTCGATTTTGCTGGTGGACTATGCCATCTTGGCGCGGCAAGCTGGGATGGCGCGGTTCGAAGCGCTGGTAGACGCCTGCCACAAGCGCAGCCGCCCCATCGTGATGACCACGATTGCCATGGGCGCAGGCATGATGCCGCTGGCGCTGGGCTGGGGCGCTGACCCGAGTTTTCGCTCGCCCATGGCGATCGCGGTCATTGGTGGGCTGATAACGTCCACGCTGCTGAGCTTGCTGGTGGTGCCAGCGGTGTTTACCTTTGTAGATGATTTTGAGCATCTGCTGGGGCGTTTGCGTCGACGCCTTGCCGGATCGCATCCTGCTTGATTGGCGGGGTTGCGCCCCGCCACGCACCCCAGCCAAATTTGTTTTTTCGCCACGGCCAAGGCGCCGCTGGGTTTTTCCGCCCCAGCGGGGTGGAAAAAAGGGGGAGTGGGCAAACCCCAGCCCTGTGGGCCAGGCGCGGGCTAAAAACCGGGTGCAACGGCCCCCGCCGTCCGCCCACTAACCGGTGGCAACCGGCCGCGTCGGGTCGCTGCACCACTCGCTCCAACTCCCGGCAAACAGGCCGCTGCCGGGCAGGCCAGCGATTTCCATTGCCAGCAGATTGGGGATAGCGCTCACGCCACTGCCACACTGGTGCACCACGGACTGCGCCGGGTGCGCGCCCAGCAGGGCATCCCACTCGGCGCGCAGCACCGCCGCAGGCTTGAAAAAGCCCTCAGCCGTCAGGTTGAGTGAAAACGGGCGGTTCCAGGCGCCGGGTATGTGCCCGGCGATTGGATCCAGGGGTTCTACCTCGCCCCGAAAGCGCGGTGTTGCACGGGCGTCCACGATGGTTTGACCCGATCTGCCAAGTTCGCGCAGCACCGCATCGACGCCCACCAGACGGACCTTAGGTTCTGCGATTGCGAAGGGCACGCCCCCCGAGGTCCGCAGTGGGGTGGGGGGCAGATCTGCCTCTGTCGCCCCACCCTGCGCCACCCAGGCGCCAAGGCCGCCGTCCAGTACTGCTACCGCACCATGACCCAACCATTTCAGCATCCACCACAGGCGACCGCAGTAATTAGCACCCTGCCGGTCGTAGACCACCGCCTGCATGTCGTTCTCGAAACCTACCGCAGTGAGCCACTGCGCAAAGGCCTCACGCGAAGGCAGCGGGTGGCGCCCGCCGCTCATGGCGCCGGTTCGGGCGCGCTCGCCCTTGGCACTCAGCGCGGTATCCAGATGGG
>CANFWT010000039.1 GCA_947450895.1 Comamonadaceae bacterium | reverse complement strand
CTGCCCCACCTGCAGGCCAGCCGGGGCCGCATTGTGGCGGTGTCTTCCTTGGCCGGTTTGATCGGCGTGCCCGGGCGTACCGCCTACAGCGCCTCCAAATTCGCCATGACCGGCTTTTTTGAGGCGCTGCGCGCAGAGCTGGTGGGCGCCGGTGTGAGCGTGACCACGGCCTACCCCGGCGTGGTGCTCACCAATATTCGCAGCCACGGCCTGAACGCCGCAGGCGTGGCCGCCGGGTCCAGCGGCCTGAAAGAAGACAAGGCCATGGGGGTCAAGGAATGCGCCTCGCTCATACTGCGCGGCATGGAACGCCGGGATCGCGAAGTGGTGATGACGTCCAGCGGCAAATTGGGCCGGTTTTTAAAGCTGATTTGGCCCGCCGCAGTAGAACGCATGGCGCTGAACGCCCTCAAAGACGATGTCAAACCCCGATAAGCCACTCGCGGCGCACACAAGTTACCCAGATGCCCCGTCGCCCTGGGTGACGCGCTGGTCCCACGTGGTCGCGCCCGGCGCCACGGTGCTGGACGTGGCCTGCGGTGGCGGACGCCACCTGCAATGGTTTGCGCAGCGTGGCCACGCAGTCACGGGCGTCGATCGCGACACGGCCGCCGCCAGGGCGAGGGTGCCGGACGCCGCACTGGTCACCGCAGACATTGAAGCCGGCCCTTGGCCCCTGACCCAGGAACAGGCAGAAGGCGGCGGCTTGCGTGAGTTTGGGCTGGTCGTGGTCACCAATTACCTTTGGCGTCCAATCCTGTCGCACATCCTGGGAAGCATCGCTCCGGGTGGCGTTTTGATCTATGAAACCTTCGCCAGTGGCAATGAAACCGTAGGCCGGCCCAGCCGGCCAGACTTCTTGCTGCAGCCTGGTGAACTGCTGCGCGCCTGCGCCGACTTCCACATCGTGGCCTATGAAAACGGGGTACTGCACGCACCAGAGCGCTTTGTGCAGCGCATTGTCGCGGTGCGCAAAGCGCAGGCAAATCCGGGCGAACCACCCCCTTTGGGCTATCCGCTCTCGTTAAAATCCGCGTTTTAAACACACTGCGCCTCGCCATGAACTTCTCAACCCACCCGATACGGGGCAGCATCGTCGCACTCGTGACCCCCATGCTCGACGATGGCGCAGTCGACTACCCCAGCTTGCGCCGCCTGATTGACTGGCACATTGCCGAGGGCACCGACTGCATTGGCGTGGTCGGCACAACCGGCGAATCGCCCACCGTCAATGTGGAAGAGCACTGCGAAATCATCCGCGTCTCGGTGGAACAGGCCGCAGGTCGCGTGCCCATCATGGCCGGCTGCGGCGCCAATTCCACCACGGAAGCTATTGAGCTGGCGCACTTTGCCAAAAAAGTCGGGGCGGACTGCCAATTGCAGGTAGTTCCCTACTACAACAAACCTACCCAAGAAGGGCAGTACCAGCATTTCAAGGCGATTGCCGAATCGGTGGATCTACCGGTAGTACTGTACAACGTGCCCGGCCGCTCGGTGGCCGATATGGCGCATGACACCGTCATTCGGCTGGCGCATGTGCCGGGTATTGTGGGCATCAAAGAAGCCACCGGAAACATTGAGCGCGCGCAGTGGCTGATCAAAGAGGCGCCCGCAGGCTTCTCCATCTATTCCGGCGACGATCCCACGGCGGTGGCACTCATGCTGTGCGGAGGGCACGGCAATGTCAGCGTCACGGCCAATGTGGCGCCGCGGCTGATGCACGAACTGTGCATGGCAGCTATCGCGGGCGACGCTCGACGGGCCATGGACATCCAGCGCACATTGTTGCCCCTGCACAAAGGCCTGTTCGTCGAATCCAACCCGATTCCTGTCAAGTGGGCTGTCGCCCGCATGGGGCTGTGCGGCACCGCTTTGCGCCTACCGCTGACCCCTTTGACGCCAGCCAATCGCCCAGAGCTTGAGCGATTGCTGCAATCCGTCGGCTTAATCTAACCCCTCCTCCAAAGGCTCTTTGTGAACTCTTATTTCAAGTGGTCCCTTCTGACAACCGCAGTGGCGTTGAGCGCTTGCTCGGTGCTGGACGGCGAGAAAGTGGACTACAAGTCCAGCACGAAAGCGCCTTCACTGGCAGTGCCACCCGACCTGACGCAGTTGTCGAAAGAAAGCCGCTATTCGGTCGTCAACGGCGGTGTTTCCGCTGCCAGCTCCAAAGCCACACCGGTCGCGAAGGAAAAAGAGTCCGTCGGCGCGACCATGTTTGGCGACGTAAGGATTGAGCGCATTGGCAACCAACGCTTTTTGGTGGTCGATCGCAGCGCCCAAAGCCTTTGGATGCCACTCAAGGATTTTTGGCAAGAAAGCGGCTTCACCCTGAGCATGGACCAAAGCAACCTGGGCATCATGGAAACCGAGTGGAACGAAAACCGGGCCAACATTCCGCAGGACATCATCCGCCGCACCCTCGGCAAATGGCTCGATAGCCTCTATTCAACCTCTTTACGCGACAAATACCGCACCCGGATGGAAAGCCGTGGCGACGGCAGCACCGAAATTTATATCAGCCACCGCGGCATGGTAGAAGTCTTCTCGAATGAATCGAAAGACCGCACCGTCTGGCAGCCCCGACCCTCAGACCCCGAACTCGAGGCGGAGTATTTGCGCCGCCTGATGCTCAAACTCGGCGCGAGCCCGGGCCAAGTCGCCCAACTGGCCAATGCAGCTGGCGTCAAATCCGCTGCAGTTACGAGCACGCAGGACGGCCAGCCGGTCGTCGAGCTGTCCGAAGGGTTCGACCGCGCGTGGCGGCGTGTTGGCCTCTCGCTGGACCGTACCGGCTTCACGGTGGAAGACCGCGATCGCAATAAAGGACTTTATTTCGTGCGCTATGTCGTCTCTGACACGCAGCAAGCCGATGCCGGTTTCTTCAAAAAATTGTTTGGAGGATCTGCCAAGGAAGCCGCTGCCCTGAAATACCAGATTGCGGTGCGCAGCAGCGGTGATAAAACAACCGTCTCCGTCCTCAACGCCCAAGGCCTGCCTGAACTGTCTGAGACGGCCAAAAATATGGTCAAAGTTCTGGCTGAGGACCTGAAATAGAAAAACCGGCGAACTGCAGACGAAAAAAAACCACCTTGCGGTGGTTTTTTTTCGAGTAATAAAACTATTACTTGGAAGCTTCCGAAGCAGCAGGAGCCGCAGCGGGAGCAGCCGACGCATCAGCAGCAGGTGCAGCAGCGGGCGCGGGAGCAGCAGCAGGAGCAGCAGCTTCTTCTTTTTTGCCACAAGCAGCGAGAGCAGCAGCAGCGATAACAGCTGCCAAGATGAGAGTTTTGTTCATGGTAGAAAAAATAGAGTGAGTTAACGAAACAATTTCCGGAAATTGCCTGGGCAGCGAACCACCCAAACCCCAACAAAAAGCGATCGATGCTTTTTCATCAGAGCCCCGTAGTATACAAGACGGTGCATCACAATATCGGGTAAACCCTGTTGCGCCCAATAAATGCACCATTTATGTGCTTATTTTTATATTTATTATCATAATTTATAAAATTAAATTAATTAATTGGCCGTTATCCACCCAGCATCAACCCACTGCGCGATCAGCCCCTTGGCCGACTCGCTCAGTTGTCCGACCTGCGCCGCCGTGAGCGCCTGGCCGTCGGCCAGCAATCGCATGAGGCTGGCATCCCGCCCGGCGGCGAGAAAGCTCTCGCCGTTGATAAAAACATGTGCATCGTCGTACAACATGGTGCTACGCCGGTCCAACTGAACGCCTTGACCCGTATCAAAGTCTGTCTGCGCGCCCTCAAACCACACCTGGGCTTTAGGCTCAGTCAGGTACTCGCCTAAGGCGCGCTCAATGGCCAAGGGATCGCGCAAGGCCTTGTCAATGGCGTCGCGGGCAAATTGCGCCAAATCCGTGGGAATTCGCGCGGCATGGGCTTGGGCCGTCTGGCCCGGATCCCGGTACAAGGCTTCGCCCACCTCGTCACACGCCTGCTCGGCCAGACGCTGCAAGACTTCTTGTGCCAGTTCGCCCGCGCCGGGGGCACGAAAGCCAATGGAATAGGTCATGCATTCCCCCAGCGCCACACCGTCATGGGCATACCGGGGCGGCAGATACAACATATCACCCGCGTCCAGAACAAACTCCTGCTCTGGCTCAAACTGGGCCAGAATTTTCAGCGGCATGCCGGGCTGCAAATCCAGATTTTTTTGACGCCCGATACGCCAGCGCCGCTGGCCGTGCGCCTGCAATAAAAAAACGTCGTAGCTGTCAAAGTGCGGGCCCACGCCGCCGCCATCGCTGGCATAGCTGACCATCACATCATCAAGTCGCGCGTCCGGCACAAAGCGAAACTGGTCGCGCAAGGCGCGCACGCGGGCGTCGTACAAGTCCACACTTTGCACCAGCAGCGTCCAGCCTGGCTTTTTGAGTGCGGGCAAGGCTTTGCGGGCGAACGGTCCCTGCCTGAGTCGCCACGGTTCGGTGGCCGCCTCGGGCGTTTGCATTACCAGGCGCGACTGCACGTCGTCCTGCGCGGCCAGGTCAAACAGTTCGGCGCGCTCCAGCGGCGCGGAAAAACCGGGAATCGCCTGGCGAATAACCAGTGGTTTTTTTTGCCAGTGGCGCTTCATAAAGGTCGCGGGTGACAGGCCGCCGAGCAAGGTGAGAGGTAGATCAATGTTCATGGCACAGGCGTCCTTGGGTACGGAATAGGGGTAAGTGAAACTGCGACAATTGTCCGATGGAAATTTATGACAACTGCGTGGTCGCTTTGACCTGGGTCCTTCAAGACACTTTGGGGGAAGAATTGGACGTGCTCGACGAACCTGTCGAGTTCTTGCTCGGCGGCAAAGACCTGCTGCCCGCCATCGAAGAAGCCTTGCAAGGCCACCGCATAGGTGCCAAGCTGCAATTGCAAATCGAGCCAGAACAGGCCTTCGGCGACTTCAACGACCAATTGTTGTTTTTGGAACCACGCGCACTGTTCCCGGCAGAGTTGCAGGTTGGATTAACGCTCGAAGGCTCCGCATTGCCCGCTGGCTGCAATCCCGAAGCGCCCAAAGACGCACTGTTCACCGTCACCGATATTTACCCTGAGCACGTGGTGCTAGACGCCAACCACCCGCTGGCCGGCATTGCGATTCGCATCAGCCTGCGCGTCGAAGGTGTGCGCGAAGCCACCGAAGAAGAGTTGGAGCGCGGCTCCACCGGCACCGGCTTTTTCCGCATCGAAGCCTTGCCCGGCGCCGACCGGGGCGACGCGCCGCTGCACTAGCGCCAGGCGACGGGCGGCCGTTCAGGCCTTCCCGGTGGATCCGTAGCCGCCTTCGCCGCGCTGCGAGGCGGCAAATTCGTGGACGATGTTGAACTGCGCCTGCACCACCGGCACGATCACGAGTTGCGCAATGCGCTCCATGGGCTCGATGGTGAAGGCCACTGCGCTGCGGTTCCAGGCGCTGACCATGAGCTGGCCCTGGTAGTCGCTGTCGATCAAACCCACCAAATTGCCCAGCACGATGCCGTGTTTGTGGCCCAACCCCGAGCGCGGCAAGATCAGCGCGGCAAAGTGAGGGTCTTGCAAATAAATCGCCATGCCGGTGGGCACCAGTTGCCAGGCGTTGGGCTGCAGGGTGAGCGGCGCGTCCAGACAGGCGCGCAAATCCAGGCCAGCGCTGCCGGGAGTGGCGTAGGCGGGCATCTGCTCGGCCAGGCGGGCATCGAGAATTTTGACGTCGAGTTTCATAGTTGCAGGTTCAATCGTTTACGGATGAGCGGCGGGCAGGCGTTGGGCAATTTCGCGCACCAGCGTGCGCGAAAGGCTGAGTTTGCTGGCGCGGGGAATGTCGACCGCGCCCTGGGCGTCTACCAGCAGCAGCGCGTTGTCGTCCTGGCCAAACGTCGCCGGGCCAATATTGCCCACCAACAAAGGCACGCCCTTGCGCTGGCGCTTGGCGGTGGCGTGGGCCAGCAGGTCGTGGCTCTCGGCGGCAAAGCCTACGCAAAAGAGCGCACCGCTGTGTGCTCGTTCAGACGAAGCCAGCGTGGCCAGGATGTCCGGGTTTTCCTGCAAGGCCAGGTGCGGCACCGCGCCAGAGCCGTCTTTTTTGATTTTTTGGTTGGTGGTCGCCACCGGGCGCCAGTCGGCCACTGCCGCCGTGGCAATAAAGATGCTGGCTTGGTCCGCGTGCGCCATGCAGGCGTCCATCATGTCCTGCGCCGACTCCACGTTGATGCGGCGCACGCCCTGCGGCGTGGCCAAGGCTACCGGACCCGCCACCAGCGCAACTTCGGCGCCCGCCTCTTGCGCGGCGCGCGCCAGGGCAAAACCCATCTTGCCGCTGGACCGGTTGGTGATGCCGCGCACCGGGTCAATGGCTTCAAACGTCGGTCCGGCGGTAATCAGCACCCGCTGCCCGGCCAGAACCTTGGGCTGGAAAAAGGCCACCACGTCGTCGAGCAGCTCCTGCGGCTCGCGCATGCGACCGTCGCCGGTTTCGCCACAGGCCTGGTCGCCCGAGCCCACGCCAAACACAGTGGCGCCGTCGGCGCGCAATTGGGCCACGTTGCGCACCGTGGCCGGGTGCGCCCACATTTCGCGGTTCATGGCCGGGGCCAGCAGCAGCGGCACCGATTCGATGGGGCGGGCCAGACACATCAGGCTGAGCAAGTCGTCGGCGCCTCCGTGCAGCAGCTTGGCCATGAAATCGGCGCTGCAAGGCGCGATCAACATGGCGTCAGCCTCGCGGCTGAGGTTGATATGCGCCATGTTGTTGGCCTCGCGCGCGTCCCATTGCGAGGTGTAAACCGCGCGCTGGCTCAGGGCTTGCATGGTTACCGGGGTGATGAATTGGGCGGCCGCCTCGGTCATCACCACCTGGACGGTGGCGCCTTCCTTGATGAGTGCGCGGCAGAGTTCGGCGGCCTTGTAGCACGCGATGCCGCCGCTGAGTCCCAAAACAATGTGTTTTCCGTCTAAATCCATGCCAAACGCCCTGCTTGAATGCCGCGAAGGGGGCCGAAATGGACCCCAGACGCAATGTAGCAGACACCTATAATCTCGCATTACCAGCTTCCCGAGCCACACGGTTCGTACACTGACATGACCAAATTTGTCTTCGTCACCGGCGGTGTGGTCTCTTCCCTGGGTAAGGGAATTGCATCCGCCTCGCTCGCCGCTCTCCTGGAATCGCGGGGCCTGACAGTCACCCTGATCAAGCTTGACCCCTACCTCAACGTTGACCCGGGCACCATGTCGCCCTTGCAACACGGCGAGGTGTTTGTCACCGACGACGGCGCCGAGACCGACCTCGACCTGGGCCACTACGAGCGCTTTGTGGAAACCCGCATGCGCAAGGCCAACAACTTCACCACGGGGCAAATCTACAAAAGCGTGCTCGACAAAGAGCGCCGGGGCGACTACCTGGGCAAAACCGTGCAAGTGATCCCGCACGTGACCAACGAAATCCAAGAGTTCGTCAAACGCGGCGCGCGCATGGGCGAGCCGGACGCCGTGGATGTGGCCATTGTTGAAGTCGGTGGCACGGTAGGGGACATCGAGTCGCTGCCGTTTTTAGAAGCCGTACGCCAGATGAGCCTGAAGATGGGCCCTAACAACACCGCGTTTGTGCACCTGAGCTACGTGCCTTGGATTGCCGCGGCGGGCGAACTCAAAACCAAACCCACGCAGCACACGGCCAAGCAATTGCGCGAAATCGGCATCCAGGCCGACGCCCTGATTTGCCGGGCCGACCGGCCCATTCCCGACGAAGAGCGCCAGAAGATTTCGCTGTTTTCCAACGTACCCGAATGGGGCGTGATCTCCATGTGGGACGTGGACACCATTTACAAAGTGCCGCGCATGCTGCACGAGCAAGGCCTGGACGGCCTGATTTGCGACAAGCTGCGCCTGAACACGCCGCCAGCCAAACTCAAACGCTGGGACGATCTGGTCTATGAGACCGAGCACCCGGCCGGCGATGTGTCCATTGCCATGGTCGGCAAGTACGTGGATTTGTCCGACAGCTACAAGTCGCTCAACGAGGCGCTGCGCCATGCGGGCATGAAGAACCATGTCAAGGTGAAGATCAGCTACATCGATTCCGAGACCATCACGCCTGAGACGGTGCAGCAGCTGGCCAAGTTTGACGCAGTGCTCGTGCCCGGCGGCTTTGGCAAGCGCGGCATTGAAGGAAAGATCTGCGCTGCCCGCTTTGCCCGCGAAAACAAGGTGCCCTACCTGGGCATTTGCTTAGGCATGCAGGTCGCCACCATCGAATTTGCCCGCCATGTGGCCGGTTTGACGGACGCCAACAGCACCGAATTTGAGCCCGAGAGCCCCAATCCGGTGATCGCCCTGATTACCGAGTGGAAAGGCAGCGACGGCACCATCAACACCCGCGACAAAAATTCCGACCTGGGCGGCACCATGCGCCTGGGCGCACAAAGCTCGGACGTGGCCAAGAACACCATTGCGCACGCCATCTACGGCGACGTGGTGACCGAACGCCACCGCCACCGCTACGAGGCCAACGTGCATTACCTGGACCGCCTGCGCAGTGCCGGTCTGGTGATCTCGGCGCTGACCCAGCGCGAGCACCTGACCGAAATGGTGGAGTTGCCCCAAGCCGTGCACCCCTGGTTTGTGGGCGTGCAGTTCCACCCCGAGTTCAAGTCCACACCTTGGGACGGGCACCCGCTGTTCAACGCCTTTATCAAGGCCGCGCTCGACCATCAAAAAGGCAGCAAAACGCTGAAGGTGGCGGCATGAAACTGTGCGGTTTTGACGTAGGGCTGGAACACCGCATCTTTTTGATCGCAGGCCCCTGCGTGATTGAGTCCGAGCAGTTGCAGATGGACACGGCGGGCACGCTCAAGGAAATCACCGCCAGCCTGGGGATTCCGTTTATCTTCAAGAGCAGCTTTGACAAAGCCAACCGCTCCAGCGGCAGCACCTTTCGTGGCCCAGGCATCGACAAGGGTTTGGAAATATTGGCCAAGGTCAAGCGCGAACTGCAAATTCCGGTGCTCACCGACATCCACAGCGAGGACCAGATTGCCCAGGTGTGTAGCGTGGTCGATGTGCTGCAAACCCCGGCGTTTTTGTGCCGCCAGACCGATTTCATCCGCGCCGTAGCCCAATCAGGCAAACCGGTGAACATCAAAAAAGGCCAGTTCTTGGCTCCGGGCGACATGAAGAACGTCATCGACAAGGCCCGCGCGGCCGCTCGCGAAGCCGGTTTGACTGAGGATAACTTCATGGCCTGCGAGCGCGGCGCCAGCTTTGGCTACAACAACCTGGTGAGCGACATGCGCAGCCTGGCCATCATGCGCGAAACCGGTGCGCCGGTGGTGTTTGACGCCACGCACTCGGTGCAACTTCCCGGCGGCCAAGGCACCAGCAGCGGTGGCCAGCGTGAAATGGTGCCGGTGTTGGCGCGCGCTGCGGTGGCTGTGGGCGTGGCCGGTTTGTTCATGGAAACCCATCCCGACCCGTCCAAGGCGCTGAGCGACGGCCCCAACGCGGTGCCGCTCAAGCACATGCGCGCGTTGCTGGAGACCTTGGTGGCACTGGATTACGTAACCAAAAAAACCCCTTTTTTAGAAAACAACTTCCAGTAAATGAACTACAACCGATCGCCGTCGAGGCATTGACCAAGACAGCGGTGTGAAACGAATGTGAATTTAACTTTTTTGAAAGACCGGCAATGAGCGCAATTGTGGACATCGTGGGACGCGAGATTTTGGACAGCCGGGGCAACCCGACCGTGGAATGTGACGTGCTGCTGGAAAGCGGCACCATGGGCCGTGCCGCAGTGCCTTCGGGCGCTTCCACCGGTTCGCGCGAGGCTATTGAGCTGCGCGACGGCGACCACATGCGCTACCTGGGCAAAGGCGTGCGCAAGGCCGTGGACTACATCAACTCCGAGATTTCTGAGGCGGTGCTGGGGCTGGACGCCTCCGAGCAGGCTTTTTTGGACAAAACCCTGATTGACCTGGACGGCACCGACAACAAGGGCCGTTTGGGCGCCAACGCCATCCTCGCAGTCTCCATGGCCGTGGCGCGCGCTGCGGCCGAAGAGGCGGGTCTGCCCCTGTACCGCTACTTTGGTGGCATGGGCGCGGTGCAAATGCCGGTGCCCATGATGAACGTCATCAACGGCGGCGAGCACGCCAACAACAACCTCGACCTGCAAGAGCTGATGATCATTCCGGTGGGCGCGCCGAGCTTTCGCGAAGCACTGCGCTATGGCGCAGAGGTATTCCATGCGCTGAAGAAAATTTTGCATGCCAAGGGCATCAGTACCGCCGTGGGCGACGAAGGTGGTTTTGCCCCCAACGTGCCCAACCACGAAGCCGCGATCCAGATGATTCTGGAGGCCATTGACAAGGCCGGTTTTGTGGCAGGCGAGCAAATTGCGCTGGGCCTGGACTGCGCTGCTTCCGAGTTTTACAAAGATGGCAAATACGAGCTCGCCGGCGAAGGCCTGAGCCTGACCGCCCAGGAATGGACCGACATGCTGGCCACCTGGGTGGACAAATACCCCATCATCAGCATTGAAGACGGCATGAGCGAAGGCGACTGGGACGGCTGGAAGATTCTGACCGACCGCCTGGGCAAAAAAGTGCAAATCGTGGGTGACGACCTGTTCGTTACCAACACCAAGATTCTCAAGGAAGGCATCGACAAGGGCATCGCCAACTCGATACTGATCAAGATCAACCAGATCGGCACCTTGAGCGAAACCTTTGCCGCTATTGAGATGGCCAAGCGCGCGGGCTACACCGCCGTCATCAGCCACCGTTCGGGCGAAACCGAAGACACCACGATTGCCGACATCGCCGTAGGCACGAATGCCGGACAGATCAAGACCGGGTCGCTCAGCCGCTCGGACCGCATGGCCAAGTACAACCAGTTGCTGCGCATTGAAGAAGACTTGGGCGAAGTGGCGGTGTACCCCGGACGCGCGGCCTTCTACAACCTGCGCTAAACGCTGCAATGGGTCGCCGCCTGGTTCCTGCCGCTTTGTTGGCCCTGCTGCTGACGCTGCAAGGCCAATTGTGGTTTGGGCGCGGCAGCGTGCCCAATGTGGCACGGCTGGGCGAAGAACTGGCGGCGCAGCAGCGCAGCAACGCGCAAGCCGAGCGGACCAACAGCCGGATGGAGGCCGAAATCCGCGACCTGCGCGAAGGCCTGGAAATGGTGGAAGAAAAAGCGCGCGCGGAGTTGGGCATGGTCAAGCCCAATGAAATTTTTGTCCAAGTGGCCAAGTAAGTCAGCGGCGCCGGGCGGCAGCACCAAAGCGTGAAAGTTGCGATTCTCGGCGCGGAGTGCACCGGCAAAACCACCCTGTGCGCGCAACTCGTGGCGACTTTGGCCTTGCGCGGACAAAGCGTGCGCACGGTAGGCGAAGCGCTTCGCGAATGGTGCGACCAGCACGGGCGCACACCGCAAGCCCACGAACAATTGGCGATTGCACAAGCCCAGGCCCAGCGCGTGCTCGAAGCCGGCGCCTGCGACGTGCTGCTGGCCGACACCACGCCACTCATGACGGCCGTTTACAGCGATGTGTTGCTTGGGGACCCGTCGCTTTACCCGTTTGCGCTAGCCCACCACGCGCACTACGAGCTCACGCTGTTGATGGGCTTGGACTTGCCTTGGGTAGCCGATGGCATTCAGCGCGACGGGCCGCTGGTGCAAGCCCGCATAGATGCGCGCCTGCGCGCGGTGCTGCAGGCCCACGGCCTGCGCTTTAGCCTGGTCTACGGCCAAAAAACCCAGCGCTGCGAATGCGCCCTGATGGCAATCGACCAAGCCAACGCGCAAGTGCTGCGCGGCCCACAAGCCAAGTTGGAGGCGCACGCACGCTGGAAATGGGTGTGCGACAAGTGCTCGGACGCCCAGTGCGAGCACCAACTCTTTACCGCCCTGCTCTCGCCCGCTCCAAGCTGAAGGATGGACCTTGGGCACTGGCCCGCGCCGCCTCAATGCGGCGTGGCGCCGCCCTCGATCTGCTGGTTGGGGGGCACAAACAGACGCGCGGTGTCCACCGGGTCAAAGTGGTACTGCACGCCGCAAAACTCGCAGGCCACTTCAATATTGGGGCGTTCTTGCAAGATGCTGTAGGCCTCGTCAGCGCCCAAACCCACAATCATGCGAGCCACGCGCTCGCGGCTGCAACTGCAGGCAAAGCGCGGCGCCACCTCGCCTGTCAGTGGCTCAAAGCGCGTCAGCGTCTCTTCCCAAAACAGGCGGCGCAGCACGGTTTCCACGTCCAGGGTGAGCAGCTCTTCGCGCTGAAGGGTGCTGGCCAAAATGGCAATGCGGTTGTAGTGCTCGTTCACGCCAATTTGGTCTTCGTTGTCCCGGCTTACCAGGCTGCCCGACAAATTGCCCTCGCCTTGCACCGGCAGGCGCTGGATCAGCAAGCCTGCGGCCACGTGCTCGTCGGCGGCCAGCACCAGCGTGGTGTCTAGCTGCTCGCTTTGCAGCATGTAATGCTCCAGCACCGCATTGAGCTTTTCGATGGGCTGGCCATGGTCGTCAAACAAGGGCACCACCCCCTGGTAAGGCTGCTGGCCGGGGAATTTGGTTTGAGGATCCAGGGTGATGGCGCAACGGCCCTGGTTATTGACGTTGACCATCTGGCTCAGCGTCGCACCTTCGGGCACGGGGCCGAGCACGGTGGCAGTGGCGCGCAGCTCAAGGTTGGACTGCACCTCCACCACGGCCAGCTTGACCGGGCCGTCACCCATGATTTGCAACACCAAGGCGCCGTCAAATTTGATGCTGGTTTGCATCAGCACGGCCGCCGCGGCCATCTCGCCCAGCATCTCGCGCACCGCCGGGGCATAGGCACCGTGTTCACTGTTGGAGGCCCGCCGGCGCAGGATTTCAGTCCAGGCGTCCGTCAAGCGCACCACGATGCCGCGAACCGGCAAACCATCAAAAATAAACTTGTGCAATTCAGACACGCGCTACTCCGTCGTTGCCGTGCGCGGAGCGCGGCGGTAGCGGCCCGCTGAGGGCCGCCGTTGGTGAACAAAACGCTCGCCGATCAGGCGATCTTGTGAAACTCAGACCGAAACCGTTCGGCATTGTCAATGTAGTGCTTGGCGCTCCAGCGCAAGCCCTCCATTTGCTCAGGGCTGAGGCTGCGCACGACTTTGGCCGGTGCGCCCATGATCATGGAGCCGTCGGGAAACTCTTTGCCCTCGGTCACCAGCGAGCCCGCGCCCACTAGGCAGTTTTTACCGATTTTTGCGCCGTTAAGAATGATGGCGCCGATACCAATGAGCGACTCGTCACCAATGGTGCAGCCGTGCAACATAACCTTGTGGCCCACGGTGACGTGCTTGCCCACGCGAATGGGCTGGCCAATGTCCGCATGCAAAACGCTGCCGTCTTGGATGTTGCTGCCCTCGCCGATAGAGATGCTCTCGGTGTCGCCGCGAATGACGGCGCCAAACCATACGCTGCTGTGCGCAGCCAGGTCCACCCGGCCCATGACCTGGGCGCTGTCGGCCACCCAGGCCGATTCAGCGATGGTGGGGGAAACTTGCTCTAACTCGTAAATTGCCATGGCCTGTCCTGGTAGAACGCGTTGGTGCGAACCTAGAATTGTAGGGATGGAACTTCGACAACTTGCGCTGGGCGCTTTTTGCCAAACGCAAGCGCACGACAAGGTGGCCGATGTACGGGCACTGTGGCAGCAATCGCAGGCGCTGGTATGCGATTGCGAGGCCGCGTTTGCGCCTCCGAGCAGCCCGGGCCGCCCTGACCGACCGGAGCTGATAGAACCTGCCCGGGTGCCACGGCGCTCCCCTTTCACCGCAGCGGGCCACGTAGCGCTGATGCATGCTATTGCGCACATCGAGTTCAATGCCATCAACCTGGCGCTCGATGCCATTTGGCGCTTCCCCGGCCTGCCCGAAGCCTATTACCGCGACTGGTTGCGCGTGGCCGCCGAAGAAGCCAAGCACTTTGCGATGCTGCAGGCCCATTTACAAAGCCTGGGCTTTGGCTATGGCGGCTTCCCGGCGCACGACGGCCTGTGGACCATGTGCGAAGCCACACAGCACGATGTGGTGGCGCGCATGGCCTTGGTGCCGCGCACCCTGGAAGCCCGTGGCTTGGACGCCACGCCGTTGATACAAGCCAAGTTGCGCAAAGTGGCCACGGCTGCAGCGTTGGCAGCAGTGGAAATTTTGGACACCATCCTGGCCGAAGAAGTGGGCCACGTGGCCATAGGCAACCACTGGTTTCACTGGCTGTGCCAGCGCGATGGGATCGACCCGCTGGTTTTCTATCCCGAGGCCGCAGCACGTTACAGGGCGCCGAGCCTCAAGCCTCCGTTCAACCTGGCCGCTCGCAGAGCCGCCGGATTCAGTCCGGCCGAAATCGCCACCTTGCCGCAATAGCGCAAGTCAGCGCGCCGGCTCAGTCCAAGAGCACCGGCGCGTTGGGCAGTTCGTTGGTCCGATCGCCGTCAGAGGGGAAGTGCTTACGCAGGCAGTCCGCCACCGCCAACACGCCGGCGACGGCGCCCTGCTCGTACTGGCTGCCTGCAAATGCACGCTCCATGTGCTGGCAAATGCTTTGCCAGCTGGCGTCACCAGCCCGGGCATGAATGCCGCGGTCGGCCACGATTTCCACCGCCTGGTCTGCCAGCAGCACGTAAATCAGTACGCCATTGTTGTGCGCGGTGTCCCATACCCGCAGCTGCGAGAACACCTCAATGGCGCGGTCGCGCGCCGATTGCCCTTTGAACAAGGGCAGACCGTCAAGCCCGCCCTCCACGGCAAAGCATATTTCCCCCGCATGGCTGGCTTCGCTGGCGCCTATGGCCGCCTCAATGGCAGCCAGGCCTGTGCGCGAAAAAGCCCGCGCCGTGCGGCGCTCAGAGAACACAAGGTGCCGGCCAATGCGTACAAAGTCCATGGCTACCACCGGCCCGAGGCGCCGCCGCCCCCAAATCCACCGCCACCACCCCGAAATCCACCGCCGCCCAAGCCGCCGCCGCGCCCACCCGAAAATCCGCCCCAGCCGCGCATGACTGCGCCACCACCCAGCAATGTCAGGACCATGGCGACCAGCCCGGCCAACACCGCCAGCAGCACCGTGCCCATCACCAACCAAGCCACCGCGCCCGCCAGCGCACCAGTAACCAAAGACCCCGGCAGCTTGCCCAGCGTCGTGCGCAGCACTGCGCCCACCACGAGCACCACAATCAACAAAAACGGAAACAACTGACGCAGCTCGCCATAGCGCTCTGCTGCGCCGCGCGCGGGCGGTGGCAAGGGCTCGCCATCGACCACGCGAATGATGTGGGCTACGCCCGCGTCAATACCGCCGTAGTAGTCGCCCTGCTTGAAGCGGGGCACGATGGTGTCGCTGATGATGCGTTTGCTGGTGATATCCGAGAGCGCACCTTCGAGGCCGTAGCCCACCTCCAGGCGCAAGGTGCGGTCGTCCTTGGCCACCACCAAAATCGCACCGTCGTCCACCTTGGCGCGCCCGAGCTTCCACTGTTCGGCTACACGCAGGGCGTATTGCTCTATGGCCTCGGGCGCCGTGGTGGGCACCATTAACACGGCCAGTTGGCTGCCTTTGCGCGCCTCAAACGCTGCCAAAGTTTGCTCCAGGGCAGACTTTTGCGCCGGGCTGAGGGTCGCGGTCTGGTCCGTCACGTGGCCTAGCAAGGGCGGGACCGCTAGCTGCGCCCTTCCCCACAGCGGAACCAATATCGCCAAGGCCGCGGCCAAGGCCAGCGGCCGGCGCAGGCCGAGTCCCAAGCTCACTTGACCACCCCAGAAGCGGCGCCTTGGGCGGGTACCGGTGCTGCGTCAAAACTTACTGCCGGGGGCCTGGCAATCTCTTTCTCGTTTTCCACCGTGAAATTGGCTTTTTCTTTCATGCCAAAGGCCATGGCCGTCAAGTTGGACGGGAACGAGCGCACCGTCACGTTGTACTCCCGCACCGCCACGATGTACCGGTTGCGCGCCACAGTGATGCGGTTTTCTGTGCCCTCCAGCTGTGCCTGCAAATCACGAAACGCCTGGTTGGCCTTGAGGTTGGGATAATTTTCCGCCACCACAAGAAGACGCGACAGGGCGCCGCTGAGCTGCCCCTGGGCTTGTTGGAAGCGCTGAAAAGCCGCTGGGTCATTCACCAGCTCGGGGCTGGCCTGGACCGAGGTGGCCCGGGCGCGCGCGTCGACCACTTTGGTCAGGGTGTCTTGCTCAAACTTGGCCTCGCCTTTAACGGTGCTTACCAAGTTGGGCACCAGGTCCGCGCGGCGCTGGTACTGGTTCAGCACCTCGGCCCAACTGGCTTTGATCTGCTCGTCGCTGCTTTGCAGGGCGTTGTAGCCACAGCCGCTCAAGGCCAGCGCGGCCCAAGCCCAAAAAAGGTAAACGGTTTTGCGCATGAAATAGCTCCTGGTTCAAAGAAACGGACAAGGTCGCATGGAGCCCGCGATGCCACAGCGGCCGGGGTCTGGCGGCCCTGCCTCAAACCTAGGGTGCAAAGCTGTATTTGCAAGATCCACGCGCGAGGCAGATTGTGAGCCACCACAAAGTTAGCGTACCCAAGGCGCGACCCACCCGGCGCTTGCGCAGCCGATCGACCACGGAACACCCACCGTGAGAAATCGCCGAGGCAAAAATTTTTGCACGATTCTTGCTTGATAATTTACCTATTCTTGGTACGCATTTTTCTCAACTTGGCAAACAACACATGAGTTCACTCAATTTCATTGGCGGCGAAAAAGGCGGCGTAGGCAAATCGGTCGTCGCGCGGGTTTTGGCCCAGTATTTCATCGACCACCAGTTGTCCTTCACCGGCTTTGACACAGACCGCTCGCACACCACTTTCACCCGCTTTTACCAAGACTACGCCTCCCCGGTCATTGTCGACAGCTTCGAGAGCCTGGACGCCATCGCACAGGCACTGGTCGACATCCAGGGTGACACGCCGCCCAACATCATCGTGGACCTGGCCGCACAAACAGCGGCCCCGGTGGCGCGCTGGATTCATGAGTCTGAACTCTTCGCCGTCATGGCCGACATGGGGGTAGCGGTCAATTTTTGGCACGTGGCCGACGTCGGCAAAGACTCGGTAGACCTGTTGGACCGCTTGATCGACACCTACGGCGAAGGCCCCAATTACGTCGTGGTCAAAAACCAAGGGCGCGGCAGTGACTTCTCGCAACTCGACCGCTCAGACGCCCTGCAAAAAGCCTTGAAAGTAGGCGCGCACGTGGTGAGCCTGGGCCAGCTCCAGGAAAGCAGCATGCGCAAAATCGACCGCCAGGACGCCAGCTTTTGGGCCGCGGTCAACCAGACCTCGGGCACAGACTCGCTCGGTTTACTCGAACGCCAAAGGGTCAAAAACTGGCTCAAAAAGACTTACGAAACCCTGCAATCCTTGCCCTTGTAGGCCAAGCCCATCAAAATCCCCGTGCCTAGCGTGCCGCCAAGATCCATGCCCGCGCCGCAATGGCAGAATTGTCCAGGACGTAGCGGTCATCGTCAACGCGGGTCGCAATAAATCGCTGAGACCCGATGCCAAAACACTGAAAACTTTGAAGCAGAGGTACGCGAATGAAATCATCGAAATCTTCGGCATCCACGTTGACGCCCTCACCGCAAACGAAGCCCAGTATCTCGTTGGATTCCGCTCGGCTGACGAAATCAGAAATCGACTCCTTAAGGCACAACAAGAAGTTGATCTCCGCCTACGTTCAAAAGGAATTGCAGGGGTCTTTGGGTCTCAAGATCGCTGAACTCAAGAAGGCCGCTTGATCCGCCTCCTAGACAGATTACCGCGAGCCAAGGCTTTGTCGAAGCTTTGTTTTCGCGCGCTCTGATACCGCTCGCACACCACTTTCACCCGCTTTTACCAAGACTACGCCTCCCCGGTCATTGTCGACAGCTTCGAGCGCCTGGACGCCATCGCACAGGCACTGGTCGACATCCAGGGTGACACGCCGCCCAACATCATCGTGGACCTGGCCGCACAAACAGCGGCCCCGGTGGCGCGCTGGATTCATGAGTCTGCACTCTTCGCCGTCATGGCCGACATGGGGGTAGCGGTCAATTTTTGGCACGTGGCCGACGCCGCGGTAGACCTGTTGGACCGCTTGATCGACACCTACAGCGAAGGCCCCAATTACGTCGTGGTCAAAAACCAAGGGCGCGGCAGTGACTTCTCGCAACTCGACCACTCAGACGCCCTGCAAAAAGCCCTGAGAGGAGGCGCGCACGTGCTGAGCCTGGGCCAGTTCAGCGCCTAGGCTTTCTTAGACAACCGTATCGCGCAGGTGTTCGGGAAAGTAGTGGCGTAGGGGTTAACCCGCTTCTAATGTGTCTCCGTGCACGCTAGATTCGCCGATGCAAAACGCTCGAAAAGTTATCAATGAATGCAAGTCAAATTCAAAACGCCTTGGTGCTATGCCTGATTATTGGTTTCGGCATGATGGAATTTGCCAGCCGCCGCTACCAAAGCACGGTGCGCACCACCGCCACTTCCAACGACACCAAGCTTGAACTGCTGATGTTCGTGAGCCTGCTGGCCATCACCCAGCCGTTGGCTATCTTGGTCACCGCCAAACTGGGCGCCTGGCTGGCGCCCAGCATGAAAGGCGCGCTGGCCGATTTGCCTTGGTGGGGCATGGTGGGCATTTTGCTGGTGGCAGACGACATGACGCAATACTGGTGGCACCGCGCTTCGCATTCGCCCTTGCTGTGGCCCTTGCACCGCGCGCACCACTCGGCGCAGTACATGAGCATCCGGGTCACCTTTCGCAACAACTTCTTTTACTACCTGATGATGCCCGGCCTGTGGTTTGCCGGTGCGCTCTTGTACCTGGGCGTGGGCGGCATGGTCTACGCGCTCTATATCGTGGTCAAGCTGTTTGTGATTTTGGGTGCGCATTGCGCCTGGCGCTGGGATGAGCCGCTGTACCGCGTGCGTGCGCTGCGTCCGCTCATGTGGGTGGTGCAGCGCACTATTTCCACCCCGGCTACCCACTGGGCGCACCATGCCATAACCAATGCCGATGGCGTGGGCCACTACACGGGCAACTTTGGCAATCTGTTGTTTTTGTGGGACGTGATTTTTGGCTCGGCTCACATCACCCGCCAGTATCCGGCAGCAGTGGGCTTGCGCGATGACCAGTTGTTTGGCCAGGAACACTGGTCCCGCCAGATGTTCTACCCGGTGGTTCAGTCGGACCGCGAATGCAGCGCGCTTAAGTTTGGCGGCACCATTTATGACGAGGCCAAGGCCCTGTCTGCGTCCGCGCCCTGACTACTGCCGTGCGGCACCCATGCCGCTATCGCGGTTGCGCCGGCCCCAACTACGTGATCGTCAAAAACCTGGGCCGGGGCAGCGATTTTTCCCAGCTCGAGCATTCAGACGCCCTGAAAAAAGCGCTCGAATTTGGTGCACATGTCGTCAGCATGGGCGAGTTGCAAGAAAGCAGCATGCGCAAGATCGACCGCCAGGACGCCAGTTTCTGGGCCGCTGTCAACCAAACCTCAGGCCCCGACGCTTTGGGTTTGCTGGAACGCCAGCGCGCCAAGCACTGGCTCAAAAAGACCTACGAAACCCTGCGCTCCTTGCCACTCTGAGCGCGGGTGCCTTTTTGAGAGTCGGTGGGCGGTTGGAGCACCAAACGGGGCTGCGCAATTGGTAGAATTTCCGTCCCAAACAGCAAGCAAGTGCGCGAGGCACCGCTTGCTGGCACACCGCGGGGTGTAGCTTAGTCTGGTAAAGCGCTACGTTCGGGACGTAGAGACCGGAGGTTCGAATCCTCTCACCCCGACCAAGACATGCTCATGATGAGCCTATTGAACTCTTCAGGTCAGTGGGTTTTTTCTTCCAAGGCTCTTTCTAAGACTGTGCACGGGCGCTGCCTTCCTAGCCCCATTCGTCCCCCAATGGTTCAAGCGCAAATGTAGCTAACCTTTTGGTGTGCTACTCGCACTGGCTCATTTCTGGTGTGCGTTGATGGTCAAGCGTAAATTTTCTTTACGCTGACTCAAGGCTGCATCGAGACAGGTCAGTGGGTGGCTTCTGGGCCTGAAGGGCCGCGTAGGCCGGGCTTTGCCGTCAGGTTAGCTACAAATTAGAGGGCTGGAAGCGCTTGGCATGCCGCACCAACTAGTCATCACGCATGATGGCAACAGTGTCGGACAGCACCCTCGCAAAGTGAGGGGGCAGCAATTCTTAACTTTGACCCAGCCACCTTCATACCCGCAAGGGAGTAGCCTAAAACACTGAGCCACTAACCTGCATCTGCAGTACCCTGTAAAGGTCTCAGCGAAAGGCGAGGGATTGGTTCAGCAGATGGATATAGGTTCTCAAGTGTTGAAATGACCTCATTGACAAGCTCTACACAGTCGGGTTCAACAGTATGCAATGACCGATGCGCAATCCTGGGTATCCGGTGTAGCCTGTGCAGTGCGTTGTGGCAAGTCACAAAATTAGTATCTCGAACAGCCGCCCAGTTGCCGTGTATGTAACTTGAGGACCAGTCGTAATAGCGATCGTACGTTTCCTTTGCACCGCATTCAGACGCAAGTTTTCTTAGGTTGCTGTTTGCCCAGTGTCCAACATCAATGTTTAAAAATTCTTGCCAGACATCTTCATTGGCGATTCCGTGAATTGCATCTTCATCAATAAACGTTGGCAAATCACCTTGTATTTGTTGCAACTTTAGGAAGGCGAGCTTGGCCTGTCCAGCGCCATATACGCGATAGGAATGCCACATAGAAGGACTGTCTATGTGCGCCAGGTATCGCAACGTAATACACACTTCTGCAAGCGCTCTAAGTGCGATTGCTCCAACGATCCGCGTCTGCATACGGTGCATCCCAATTTCTTCGAGGATACTCAAACCATACAACGTAAGACCAAAAGCAGAGTCCAACCTGGGGTCAATGCGTAATGGCGAGGCATTACTGTGAAAGCGTTCCGCAACCGCATCTCGCGCAGCATAGAGCGCAGTGGAGTTGATCTCAGTATCACTGAACGTGTAGCCGTCGTCTTTCGACGGATCCACACATCCCGTTTTATTCATCGCCAAAGTCCAAAACGCTTCGACCCAAGGGCTTGGTGGATTTCGTCTTAGCACCATCTCGCCAGATCTGATAAATGGTCGCACTGATCGCATATCACCTTTATCAGGAAACAAGCGAAGCTCGTCCAGTCTCTCAGCCTCCGACTCTGGAAAACGCATCCGACCGGAAATGATAGGCAGTATGAGCTTGAACCAGCGGATATCAGTCGACGCTTCTGACTGATGATCGATCACACCCCCTACAGAGCGGGCAAGTATGCTCCAGTCGTCATTGCTTGGTTCAACCTGGAGTGCATGGCGCCAACGGTCATAACCAGGAAGGCAATCTAGCAGTAACAATGGTCGAAGTGCAACGCAACCCATGGGATGTGCCAAGACAACAGACAGAAATTTATTGAACTCTTCGTCTGATACTTCGGCCAATTTAATGTGATCTACGATGACGGTGAAATTATGAGCGGCACCTGATTTGTTTTCTAATTCACTATTTTTGGCCGCCTCTATCCGAAGAAACCATTCGCGACAAATAGCTGCAATTTCACGGAAGCAATTGAGATATTGAATTCGATTCAGCGTTCCCGTCAGCAGGACTGCCCACAACATTTCGGGCATATGATGATCAAGCCATGAAGATGACTTCGCCATCGGAATTTGTGCTAACGGAGGAATCAGCTTAGTGCCGATCCGTTCGTGATTGTCTAGCATGCTGATGTTGTGCGACGCAAACGGAGAGTTAGCTCTTCGAATTGTCTTTTTAGAGTTTTTTTTGCTTGATTTCCCCATTTGTCCCCCATGTTGGATCACCGCCAACTAGCTCTAGTTACCGCTTACATGCCTTTTGTCTTTGACACCTGAATACTCAAGTCAGTTTGTCATATAGATTTTTCAACGCTTCCCAGCGCGGATTTCGTCGGCTATGCGATCGCACTCGATCTGGGCAGCACGGAATTCTTGGTCCGCAGCGTTAAACTCTTCTAGGGAATCTTCAGTAGGCACGCCAGTGCCGCGCGGTAACCATTGCTCATTCATACCAAGCATAGCCTCCTGACGGCGATGAAAAGCCCGGTCCAGATGCAACAAAGCTCGATGCTCTTCGTTGCGCTTTTTCAGTCTATCCAGCTCTGCTAATGAATTTGCCAAGGAATCGGAATTAGTGTTATCACCAAGACCTGAAATTCGGCCTTGCTGAATAGCTCTAATCGTCCGTTCATTGGATTCGATCATTCGCATTAGCCCCGCAGGATAGGCAGCGCGAAATTCCAAAGCTCTCATTACAGCCGGAGGCGGTTTACCATCCCCAGCGCACCAAGTTCGCATAGTTCTTTCGTCTACTCCGAGATACTTTGCTGCGGAGCGCTGGCTCAGATTTGCTGCGTCAAGCAAAAATCTTAGTTCATCTGCTTCGGTGTGGCCATTGCCAATTGAAGCGGCCACATGTGGCAAATCGCGATTTGCATTCATAAAAATCCTAGTGAGTTACTGGGTTTGTTAGCTCGCCACGTGGGCTGCTGGGCGGAGTCTATCCTGCCACCCTGTGTTTTGCAACCACACTAGACTTTTGTGCAAGACACAGGATTGAAGTTTCGTTTGCCCTGTGCATACGGACCAGTGACGCACCGCAGCAAAACATCAATACTGGTGGACCAAAGGGCTTAAAACCAGTCGTCCGCCTCCTAAATTAGTCGTTCATGGTGCCAGGTCAAGCGTCAAAAAAATTGACGCTTGGGGTGTCTGATCGCTGCTGGTGCCCAGGCTTGAATAAATCAGCGCGAGTCATCCCAAAATCGCAAATTTCGCTCAAATCGTCGATACCATGGCATTCGTGGCAGGCGGCGTTTGACTATCCCCAAACCAGCCCATATCTGCTTGCCGTTGGGGCTACAACAAAACAGAGTCATGGAATGATTAAACAAATGACGTCCTTCCCCCACCTTTGGGTTCTAGCAGTGATGCTCTCCATGCAGGTGTGCAATGCTGCCGAGATCACCAAGGAGCGTGGCGCGAATGGATTACCAGATGTGATTCGCATATCAGGTCAATTCAACCTAGGTGACCAAGACAAGTTCCAAGCCATTGCGCTAACTTCCAAGAAGGCGATTGTCTATTTGGACAGTCCAGGGGGCAGAGTGAGAGCAGCCACAGAGATTGGCACCATCATTCGCATGAAAGGCTTTGAGACTGCCGTTGACAACGCAGTATGTGCTTCCGCATGTGCCTTGGTATGGCTCGCTGGTGAGCCACGAACCATGACCAACTCCACCTCCATTGGGTTCCATGCTTCCTACACCACCGGTAAAGACGGCAAGCGAACGTCCAGCGTTTCAGACGGGGCAACCATTGGCGCCTATTTGACTCGTATGGGATTTAACGAAAAAGTGGTAGGTTTCGTAACTAGCGCTGGTGCCGAGGATATGCACTGGCTCAAGAAAAGCACAGCGGATCAATTGGGCATCGCGGTGGCTTTAGCTACCGAATCAGACAAGCGAAAGTCGTATGCACTCTTTGCCGACGGCCTGAAGTTGGTAACCGCCACACCTCCACGGCCGAGTGATGCCGCAAAACTTTACCGCCAGTCTGCGGAAATAGGGTTTGCCGGAGCACAAAATAACCTGGGGGACATGTACGAAAATGGCGAAGGACTGATAAAAAGCGATAAAGCCGCTATATATTGGTACACGCGGGCAGCTGAAAGGGGCGAGCCCACAGCTTATCTAAGCCTAGCTCACATCCTCTCTGACGGAACCGAGGACACAGATCTTTTAGTAGAGTCAGTTAAATACGCATCCCTCGCTTTTGCGCTTCTCCCTGAGGGAAAAAACAAAAAATCCGCGGAGAAACTGGCGACGGCATTGAGTCAAAGGCTAAGTCAAACTGACCGAACCCGTGCGCTAGAGTTAGTAAACAGATGGATGCCGTTGCATCAAGAAGAGCGCTTAATGGGTGACTCGCCGCGTAATTGATGAAATTATGCAGGGCATGTCGATGGAGACGATGATGGCGCAAGGAGAATTAATCTAACTTCAAATGACAAATGGCGGAAAGGCCCAACTTGCGCAGCCTTTTTAGACTGATAAAGGATCTACAAAATATGCAAATAACTAATTACATATTGATAGCGCTACTTTTATGGGTAATGCAATTCCCTGTAAATGCGGAAACTGCAAGGAAAGCGAGCGGAGTCAACTCTCAAAATGAAGAATCGCTAAGGTATTTTCATAAGAATTTTAAAAATTCGAATGCAAAAATAGTTTTGCCATTTATATATGACTATGCCTCCGAGTTTTCAGAGGATTTAGCTGCAGTCAGCTTTGGAGAAATTAAGTCGTCATCAGTTGACCCGGCAAAACCAGCTTGGCGGACAGGCTATATCGATAAAAATGGCAAGGTTATTATCCCTCCTTATTATGATATCGCTGAACCTTTTATAGACGGCATGGCTCGGGTCAAAATCGCCGATTCTAATAATGTGATTGAAATATTCATTGATAAAAAGGGGAATGAAATATTTCGCAACACCTATGAAACCATCAAGGACAAAAGCACAGGCAAGGGTACTGGGGCGTATGTAGACGTAGGTGGGTTCAGCGACGGACTGAGGATGGTTTATGAGTACGATGGTTCTTTGTATAAGTTCGGTTATGTCAATAAAAAGGGCGAACTCGTTATACCGTATCAATATCAATACACTCAAAATTTTAGTGAGGGTTTAGCAATCGTAGGTAAAAAGGTCTTGACTGGAGAAACGTCCAAAGTTTTATACGGATTCATGGACAAGAATCAAAAGCTGGTTATTGACTATAAATTTGAAGGACTGGGCGATTTCCACTATGGCGTTGCGCCGTTTGTTGTCGGCGCATCTTTTTTTGCTGGATACACGATAGGCGGAAAATACGGCTTAATAAACTCAAAAGGTGAAATCGTTATACCTGCAAATTTCTTAAATGTACCTATATTTTCCGAAGGGCTTGCTGGTGTCTGTATTGGTGAATCACTAAGTGTCGGCAAATCCAGATGTGGAGTCATTGATACCAAGGGAAACTTTGTCATTGCGCCGATTTTTGAAACGGTAGACGTATCCAGGGAGGCCAACTTAACAATATTGAAATATTCAGAAGGAATGGCAAAGTATCCTGAAAAAGTTACCGGAAAAACTAAATTTGGGTTCATTGATAGAAATGGGACTAAAGTCATAAAAGCCCAGTTTGACCACTTGAGTGAATTTTCCGAAGGGCTTGCGCCATTCACTGTGAATACCGAAAGTGGCAGCAAAGTAGGCTATCTTAATAAAAATGGCAAGGTCGCGATTGACGCGATATTTGATGATGCAAGACCTTTCCATCAATCACTAGCGCCTGTTCGGGTAGGCAACAAATGGGGATATATAACGCTGGGGAGCAATACGCAAAAAGATTTTTCAAGTTCCAATATTGAATCCATAGGTAATACGGATTCATCGACCTCAGGCCGCATGAGTTCAAGCACCCTTAGTGACGCAGATCTAAATGCAATAAATGATTCAGTTAGAAGCGCTATAACAGCTTCATTGAACAACGCCCCCGGACCAGATCCAGTTTTCTCAACCGATAAGGAATTGGTGAAATACCAAAAATGGTTTAGTTATGTTGCTGACAAGATAGTTAAGAAATATCCTGATCGGCGATCACGCGAAGATTTCATAAAAATAGTTTGGTATGAAGCGCGGCGCTCGGGGTTGGATCCAAATTTAGTTCTCAGTTTGGTTGAGACTATTTCAAATTTTAGAAAATTCATGATTACCGCAAGCGGCTCCACCGGCTATATGGGAGTTAATCCACAATGGGCATTAAAAGCAGTAAATGAAGATTATAAAAAAAAGACATCTCTATTTGACACTCAAGTAAATATGCGTTTTGGATGTTCAATATTAAGCCTCCTAGTAGACAGAGGACAAGGAGATCTCACGCATGCGCTAACTGAATACAAGGGATTGAATCGCATTCAATTGGAAACCAAGCCTGCCGCACCTGTAAATTTTGCAGATTTGGTCTTATCTAATATGTCACACTGGGTTGAGTAATTTAGGTCTAAATGAATTATTTCCCAAGTATTATTTTGACTTATTACTCACTCCCTCATTTGCAATTCAGATTCAAAATGAAATTAATAATTAAATTACTATTCGCGATCATCTATACCGTGTCATTCATTACTGCGATGCCAGTCATGGCTCTAGATGGCTGGAAATCTGACACAAATAACGGTTGCCGTTTTTGGGACACAGAAATCATATCGGATCAATCCATGAGATGGAGCGGCGCCTGTCAAAACGGTTTAGTTGATGGCTATGGAGTGATTACTTGGAAGCGCCCTGGTGAACCAGAATGGACTTGGCAAGGATATTTTAAAGCTGGGCACTCCCAAAGATTATATATTATCTACGGACTTGATAATGAGATTGAATCCTATGAGGGCGACTACGTAGACGGTAAAAGGCATGGGTATGGAAGAATTAAGGGGCGCAATGGCTTGATTTATACCGGTGAATTTAAAAATGGAATAATTGAAGGCCAAGGAGTAATGACTTTGAAAAATGGCTATAAGTATGAGGGGGACTTCAAAGATGGGAAGGCATATGGCAATGGAACTATTTATTATTTAGATGGTAGTATATATACAGGAGGCGTTAAGAATTCATTAAGAGATGGGTATGGCACCTATCGAGGAATTATCAGTTACAGCGGAGATTGGAGTGATGATAAATATCATGGTCAAGGAGTGCAGGAATCGGGTGGAGTAACGACATACGGAAATTTCGTACGCGGAAAATGGGATGGCGATATGGTTATTCGATATCCGAATGGTCAAACTATGCTTTCCTGTTGAATGCCACCCAGAATTGACCCCTTAGAGGCGATTTTTTTCATCCAAATTTGACCCCTGTTAGAAGCCCTGTGCGTTCGAAGTTATGCACAGGAGACAACAGGAGTGATCAAAGTGGGAACCTTGGCAAAGATAAGGCGTTTGT
>CANFWT010000038.1 GCA_947450895.1 Comamonadaceae bacterium | reverse complement strand
GCGGGCCGTGCGTCTCGCGCGACACCACTTCCACATCGCCAAACTGCGCTGCGGCGTGTTCAATCACGCTGGACAAGAGCAGCGGGCGGTCCATCATCAGGCCGGGTTGGAGCATTTGGGTTTCTTTCAGTCGTTTCTGGGGCGGAACATTGCGGCCTGGCTATCAGGGACGGGCCATTTGGCACGAGGTGGGTTGGGCGCTGATGTACGAGTCCCACACCACTTCGGAGCGGAAGCCGTAGCCGGTTTTCTCGGCGTCGTACTTCACGCCCTTGCTGCCTTGTTTGGCCCAAATGCCCAAGAACAGGGGCGCGAGCAACTGGTGGTCGGTCTTGCGCATCTCGACTTCGCCAATCGGGCTTTTGTACTGCATGCCCTCCAAGGCGTAGGCCACTTTCTTGGGCTCGGCCGTTTTGGCTTTTTGCACCGCCGCCGACAGCATGCTCAGCGAATTCCAATGGGCGGCAAAGATAAAGTCTTCGTTGAACTTGGCCTTGTAGGCCAGGTAGGTTTTCTCCAGTTCAGGCGTGGGTGCGTTGTGGCCCCAGTTCCAGATTACGCCCACTTTTTCGGCGCCCCACGAACCCATTTCGGCCGGGGTGCCGGGGTTGTTGGCGTTCATGGTGAAGAAGTTGATGTTCAAACCGCCCTCTTTGGCCGCTTTGAAGAACAAGGTCAGGTCGCTGCCCCAGTTGGAGGTGATCACCGTGTCCGCGCCCGAAGCCTTGATCTTGGCCACATAGGGCGCAAAGTCGCGCACCTGGGCAATCGGAATCATGTCGTCCCCCACGATGGTGACATCCGGGCGCTTGCGGCTCAGGTACAGGCGCGAGGCCTTGGCCACCTGCTGGCCGTGGGTGTAGTTTTGGTTGAACAAAAACACTTTTTTAACGTCAGGCCGTTTGACCAGGTAGGTGGTCAGCGCCTCAATCTTCATCTCGCTGGACGGATAGAAGCGAAAGTGCCAGAAATTGCAGCGCTCGTTGGTTAGCAAGGGGTCCATGGCCGAGTAGTTCAAAAACACCACGGCTTTTTCGGGCTCGCGCTCGGCCAGCTTGCCAATGGCGTCGCTCAGCGCCAGCGCCACGCCGCTGCCGCCGCCCTGGGTGATGTAGTGGATGCCCTGGTCCACCGCCGACTTGAGCGCCACCACGCTCTCTTGCGGCGAACCCTTGCCGTCAAAAGGCACGATCTCAAACGTAGGCTCGCCATTCTTGGCCTTGGCATTGAGCTGCAGCGCCACCTCGCGCAGCTGGTTGAGCGAGCCCTCGCCGGTTTTGGCAAAGGGGCCGGACATGACCTCGATGAAGGCGACTTTGATCACCTCGGCCTGGGCGCTCAGGCTACCCACCAGTGCGCTAGCCACCAGAGCGGCCAGAGGGAGTTTTTTCAGGGTAGATGCGTGTGGGAATGGCATGGCGGGTGTTCCTGTTGCGGTGATGGGATGGGGTCTGAGGCGCCGATTATGCGCAGCGGCGGTGCGAGGCGGTGGCTGGGCTGGGTGGCGGGGCAGTCTCTGGGGGGACAAGGGGTGAGGCGGAGCGCCGCGCTACCGATGGTCTTGTTAGCGATAACTGCCCTGGTCGACAAATCTATGCGTTACCCCCGCCTGGGCATACGCCAAGGCAGCATCAGCCGCACGGGCAGCGAGACCAGGCGCGGCACGTCCAGCGATTCGTGCACAGCGGTCACGTCTTCGCCCAGCAGGCGGGTGCGCAGCAAGGAGCGCACGTAAAACGGCGTGTCTTCTAAGGTGCTGATGAGCTGTGGGGCACTGCCAGCCTCGCTGCACATGCCGCGCTGGATGCGCCAGCCTGAGGCGGGTAGCTGGTAGCGCGGCGGGGCGTCAAAGGCGGTGGTGTCGCCGTTGGGAGAAAAGCGCTGTGCCACCACGCGGCCCGGGCCGTGGCGGGGGCGCACGTCGTAGACCACGGCGGTGTCGCCGTTGGCCATTTCGGCGCGGGCCCAGTCCCAGTCTTTGAAGCCGCGCTCGACCGGCTCGTCGCCTTCGTTCGAATCCACATAGGCGTGGCCGCTCCAGCGCGCGCGCGGGTTGTCCAGCTCCACCTCCACCCGGGAGCAGGGCGCAATCGGACCCCAGCGGTGGCGGCCTTCGTTGTCCAGCGCGGTGACAAAGCGCGACAGGCCTTGTGGGCGCACGGTGACGCGGCCGCGCACGCGCATGGGGATGGGCACGTTGATTTCGTCAAAGTCAATGGTGAGCGCCTGGCCGTCCCAGTGCAGGCTGCTGGGGCCAATGCGGTAGTGGTGGGCGCTGCGCGCAATGTGGCTGCGCCCGCGCTCGGTCATGGTCCAGCGCCGGCCGGTGTTGCCGTACAGCGCCACGTTGAGGGCGCAATGGTTTTCAGCCTCGGCCACGCCGCCGCCGCGGCTGCGCGCCCAGGCGTAATAGGGCGAAAACACGCTGCCCACAAAGGCGATGATGGACAGGCCGTTTTGGCCGTCGTCGCTCAGGGCATCGACATACCACCAGAGATACGCACCCGGCGCGACCGGCTGGTCGAATCGAGGTGCGCCATCAGCGTCGCGGCCGCCAAACGCCCCGACATGGCCGCCATGGGCACGCCCGGCCCCGGGTGCGCGCTGCCCCCCGCCAGGTACAGGCCCGCCAAGGGGGTCTGCGCCGAGGGCCGCGCAAAGGCCGACATCCAGCCGTGGGTGGCGCGGCCATACAGCGCCCCCCCCGTGGCCGGGAACAGGCGGGCAAAGTCCTGCGGCGTGGTGCGCACTACCTGGTGCGGCTGGGCTTGCAGCTCCAGGCCACAGTGGCGCAGCAGCGCCAGGCTTCGGGTTTCGCATGCGTGTATCTCCGATGCATCCAAGGGGTGGGTGTCGCCGTCGGCCGGGGCGTTGACCAGGCACAAAATGCGCTCTTGGCCGGGCTGCGCCAGGCCCGCGTCGTCGCGGTCTTGCGCGCACAGGTAGACCGTGCCTTGCCGGGGCAGGCGGCGGTGGGTGAATATGTCGTCAAACTCGCTGCGGTAGTCGTGGTCAAAAAACACGTTGTGCCGCACCAAGGGCAGGCCACTGGTGCGCGCGTGCATGGACCAGGTCAGCGCCGACAGCGATCGCTGCGCTGCGGGCACCGGTGCTGCCGCGCGCTGCGGCGCCGCGCCGAGCAGGCCTTGGGCCAGGGCGGCCACGTCGCCGTTAAACACCACGGCGTCTGCGGGCAGGTGTTCGCCACTGGCCAGTCGCACGCCATTCACACGCCCGTTGGCGCTGTCTATGGCGCTGCAGGCCGCGCCGTAGCGCAGCACCACGCCGCGCTGCTGGGCCAAAGTCGCCAGCGCCTGCGCCACGGCGTACATGCCGCCGTGCACCGACCACACGCCATCCAACTCCACCTGCGCCACCAGCATCAGCGTGGCGGGCGCGGCCCAGGGCGAGGCGCCGCAGTAGGTGGCGTAGCGGGCAAACAGCTGCTGCAGGCGCGGATCATGAAAATGCCGCCCCAGGCTGCTCCACAGCGTGGCAAACGGCCCCAAACCCATGAGCGTGCCCAGGCCCCGCGGCCCCAGGTCTTGCGCCATACTGATCAAGCTGGGACGCTGGCTGCGGATGTAGGGCTTTTCTAGCGCGTGGTACAGCGCGCGCGTTTGCTGGCAAAACTGGGAAAAGCGCCGCGCCTCGGCCGGGCTGCTGAACGCAGCGATGGCCTCAGTCGAACGCTGGGTGTCGGCATGCAGGTCCAGCGTGGCGCCGCCGCGCCAAGCGTGGCGCGCCAGCACGTGGATGGGCGACAGGCGCAGCAGGCTGTCCAGCGAACTGCCGATCTCTTCGAGCATTTGGTCCAGCACCCAGCGCATGGTGAACACCGTGGGGCCGGAGTCCACCGCCACGCCGTCCACCACCACCTGGCGGATCTTGCCGCCGGGCGTGGCGGCGGCTTCCACCAGGGTGACCTCCAGACCCCGGTGCGCCAGCAGCAAGGCGCTCACCAGCCCGCCGATGCCCGCCCCCACCACCACCACGCGCCGCGTGCGCAGCGCCTCAACCATAGTGGCGGCCCTTCCAGGTGCCCTCCGTACGAATGGGCACAAAGCGGGCAAACATCGACTCTGTAAAAAACTGCCGCTGCGCGGCGGCCTTGATCGCCTCCAGATGCGGGCCCGAGCGGGCGTAGGCGTCCATGGCAGCCACGCTGTCCCACAGGGTAAAGGTGGCTTGGCGCAAAAACGGGGCCTCGCCCAGGCCGACCGCCAGTTGGCAACCGGCAGCGGTTTCAAGTGACGCTTGCGAGGCCGGTGCGTAGCGCCAAAAATCGGACGCCTTGCGCACGGCAATGGAGGCGCGGGTCAGTGCGGCGACGGGACCGGCCACCGCTTGTTGGGCGCTCAACGCAAGCGCGGTTCCATCCCAGCTGCCGCGGCAAGACCAGGCGCGCAGCGCAAGCACACAGCATTCGCTGGCGCGCTGCCGGTAGCTGTGCACCAGGTCGGATTGGTCCATGAATTCGTCAGCGGCATCCAGACTTTGGAACACGGCAAACAGGCCTTGGCGCGAAACGCTGGGGCGCAAGCCAAACCCGCCTTCAAACCCGCTGCCCATTACTTTGGCAAAGGCCAGTTGCTTGTGCCCCTGCAGCGCCTGTGGCCCCTTCACAATGCGCGACCAGCCCCAAAGCCGGTGGGCCGGGGCAATGTCGGCCAACACCAGCACGGCGACCTGGTCACAGCGGGTATTAACAGGGGCCAATGGCATGGGCGTACTCTTGAAAAAAGAGAGGGCCTCCACTCCACAGAATGGAGGCCCTCAAGGAGCACACACTTTAAGGCTTAGCGACAGACTGGAGTTCCGGATAGTCCTTGGCCATGGCCGCGCCATACAGCGGCTTGTACGCGCCCTGATGGCAGGTGGTGCAGTTGACCTTGGCCACGTCGCCCTTGGGACCCAGCCGGTGGGCGGGGAAGGTGTCGGTCAGCGGCGTCATGTAGTCGTTGTTCAGGTCGCGCGCCATGCGGATGCCGTACCAGGCGGTAACCCGCTGGGGCCGGGATTGCTCCCAGGACTGGAAGTCGCGGGTGTTGTGGCAGTAGGTGCAATTCACGCCCAAGGACTCGGACATGTGCACCATCAAGCCGTAGGTGTGTTCCGCCTGTTTGGTCGAACTGCGGTTGACACCGTCACCCCGCAGCACCATGGCGCTATCGCCATTGACGCGGATGGGCGCGGCATCCTTCAGGTAAGGGGTGAAGGGATCAAACGGCAGCGAAGTCAGGCCGACCGACTTGGAGGCCAGGTTTTGCCCGGCCAGATCGCCCATCACGCTGTTGTTGGCGTACTTGCGGTCTTTGGGCGCAAACCACACATTGGCGGGGATGTTGTTACCCCGGTGGCAGGTGTAGCAGGTCACGCCGGTCTCGGCCACGTGCGGTTTCCAATCCTGGTTGACACGCTGCGTCATCTGAATCATGCGCCGTGCCACCACTTTGGTGTACTTGGCGTCTTCAGCAAAGTTCTCCACATTGTGGCAATAGGCGCAACCCGCATCTGGTGCCACCCACTGGGTGATGGATGCCATGTGGCGGCTGAACTGGGCCACGCTGAGGTCGCCGAGTACCTGGACATTTTTGTAAATGTCCTTGGCTTTGGGGCCATCGGCGCTGGCCGCTTCGGGCGCCACCGGTGCCTGGTTCAGCGATGCTTGCTTGAGCAAGGTACGCGGGTTGTAGATTTGCTCCATGCCAGTGCCACGAAAGCCGGTTTGCACCGTGTCGATCGGTGGGCGCTCGCAGCCCGAGAGCAGTGCAGCAGCGGCAGGCACCAGTACGCAGAGGAGGAGTCGCAAGGACTTGTTCATGGTTTTGCTCCCAAGATTGCGGGGTCGAGCACAGTGGGGCTGACCAGCGGATAGGCCGGAACGACATGGTGCTTGACCGACCAGAGGTACCAGTTGTCCACCACAGTGCCGGTGAGCAAGATACCGATGCCACCCACCAGCGGGCACAACACGGCAAACCACCAAGCCCAACGGTGAATCGACTCCATGGTGGCGTTAAAGCCCATGGTCCAGCGCCAGAACAAAGCTGCGCGTTCGCTGGCGGTACCCCGGTCAACAATTTGTTCGATCTCGCGCTCGCCGCCATAGCGACTCACCGCAAGAATGGTCGCGCCGTGCATGGCAAACAGCAGCACAGAACCGTACAAGAACACAATAGAAAGCGCGTGGAAGGGGTTGTAGAACAGGTTGCCGTAGCGCAGTGAAATGGCCGATACCCAATCGAGGTGCGGGAAGATGCCAAACGGCACCGCCTCTGACCAGCTGCCCATCATGATGGGACGGAAAAAGCCGCACACCAGGTACAGCCAGATGGCTGCGGCATAGGCCCAAGCCACGTGGGTCCCCAAGCCCAACTGCCGCGCACGTCGGTAGGTGCGCGCCCACCAAAGCAATATCGATACTGTCAGCATAAAGCCCACAATGATCCACCAGCCGCCTTGCGCCAGTGGCGGAATGCTCAGGCCATAGGCCGGCGGCGGCGGCTCCAGCGCCAGCCAAAACAGCTGACGAATCAGCTCGATAGGGCTCCAGTCCACGGACGCCAGCATATTGAAGCCAATGATATTGAAGGCCAGTGTGCCAAACAGAAGCGAGGCCACACCCAGCGTACCCAGGTAGACCGGGCCAATTTGCGCATTACCAATGCGTCCGAGCAGATGCACCAGGAAAGGCGTACCGGTGCGCTTGTCGTCGCCCCGCGGAAGCGCCACGCCGTCGTGCAGCGGGCCCACCGGCTGCACAGAGGTAAACAGATTTTGGTATTCAGCCATTTTTGTCTCCTTGGATTCTTAGCTGCGCCAGATAGGCATGTTGAGCCACCAGCTCCACCACTCGGGCCAGGCGCCGGTCCAGAACGGGCCGCTGACCACGATGCAAACAATGCCAAACCAGACCCCGGCCAGCGCCAGGAAAAGGCCCAGGCGGTGAATGCCCAAGGTGCCGACCGAGTAGCCAATCAAGTCGCGGAAAAAAGTGTCTTCATGCTCTGGCGACTTGACCGCCTCACCCGCTGCCGGATTGGTGGCCGAGAGCACCAAGCCACCGTGCATGGACAGCGCCAGCACCGTAGCAAAGAACAGGCTGGCGGCAATCATGTGCCAGGGGTTGTAGTGAAAGTGCAGGTACTGGTAGGCCGTGTTGCTCACCCAGTCCAGATGGCTGTAAATGCCGTAAGGGAAAGCGTGGCCCCAGGCGCCCATCAGCACCGGGCGAATGACCTGCAGCGACACATAGGCCAAGATGGCCATACCAAAGGCCACCGGCACATGCAGGCCCATGCCCAGTTTTCGGCAGATTTCAACCTCACGCAACGCCCAGGACACGAACGATCCTATGGCACAGACAGTGATGAGTTGCCACAAACCGCCTTCCATCATCGGCGCAAAGCGCAGACCGTAAGAGATGTCCGGCGGGGCGATATTGATTTGCCAGAGGTTCCAGGTTGGGCCCATGGCCGCACCCCACAGAATCATCATGGTGCCCGAGAGGGCGAAAAACAGCGTCGTGACCCCGAAGAAGCCGACGTAAAAAGGACCGACCCAAAAATCAAACAGGTCGCCCCCTACCAGGGTTCCACCGCGCACGCGGTATTTACGTTCAAAACTTAGCATGGACATAGATGCATCCTCCGACCGAATATCGGTCCAACAGGTCCCAGCGCGGTGAAGCTCAAATTAACAAGAAAAGACAGACGCACCGTTCAACGATATTGAGCGAGGTGCGTCTGCCGGAGCAAAGACCAAAGTCCTTACTTTTGCGGCAAAGCCGCGTTCTGGGCAGCCTTCGCGGCCTTGACCGTATCGGGATGCCAGCTGTTGATGTTGTAACGATCGCCACTGATTTGGATCAGGTGAATCGTTGTCGACACAAATGCAATCAGCAAGCCAGTGCCGACGATTGCTTTGCGCGGATCTACTACACGCCAAATGCGCCACATAGGAATTTCCTTTCGCTAACTCAATTGAGAAATTACGGTATACACGGCAGATTTCACACCGACCCAAGTGGTCGCTGATCCCTCTGCTCCGGGCAGCCAGGTGCGCCAGTTCAACGCCAGCAACTGTCCGACCACGGCAAGCGCCATGAACACAAAAAAGAGCAGCACGAATATCAGCCGATAACCATTGAGGTGGTTGTCAGAAATAAACGATGGAACACTTACGTTCGGTTGGGCCATACATACCTCCAGTTATGGTTCGTTTAGAACCAGGGACGCCATATCCACACCAAGCTGTGGGCGAAGAAAGCGCCAGCAGCCCACAGCAGGTAACCCTGGATGTAGTACTGGTGGAACTCTTGAGCTTCTTCGTCTGTCAGCCCGGAGGGGTTCGCTGCATCAGTCATAGTCAATGCCTCACTCAAAACGCCTTACGGCGAATCCCCGCACCTGGATAGGTGCGGCACGAACTGCTGCAGCACGAATGCCCCAGCAGGTTTGCTCCCGGACAAGCCGGTTGCATGCACAAGCCCGCAAGGCTTTGGTGGCGCAGTTCATGCGTTCACCTCTACTTTTGCGGACCCGAACAACTCTGAAAAACGTTGCGCCTCCACCTGCGCGCGCCCGGTCTCGCGGGCGTCGCGCTCGGCGTGGTCGCGCATGCGCTTGGCCGCCGAAATGCGCACCAGCACGGGCTGCTGCTCCAGCAACTCTTGCATGCGCTCGTGGGCCTCGGGCTCCCAGGGAATCGTCGACTCACTGGCGGCGCGCCCAGGGCTGGCCTCAATCTTGTCCATCTCGGTGCCCAGGGGCAGGATGTGGAACAGCGCGTCAAACAAGGCGTTGCAAAACTCTTGGATGATGTAAGTCGCCCCGGCATAGCCCATAAAGGGCGTGCCGGTATGGCGGCGAATAATGGGCAGCGGAAAGCTGGCTGGAATGAAGCTGGTCTTCATCATTCCGCCGCCGCCACACTCGGCCAGGTAAATGCGTTCGTTGTAGCTGCCGTAGAGCACCAGCGGTGTTTTCTCGGTGACCAGGCGGCGCACTTCGGCGTTGTCGGTCTTGGCGCCGGGCAGGCGTGCCACCGCAAAGTTGCAGGGCAAGCCCATTTCGTCTTCCAGAAAGTGGCGAATGCCGCGCGTGTAGGTCTCGTTGGCCACCACGCCAAAGTTGGCGGTGCCAAAAAAGTCTTGCGTCACCGAGCGCCACAGGTCCCAAATGGGCTTGATGGTGCTGTGCTTTTCGCGGGCAATAAAGGGCTCGGGGTCCAGCCCCAGCAGCTCGCCCAGCGAGCGCAAAAACTTGGTCGTGCTGTGCAAGCCAATGGGCGCTTGCAGGTAGGGGCGCTCCAGCGCCTCGCACAGCATGCGGCCAAACTCGCGGTACATGCAGATGTTCACGTCCGCTTCCACTAGGCGCGACACATCGGCCAGGTGGCTGCCCAGCGGGAACACCATGTTCACCTCGGCGCCAATGCCTTGCACCAGGCGGCGAATCTCAGCCAGGTCGCTGGGCGAATTGAAGGTGCCGTAGCTCGGGCCAATGATGTTGACCCGGGGGCGCTCGCCTTCTTTGCGCTCGCGCTGCGGCACATGGCGCAGGCCGTATTGCTGCCAGAGCCAGAACATGGCGCGGTTGGCGCACTGCCACTGGTCTTCGTCAATGGTGCGCGGCAAAAAGCGCTGCAAATTGGTGCCCTCGGGCGTCACGCCGCCGCCAATCATTTCGGCAATCGAGCCCGTCACCACCACCGATGGCAAATCAGGGTCCAGCGTCGCGTGGGCCCGGCGCATGGCGCCTTCGGTGCCTTCGCGACCGAGCTGTTCTTCGGCCAGACCGGTCACCACAATCGGCAACTCGTGCGGCGGCAGCGCGTCGGTGTAATGCAGCACCGATGTCACTGGCAGGTTCTCGCAACCCACCGGGCCGTCAATCACCACTTGCAGGCCTTTGATGGCGGTAAACACATACACCGCACCCCAGTAGCCTCCCGCGCGGTCGTGGTCTAGCACTAGCATGGCAAGCCCCTCCCGGTCGCGTGGCAGCGCGCGCCGTGCTGGGCGGCGCCTTGGCAAAAAGGGTGCAGCGTGCGGCTCATACCATGGCCTCGGCTTTGCGCTTCTTGGCCTGCTTTTCCAGCAGGCGGCGGGTTTCGGCCTTGAACTCTGGCCGCTCTTGCGGCTCGCCCTGGGCACTCTCCCACACCCCTGCGGCGTGGCCGCTGCCGGTGTCGCCAAAAAAATCTTTCATCGCGGCAAAGCGCGACTTGTTGCCGATGGCGGCGTTGATCACCGTGGCCAGCGAGCCCGCACCGGCCGGCCCCATGAGCGGGCGGGCCGAAATCAGGTTGGTGAAATACAGCGAGGGAATGCTCAGCTCTTTGGCAGCTTGCACCACGGGTGTGGTGCCAATGGCCAGGTCGGGCTGCCACTCGTGCATGGCGGCCAGGTCTTGCTCCAGCGAGGCGCGGTATTGCACGTGCACGCCATGGGCTTGCAGCCAGTCGCGGTCGGGCTCGCTCCAGGCGGTGCGTGGGCAGGCGGTGCCGACATAGCGCAGGTCGGCGCCGCTTTCCACCAGCAGGCGCGCCACCAGCAGCTCGGAGCCTTCGTAGCCACTGAGCGTGATACGGCCTTTGATCGGCATTTTTGCCAAAGCGCCTTTGATGGCACCCAGCATGATGTTTTTGACCAGGTCAATCTTGGCCTGGGGTACGTTGGCCTCATTGCCAATCGCTTGCAACCAGGCCTCGGTGCCGTCATGGCCCACGGGGGCGGAGCCGACGATGGGACGCCCTGCCGATTCAAACTCGCGGATGCTGGCGGTGTAGAAAGGATGGATCGCAGCGACGCCGACGCAGTCCAGCGCGGCATACAACTCGCGCCATTCGCGTGTGGGCACCACGGGGCCTGCGGCCAAGCCCATGGGCTCCAACATGCGGCCAATGATCACCGGATCAGCCGGGAACATTTCGCCAATCAGGGCGATGGTGGGCTTGTCCGAGCGGCCCGTGCGTGGCGCTTGCACGGGGCCGGCCATGATTTCTTCGCGGGCATATTTCAGCATCGCACCGGCCAACACGTCCTTGGCCTCGGCGTGCGTAGGCACGCCAAAACCGGGCACGTCAATACCAATGATGCGCACGCCGTTGATGTCTTTGGGCAGCAATTGCAGCGGCACGCCGCTGGCCGTGGGCACGCAGAGGTTGATGATGACGATGGCGTCGTATTTGGCCGGGTCTGCTTCCTTGTAAACCGCCTCGCGAATGTCCTCGAACAACTTGCCAGTGACCAGCGACTCGGAGTTGAAAGGCACATAGCCCACGCTGCGGCGCGCGCCGTAGAAGTGCGAGGTGAATGTGAGACCGTACACGCAGCACGCAGAGCCCGACAAAATGGTGGCGGTGCGGCGCATACGTAGGCCTACGCGCAGCGAGCCAAAGGCCGGGCACATGCTTTGCGGCTGGTCGTGCGGACCAGCCTTGGGGTCCACGGGATAGTCTTTGGCGTACTGCGCCAGCACTTCGGACTTGCCCGAGGCTTTGGCGGCAGCCAGCATTTTTTCGCCCCCGGCGTGGCAGCCCATGCCGTCACCGTCCAGCGCGGTGCTGGGCGCAGCGGCGGGAGCGGCAACGATGGGAATGGTCTTGTTCATGGGGACGGTATTCCGCTCAGACTTCGTCGTAGACCACTTCAAGCGTGGGCTTGGAGGTGTCGGTCTTGCCGCACATATCGAACTGGGTGGCGGGCTCCAGCACCACGTCACGCCCCACGCTGGCAGCGGAGAACAGGCCCAAAAGCGCGTCTTGCGTCATGGGCTTGGGACGCACCGGCTGCGAGTTGCCCACGTTTTCGGCCAATTCGGCAAACATGGGGCCCCAGACCGAATCGGGCCGGCCAATGATTTCGTAGCTGGCGCTCTTGCGCCGTATGTCTTCGTTGGCGGGAATGGTGGACAAGACCGGAATGCCCACGTGCTGGGCAAAGTTGGCTGCCTCGCCGGTGCCGTCGTCGCGGTTGATCACCATGCCGGCTACGCCGACATTGCCGCCGAGCTTGCGGAAATACTCCACCGCCGAGCACACGTTGTTGGCCACGTAGAGCGACTGCAAGTCGTTGCTGGCCACCACAATCACTTTTTGGCACATGTCGCGGGCAATCGGCAGGCCAAAGCCGCCGCACACCACGTCGCCCAGAAAGTCGAGCAGCACGTAGTCAAAGCCCCACTCGTGAAAGCCGAGTTTTTCCAGCAGCTCAAAGCCGTGGATGATTCCGCGCCCGCCGCAGCCGCGCCCCACTTCGGGGCCACCGAGCTCCATGGCGTAAACGCCGTCGCGCTTAAAGCACACGTCGCCAATGGCTACCGCTTCACCCGCGAGTTTTTTCTTGGACGAGGTCTCGATGATGGTCGGGCAGGCGCGCCCGCCAAACAGCAAGCTGGTGGTGTCGCTCTTGGGGTCGCAGCCAATCAGCAGCACTTTTTTGCCCTGCTGCGCCATCATGTAGCTCAGGTTGGCCAGGGTGAAGCTCTTGCCGATGCCGCCCTTGCCGTAGATGGCGATGATTTGGGTCTCTTTGGTGACCTCGGACGTGGCTACCGGCGGCGGCTCCATGGCGGCCTCGGTACGCAAGATGTCGCGCATAAAGTTCAGCGGGGCTGCTGCGGGAATCGTGCTTGTGCTCATTGGGTATGTCTCCAGTCCAGAACCATCTTCAAACAATCGGCGTCGCCAAAGGCGGTGCGGTAGGCGGCGTCCGCCTGGGTGGCGTCTTGCTGGTGGGTGACCAAGCCGTCCAGCGACAGGCGCCCGTCTGCGGCCAAGGCGATCACGTCGGCCAGGTCTTGCGGTGCCCACTGGGCGGCCACACGAATGCGGGCCTCGCGCATGAATGCGGGAGGGAACACAAAGGACAGCGGCTCGTCGTAAAACCCGGCCAGCACCACCTCGCCGCCGGGCGCCAAGCGACCGATCAGCTCGTTGAGCAAGCCAGCAGCGCCGCTGACATCGCAAATGCACTGGTAGTTGCGCCGGGTGTCGGTGCTGGGGTCGATGACCTCGTAGCCCTGGGCGCCGGTGCGGCGCGCCGGGTTGGTTTCCCACACCACGGGTTTGGCGCCTGCCACTACCGCCAGGCGGGCAATCATGCGGCCCAGCACGCCGTGGCCCACGATCAGGTCGGGTTGCTGTGTGCCTGCGGCGCTGTGGGCGTGGTAGGCAGTGGCAGCCAGCGCAAACAACACGCCTTGCTCGGCCAATGATTCTTTGATGGCCATGGCGCGGGTGCCCGGCACCACCAAGGTAGATGCCGAACCACCAAACAGATTGCGCACACCTTCAAAGCATTGCGAACCGGGCACGTAGACCCGTGTACCCACAGCCAGCGGGGACGCCGCGCCAGCCTTCACCACCCGGCCCACGGTCTCGTAGCCGGGCACCAGCGGGTAGCCCATGCCGGGGAACTGGGGCATGGTGCCCTCCCACAGCAGGCGCTCGGTACCGGCGCTGATGCCGGTGTATTCGACCTGCACTTCCACGTCGCACTCACCCATGGTGGGCAAAGTCAAGGCGTCCAAGGCCAAAGACCTGGGAGTTTGGAAGACGATGGCGCGGGCGTGCATGGTGCTTATGCGTTGGCAGAAGTGGTGCGCGAGGCAGCGGGAGGCAGGGCCTTGGACTTGCGGCCCAGCAAAATTTGGGTTTGCAAGGGCATGGCGTTGGGCACCACTTCTACGTGGGTAAAACCAGCCTCGCCCATCATGGCCATCAGTTCGCTGGCCGAGCGCAAGCGCCCTGCCCCCATGGCCAACAGGTAGAAATGGAAATAGGCATCGCCCAGCGGCGCGTCACCCGGCTCTTGCGCCATGGGCTCGGCCAGCAGCAGCGTGCCGCCCACCGGCAGTGCGGCGTAAATGGCGGCCAGCACGGTGCGCACATCGGCATCCGGGTGGTCGTGGGCTACGCGGATCAGCGTCACCAAATCGGCGCCTTGGGGCAAGGTGTCTTTCAAGAAGCTGCCCGGTACGGCGCTGGAACGCTCTGTGAGGCCTTGGCGGGCAAAGTTGGCGCGCGCCAAGGTGGCCACTTCGGGCAGGTCAAAGAGTGTCAGGTCCAGGTGCGGTGCGTGCTTGGCCAGCCGTGACAAAAAGGTGCCTTGACCACCGCCCACGTCGAGCACGCGGGCATGGGCGTCAAAGCGGTAGCTGGCCAAGATCTCGTCCACCACAAAGGGCTGCGAGGCCGACATCAGGTTGGAATAGCGGGCGTATTTTTCTGCCTGCAGCGCGTCCGCAGCGGCGGCGGCCTTTTGGGCGTCGTCCAGCGCATAGGGCCAGTACTGGGCCATTTCACCGGCCTGCCCCTGGGCTTGCAGCATGGCGACCGGGTCCTGCATGTCCTGGTACAGCACAGCGTGGTGCTCGACCATGGCGCGGATGCCTGCATGGCCGGCCACTGGCGCACCCAGCGGACCCAGACCGTAGCGGCCGCGGCTTCGCAGCTCCAAGAGTTCCAGCGCCAGCGCCGATTGCAGCAGGCGCTGCAAGCCAGCGGCGGGCAACTGGGTGGCTTGCGCCAGCTCCTCCAGGGTGCGCGGACGCTCGGCCACGGCCTCCAAGATGCGCAGGCGCACACAGGCCAGCAAGACCTGTGAGTAGACAAAGCCGGCCATCAAGTCAAACACCTTGCGCGCCCGGCGCCTGGTCACCATGCGCGTCAGCGGGTTGGCCGTGCTCCAGCGGTACAGGGCGTCACTGGTCATCCACCGGTCCACCATGGCGTGCATACGGTCCAACCAGGGCGTGGCCTTACCGCTGGCGGCAGGCAAGGGGGCGAGGTCGAGGGTTTTCATGCGGATTGCGCGGTGAATGACAGCAACACGACTCAGGCAGCGGCGGTGTGCAACGCGGCAGCAGCCTGGTACTGGCGGCACGCGGCGCGCGGCACCAGGCGCTCGGACTCTTGCCACACCAGTTGGCGCATGGACTCGGCGCTGGGGCCTTCAGGAATCGAGTCAGCGGCGGCCTGGATCAGAGACTCAAAATGGGTGATTGCGCCACCGAGCCCCAAGTCGGCAATGGCGTTGGGGCGGGCGTGCTGTGCGTCTTGCCCGGTGGGTTTACCCAACAGCTCGGCTTGGCCCATCACGTCGCGGATGTCGTCGGCCACTTGGTAGGCTTCTCCCAGGCAGTCGCCCAGCGCCTGCCAGTCTTTCGGGTCGGCGCCCGCGCTCAGAGCGCCAGCGCAGGTGGCGGCCACAAACAGCGAACCGGTTTTGGCACGCTGGTACTGCATCAACGAAACGCGCGACTCAGACTCCCAGGCCTGGCCGGCGACGATGCCATTGGGCATGCCCACGCTGCCGGCGATGATTTTCATCAAGCCTGCCAAGCGCAGAGGCGACTTTCCGGCAGCGGCGGCCAGGGTTTGAAAGGCCATCACGATCAGCGCATCCCCGGCCAACACGGCCAGGGGCTGCCCAAACGCCCAATGCACCGAGGCGCGACCGCGACGCGTGGGCGCATCGTCAAAACAGGGCAAGTCATCATGCACCAGCGAGGCGCAGTGCAGCAACTCAATGGCCACCGCCGCAGCGTCTGTCAGGGCGGGATCGTCCTGACCACACGCCTGGGCAACCGCCAGACACAACTGGGGGCGAATCCGCGCACCGCCGGGAAACACGGCGTGACGCACCGCACTGGCCAACTTGGGCGGGCAGCCTGGCTCCTCCACCGCCGCCAGGGCCAGCGCCAGTGAATGCTCAATGCGAGTGATCGGTTTCATGGAGGGTCTCCGTGTGTCTTTTTTGGATTATCTCGAAGTGACAATTTAGGTTGTCATTTGTCGATGTAAACAAATATAGACACATCATTGACCTGTGTCAACCAATGTTTGCCAGTTTTCTTGTGCGCTTCTTTGCGTTGCGCCTACGCACTGAACGGTCTTCACTGGGGAAGTTGGGAGCGCGCCCTGGTAGTTATTAGGGAAAACACCGATAACAGCAGACTGTTTGCAAGCTCCAAGACCAGCGATTGGTTGGAGCGGCCCCAGGGCGCAAAGCCCCCAGAGGCAGGTTAGCTTCGCAACAACAGAGAGGCGATGGCGCCGGGCTGCTCTTCATGCGCCAGGTGGCCCAGCCCTTGCATCTGCACCACCTGCGGTGTGGGCTGGTGCAGCAGGGCCAACGCCACCTGCTGTGCCGAATGGGGCGGGACGATGCGGTCGTTCGTCCCCACCACCAGCGCCAGCGGTGTGCGCAGACCGGGCAAATCGCGCCACAGCGTGTGCAAATCCCAGTGCGCCATCATGGCCAAGGCGGCGCCGGCGTGACCGGGGTTGGCAATGAGCTGCCGGTACAGCGCCTGGCCCTGCGCGTCGAGGTGCGATCCGGTGCCGTCCAGCAGTTTTTGCAACACGTCGGCCTGCGCCGCACGCCACGCAAACAGCTCGGGCACCAGCGGCGCTCTGGCCAGCAGCTTGGCCAGGGGCGAAAAAAACTGCCCCGCCCAACCATCGAGCGGCATCAAGGCGCCGTTGATGGACCATACGCGCTCGGGCGCCAGCAGCCCGTCAAGCGCCATGCGGCAGGCAATAGCCGCACCCGCCGAATGCCCCACCACCACCGACGGCACCACGCCCAGCGCCTGCAACACAGCGGCCACACCTTGCGCCATGCCGGCCATAGAGCAGCGCGCGGCCACCTGGGTTGTGTCGGACATGGTGCTAAAGCCATGACCTGGCAGGTCTAAAGCCAGCACCGAGAACTGGGGCTGCAGCAAAGGAATGAGGCCGCGCCAGGAATGGGTGGAGGCGCCGGTACCGTGCAGCAGCAAGACCGTGGGCGCTTGCGCATCCGGGTGCGGCGCGTACTGCACGTGCCAGGTCAGTCCGAGCGCCGGGACAAAGCGCGACAGCGTGCGGTGGGGCCAGTGCTGGCCATCGCGGCTCCAGTCAAGACCTTGGCGCATAGGTCGCGTCCGTCGGGTTTTCTAGCGGCCGCTCACCGCGCGCACCGCCTGCGACACGGTGTGGGCGCCTGCGTAAGGCAGCGCCAGGTACTGCGCGCCCATGTCGGCCGCCAGCTGGCGCGCCGCAGGCTGCGGCTGGGGGGCGGTGTCCACCAGCAGCGCGGTGATGCCCGCGCTGCGCATGGCGCTGGCAGCAGCGCGTGCGTCCTGAGCGGCCTGGGGGCGGCCCGGGCTGCCGTCTCGGGCGATGTTGCCGCGCCCGTCGGTGAGCAAGACCACGATGGGCGTCTGGCCCTTGCGCCGAATCTGCTCAGCCAGCGCACGGGCAGCGTCGATGCCGCTGGCCAGCGGCGTGCCGCCCCCACCGGGCAAGCCCGCCAGACTGCGCTTGGCCCGGGCCAGCGAGCGCGTGGGCGAGAGCAGCAACTCGGCGCCCTTGCCCCGAAAGGAAAGCACCGCCACGCTGTCACGGCGCACGTAGCAGTCTGCCAAAAGCAACTCGACCGCACCCTTGGCCTCGGCCAGCCGGTTGAGCGCAGCCGACCCCGACGCGTCCACGACAAACAGCGTGGTGGTTTGGCCCAGCTGGCGAAAGCGCGCCACGTGAAAGTCTTCCTTGCGCACCTGAATGCGCCGCTGCGGCGGTGCGCCACTCTGATGCGGCGAGGCGGCCTGCCCCGTGCGTCCGGCGCTGGGGTTCGCAGGCGCGGGGCCTTGGCCGCTGGCAACTGCCGCCTGGCGCAGCCTTTGCCACGGCGCGGCGGCGCGCAGGGTTTCGAGCACGTTGATGCGTTCACCCGCGCGCGGCTCGCCCTTGCGCGCGCCGATCGGGCGGCCACGCAGGGCGCTCTTTTGCGCCGCGCCTGCAGTTCCCGCCGTGGGCGTTTTGGAGCGCGCCAGTTGCGACACTTTCAACGACGCCAGCAGCCCGGCAGGAACAGCAGCTTGGGCGGCTTCCAGAATGCGCTCGCCGAGTTCCTGGCTGCGGTCTTCCTCGGGCTGATCGTCTTGCGCGGTTGGGGGCTCCTCCGGCGGCCTGGCGTCAGACGCTTGCGTCGCCTCGGCCTGTGGGTCTTGGGGCGGGGGATTCTGGGCGTCAGCGGGGTCTTGGTCCGCAGCCTCGGCGGGTGGCGGGTCAAGCGCCTCTTGCTCCGACGCCGCTTCAGGCAAGCGCATGGCGCGCGGCGCCAGTACCAGGCGGGCAGCCAGGGCGATGTGTTCTTCTTCCACTGCCTCACACCCGGCCAGCGCCGCAGCGGCACGCGCGGCACGCGCGGCCAGCAAGGGCGCGCGCAGCGAATCGATGCCCAGCGCCTGCGCGCAAGCGCACAGGGCTTGCAAGCCCGCTTCGTCCAACTCCACCTGGGGCAGACGCACGCGCGCCGCCAGCACTTCGGGCGCGCTCCAGTCGGGGCCGTCTTCAGCGTCGGCGGCGTGGTCCAGCAGCAGGCGAAACGCCATGCGTTCCAGCAGGGCTGCGGGCATTTGCTCGTCATCGCTGGCGCCTTCGTCCAGCGCCACCAGCCCCAGGCGCGCCGGGTGGTGGGTGGTCAGGCCGTCGCGCTCGAGGCGCACCTGCTGGGTGTCAAGTACGGCGCAAAAGCGGGTGGCCGCTGCGGCGCTGATGCGCTCGGCCATGGCCAGCAACAGCACACCGCCATCCGCCTGCGCCAGCAAGCCCTGCAGCGCCACTGGGCGACCGGCCTGCAGCGTGGCACCTAGGTCCAAGCCGCCGAGCAAGGCGGTGTCACTGGTATGGAGCGGCACCCGGCGCAGCGGCGTACCCGCAGGCAGCAGGCCGCGCAAGAGCGCTAACCATTCATCACGCAGGTAGCCCGCTGGCCCGCGCAAGGCCACGCCGCCCAGACCCACCGGGTCCACGGCCAACAGAGCGGCGATGGTGGCAGCGTCACCGTGCATAGGAGGCGGGCGCGGCAAAGCCAGCAAGCGCGCAAAGCGTGGCGCGCCTTATCGAGCGCGTGGCGGGCATGACAGGCATTAAAGGCATCGCGAGCATGGGGCGATCGACAAGGAGACGGCGGGGCTTTGGACGTTCAGACCGCGCTGGCCCCGTGGGCGGGCGACAGTTCTTGCAAGGCGCGCTCCACCCGGGTGGACGAGCCCGCGTCGTCCAATGGGTTGCGGCGCAGGCGGTGGCGCAGCGCAGGCGGCGCGATGTGGCGCAGGTGCGACGCGTGCACCGCGCCATCGCCCTGCAAGGCAGCGTAGGCGCGTGCGGCGCGCACCAGCGTCAGGTCACCGCGCAGGCCGTCGGTGCCCAGCGCCATGCACAGGCGCGCGGCAAATTCGCGCGCGGCGTCAGGAATATCCACCGCGCCCAGGCGCTTGCGGGCGGCAACGATGCTGCGGCGTACGCGGTCGTCCTCTTTCTTCCAGGCCAGGGCAAAGTCGGCGGGGCTGCGCTCGAAGGCGTCGCGGCGCTTGACCACTTCCACCCGCTGGGCCAGGGCGGCCGGGGTTTTCACTTCTACTGACAAACCAAAGCGGTCCAGCAACTGCGGGCGCAGTTCGCCCTCTTCGGGGTTGCCGCTGCCAATCAGCACAAAGCGCGCCGGGTGACGCACGCTCAGGCCCTCGCGCTCGACCACGTTTTCGCCCGAGGCCGCCACGTCGATCAGCAAATCGACCAAGTGGTCTTCGAGCAGGTTGACCTCGTCTATATACAAGTAGCCCCGGTTGGCGCGCGCCAGCAGCCCCGGCTCAAAGGCCTTGACGCCCTGCGAGAGCGCGCGCTCCAGATCGAGGGCGCCGACCACGCGGTCTTCGGTCGCGCCCAAGGGCATATCCACCACCGGCACGCCGACCAGGTGGCTGGTGGGCGCGCCGCGCTGCGCGGCAGCACGCGCAGTGCAATCAGGGCAGCTGGCGGCCTGCGGGTCGCAGCCGTAGCGGCAGCCGACCACGGCGCGCATTTTGGGCAGCAGGGCGGCCAGAGCGCGCACGGCGGTGGACTTGCCGGTGCCCCGGTCGCCAAACACCAGCACGCCGCCAATGGACGGGTCAATGGCGGTGAGCAAAATCGCCAGCTTCATCTCGTCTTGGCCGACGATGGCGGAGAAGGGAAAGGTCTGTGCCATGGGTCTGAGTCAAAGGTTAAGGGAGGGCGCACCTGGCGCTGGGGCGGTGGCCGGTACTTCGCTGGCGCTGGGGCGCAAGCCATAGGGTTGCATCAATTGCCAGACATGGGCTGGCACCATTTTTTTCATGCGCTGGGGCTCTTCGCGGCGCAGGTGGATCACGGTTTCTGCCGCCTTCATTTCTACCCGGGCGCGGGCAAATTCCAGCCCGCGCGGCCCCACCTTGGGCATCAGCCAACCCACCATCGGGCGCAGCCAGTCCGGCATGCGCCGCAGGGGCAGGCCACCGGCGGCGCGCTCTACGTTGGCGATAAAGCCCTTGACGGCGCCTGCGCGTTTGCCCGCGCTGCCCGGGGTGCTGACAACCACTTCGTCGCCCAGCAGTTCGAGCAGGTCCTGGCCGCGCTGGTTGCGCACCAAGAGCCATTGCTGGCCCTCGCCGCCCATATAGCCTACGGTGATGTCGGACAGCACGTTGGTGTAGTCCACGCAGCTGCGGCAGGTCATGGGGAAAAAGTCGGGCCGTAATTGCGACAGGGGCAGCTGCAGGAACGGTATCTCGCGTTTTCGGCCATCGTCAAAACGCAATTCCACGTGGTAATCGGCGCGGAACTCCAGGTAGGACACGGTCTTGGGATCGTCCTGCGTTTGCCCCGCTACCAGGCCCAGAAACTCGTGGAAGTTTTCGGTGGTGGTGTTGTCCGAGCACGGCGTGCCAATCACAAACAGTTGCTCAAAACCCAGTTCTTTTTCCAGCGCGCGCAGCGCGTAGACCTGGCAGGGAATGCCCACCACCGCCAGCCGGGTGATGCCCTGGGCGCGCGCGGGCTCCAACAACGCCAGCAAAGGTGCGTAACCCATGCGCATGCCCCGGCACTGCGCCATGTCCTGGGCCTGGGTGACCAGCACCGGCATGGGCTTCCAGCGGTCATGCGGGTCGGGCGCCATGGCCAGCACCGCCTGCACTTGGCCAGTCTCGAGCAGGCGCTGGGCGATGCGGGTGGTAATGCCAGTCCACTGCGCGCCCGGCGCGGGCTGGCGCAGGGCGGCGCGCAAGGTGCGCAGGTGCGGGCCAAAGTGCAGTTCGTTGGCGCGCGCCGGGTCACGGCTGCGGCCGTGCACCTGTTGCTCCAGGCGGGGATAGTCAGGCTGGATGAACTGGCAGGCAGTGGCGCAGCGCTTGGGCGCGCTGCTGCGCGAGACGCCGCAATCGGTACACAGGTCGCGGTGGGGTGCGGGGCCAGCGATGGTGTGGGGCGCGATCATCCCCGCATACTACCCAATTGGCGGCACTAAATTGCGAAACCGTACTTTTATTCTGACATTCCCCGGCGTAATGCAATAGTGCAATGCCGGCTGCGGCGGCCGGGCTACTCTTCCTGCAAATGCGGTGGCGACTGCCCTTCGGCGGGCTGCCCGGTTTGCGCATCGATCCAGTCGTTCATCCCGATATCGCGCTTGGCCTGCAGGGCGTCGCTGCGGTCTGTCACCTCGTCACCCACCGAATCGCGGCTCGCGCATGCCAGCTCGTAGGTCTCGAACGGTCCCACATCGGTGAGCCCCGGCGCCTGCCAGTAAAACCCGTCGGGCCGCTCCAAAATAGGGGGGGTCTCATCCGAGGCATCGGGCAAGTCTGCCACCGGACGCAGGGCCACCCGCGCGGGCTTGGGATGGGATTTGGATCTTGCTTTCATGGGGCGTTGCCGCGCGCTAGAGGGCCGCTGGCTCCGTCGCTTATTGCATGGGCACCGCTGCCTTGGAATAGGCATGGGCTTGGCGCTGAAATCCTGACAAAAAACTCGCCTGCAGGGGCTCCTCGTGGCGCGCCAGCAAGACTGGAACCGGGCTGGTGCGCACCACTTGCTCCGCATCACTTCCGATGGCGATACGGCTGCCGCCCCTGCGTCCATGGGTTCCCATCACCACCAGGTCACAGCAGGCATGGCGCGCTTCCTCTAGGATGACGTCCGCAATGCGGCCCTGCGAAACTTCGCGCAAAACTGCCTCCGCTTCGATACCCAGCGAGCTTGCAAGGGCCTTGGACTTGTCGAGCAAGGCCTGTCCGTAGCGGCGTAGCCCTTCGAGCAACTCCCGATAGTGCGCCACGGTGGACATTTCCAACAACATGGACAAATCGTCCACCACATGCAGCAGCGTCAGACGGGGCTGCTGTCTTTGGTCCCGGGCCAGATCCAAGGCCAGCTGCAAACCATGTGCGGCATTGGGACTTCCGTCGATTGGGACGAGGATTCTTTGGTACATATTGAAAACCTTGGGCAGCCTGCGACACCAGAGCCTGTCGCTGGCCACACGGCAGGCTGGCGCATTCTGCGGTGCAGCGTCGCGCCGGTCCGTGCGCCAGCGCACAAATGAGGCGTGTGCAGTCCTCCGCGCCATGCTTTCCACATGGAAAAGGCCGCTGGGTATTGGATTACCCAGCGGCCCTGCGCACCGTGTTGGCGGATGCAAAAAGCGCGACGCGCCTGGGCGCCTTAAGGCCCAGCCCGGCCTTAAGGCGCGGGGGTCAGCTTCTCCAAGTGCAGTCCCACAGCAGTATCGGCGGCAAACCCCTTCCAGTAGGAGGAACCTGTGCCATCAATGGCGTTGGGCACCAGATTCAGGTAGGAATCCATACCGGCATCGGCCTTGAGGTATTTGTTCAAGAAGGCGGTGGCAAAGTGTTGGGCGATATTGTTCATGCGAACGTTGTCCCAGACCGGATCGGTGTAGTGCTCCGAGCACTTGAAGGTATCCGGCGCAGTGCCGCAGGTCAGTGTGCGGGTTTCCTTGGGTGCGGGAATCGGGGCACCGGCATTGTGGTTGGCATTGTCATAGGTCAGCAGGTAGCGCGTGGTGTTCACAGCACCCTGGTATACGCTTCGCGTGCCCGGCGAATAGCCTGATGTGGTGTCATTGCTACCCGCCACAAAAAACACTGGCGTGCGGATACCGGCCAGGCCGTTGGCGTCCCAAAACCCATAGGTAAAGCCCCAAGGCGCAAAAGCCACTGCCGCTTTGATACGGCTGTCCAGCGAAGCCTGGTAGGTCGGATTGCCTTGCTGGCGAACGGCCAACGCGCCGTTCGGAGTGCCCCATGAATATGCAACGCTGGCTGCCGTAACGCCACCACCAATCGTATTGACCGCGCCATAGGCGCCCATCGAGTAACCGATCAGCGCCGTGTTGTTGGAATTGACCAAACCTTTGAGCGTGGCACCAGGGTCATTCGCATTGAGCTTGGCCATTTCGTTCAGCACGAACAGCTGATCCAGGGAACGGTTCAGCAACGTGCTCCCAAAGGCGACCTTGTTCTCGTAGGTACTGTCGGTGTGGTCAATGGACACCACCACATAGCCTTTGCTGGACAGGTTTTCGCCCAAATGGCTCAACAAGAAACGGTTACCCGGATAACCATGCGACATGATGATGAGCGGGTAGGGCCCGCCGCTGGCATCGGCGGCCGCGTTGCGCACGGCCTTGCCGTACAGGCTGACCTTGGTGACTCCGTCACGGGTGATCACGCCCTGGTACTCCCCTGCTGCAGCTTGACCAACGCTGAGTTTGGCCGGGTACCAGACTTCCACGGTCAATGGCCGGTTGTAGGTAGGCGTCGTCCCGTCGGACTTGGCATTGACCACGTCGAGTTGGTTCGGATTGGTAAAGTTCAGTGTCTTTACCCCGACGTTGTAGGAACCCAGTGCGGCCAGGGCCGGTGCGTCTGATCGAATAGCGTCCACACGGTTTTCGTCAGCCAATACGGTCACAACGCGGTCTGCGCCGCCGCATGCGGTTATCAGGGTTGCGATGCCAATCGTTGCAATGCTCAACCAATATTTCTTCATTTTCAGGGCCTTTTCTTTTCTATGTTTAGGAAAGTCGCGTGGTGCTCCGGTGAACCACCAGCCCGTTGTAGCAGCAACAAAGCGCTCACCCTATGCTCGGAAACCCTCAAAGTACCCGCAGCCGCGTCTCGCAGAAGACAGCACCGCTCCTTGCGCCGCACGAGGTCGACACAGGCCCTCGTGGCCTAACGTGTCACAACGGGAAACACGCCTGCCGCCTTGTCGATCAGCCCAAAAAAGCGCACCAGGTCTATCTTGCTGCCAGTGACCTGCAGTTCATCGCTCAGCAGCGTGTCCTTGACGCCCGCGGTGCCCGCAATCATCTTCACAAAAATGGGTTTGGTGAGCGTGAGCGTGGCGTTGGCGTCTTGGGCCGTGCCGCGTTTGAAGTGCAGCACGGCGTTTTCCAGCCACAGCACGTAGCTTTCCTTCAGGTCGGTGAGCACCAGGTTGATCTTGAGGTCTTTGCCTGCGGCGGCCGAGCCGTCGAGGCTGGCGGCCATGGCTTCCAAAAAGCGCTCCATGGGCGTTTGCAACAAGAGGTCGATCACGGCGGCCTTGGACACGCCTTTGGCCGGCGGCCCCTGGCGCAGCTCCTGGGCGCCGGTCAGGTAGGCGTTGCGCCAGGTGGCGGCCTCTGACGCGTAGCCCATTTGCTCGTAGGTTTGCGCCAGCAGGGCCTTGGCCGATTGACTGGACGGGTCGCCCAGCACGGCGTGGTTGAGCAGCTCGGCGGCCCAACGGTAGTCGCCTTTGTCATAGGCCGCTTGGGCGGCAGCGACAGCCTTGTCGGCGCCACCCAGCAACTCCAGGTAGCGCTTGCCCGATTCGGACGGGGGTAATGGGTTGAGGTTGGCCGGGTTGCCGTCGTAAAAGCCCATGTAGAACTGGTACACCGCCTTGACGTTGTGACGCAGGTCGCCGTAGTAACCGCGCGCGCCAAAGTAGTCGCTCAGGGACGCAGGCAGCTTCACCATCTCGGCAATCTCGCGCGGGGTGTAGCCGGCGTTGATCAGGCGCACCGTCTGGTCGTGCGTGTATTTGTACACATCGCGGTGCTTGGTGATGAACTCCTGTACGCGCGCATTGCCCCAAATGGGCCAGTGGTGCGACCCGATAAAAACCTCGGTGTCTTGGGTTTGCTCCAGCGCCTGGTCCATGTAGTTGGCCCAGCGCAGTGCGTCGCGCACCTTGGCGCCGCGAATGGGCAGCAGGTTGTGCATGGTGTGCGACAGGTTCTCCGCCCCGTCGTAGAGCTTTTTGGCGGGCACGCTGAAGGTCAACTCCGCCGGACATTCGGCGTTGGGCACGTTATGGAACACAAAGTCCACGCCGTCGATTTGCATGGGCTGGTTGGCCTGGTAAATCAGCCAGTTCGGCACCAACACGCCCACGGCGCCATACACCACGTCTTTGCCCAAGCCGGTGTCGAGGTTGCCCCGCACGGAGCGCGGTAAGTCGCGGCCAAACTGGTACACCGAGCGCCGTCCCATGCCGGTGCCCACCAGAACGTTTTCGCTGGTGGCCTCTTCCATAAAGCCCGCAGGCGCCACCACCGGCACCTTGCGCTGGGCCACTTCTTGCGCCGAGATGATGCCCAGTGCGCCACCAAAGTGGTCGGCGTGGGCGTGCGTCAGGATCAGCGCCGACACCGGTTTTTTGCCCAGGTGCTGTTCGGCAAAGGCCATGGCGGCGGCGGCGGACTCGCGTGCCGTAAGCGCATCCACCACGATCCAGCCGGTCTTGCCCTCGATGAGCGTGATGTTGGCTATGTCAAAGCCACGCAGCTGGTAGACGCCGTCCATCACCTTGTACAGGCCCACGTTGGCATTGAGCTGCGCGTGGCGCCACAGGCTCGGGTTGGCTGTGGCGGGCGCCGGACCGGTCAGAAAGCCGTAGGCGTCAAAGTCGTTGAGCACACTGCCGTCGGCTGCCACAATTTTGCCGGTGGGTTTGGCGATGAAGCCGCGCTGGGCATCTTCGAAGTCTTGCCGCTGGTTGAGCTGCAGGCCTTGCGCGCTTTGGGTGTTGGCGGCAATGGTGCTTAGGCTGGCCTCGCCCGCCACACCCCCAGTACCTGCGGGCTTGCTGCAGGCCAGCAGCAAGGACAAAAGTGCCAAGCCCGTGGCGGTTTGCGCAGCGCGCTGAACCCGCAAGCCCCCTGGTGAAGTGTGTTTTTTCATGGACTTAGCGCAGAAATATTTTTGAAGAAGCTTGTGCAGCCCCAGGCACGCGGGCTGGGGCAGCGCTGGGTGCGGTTGGTGTGCTAACGCAGCAACCAGAGGGCCAGGGCCAGCACCACTGCGCCCGCAACCCAGCCCCAGGTCGGAAGCTTGAATCCGCCCTCGGACGTGCTGGCTTCAATCACCGGTGTGGCCGGCGGTTCGACCGGGGGATATTGCCGTTGCATCTCCTGGTCAAAGCGCTTGAAAAAGTCTTCTGCCATGGACTTGGCAACACCATCAATCAGGCGCTGGCCGAGCTGCGCAATCTTGCCGCCCACCGAGGCCTGCACGCTGTAGCTCAGCTCGGTGCCGCCGCTGGCGGGGGTAAGTTGCACCTTGGCGCTGCCTTTACCAAAGCCGGCCGGGCCACCCTGCCCCTCAAAACTCAGGGTGTAGCTGTGCGGTGGTGCCATGTCAGCCAGCGCAATCTTGCCGCTGAACTTGGCCGACACCGGGCCAATCTTGATGGACACCCCCACAGTGAACTGGTTCTCGCCACTGCGCTCCACTTTGTCGCAGCCCGCGATGCAGGTTTTGAGCACCTCGGGGTCGTTCAAGGCGTCCCAGGCTTGTTGCTGGGTGATGGCGAGTAGTCGGTTGCCTTGCATTTCCATGGTCTTGCTCCTAGATCCAAAAGTTCACATCAAAAAATCATTGTGCCGCAGACGCTACGCGCGCTGGATGGCGCCGCCGCTAGCGCCGCATTACCCCGGCCAAGCTGGCGGCGAGTTGCTCCAGGCTGCTCAGGTTGTGCACCGCCAGCATGGCGTCGGCGGCGCGGTGCAACTCAGCCGCACCTTGGGCCAGGGGCGCGTAGCCTTCAAAGCGCAACAGCGGGTTGAGCCACAGCAAGCGCCGGCTGTGGCGCTTGAGCCACAGCAGCTCTTGCGCCAGCGCGGTGGGCGCGCCGGTGTCCAGGCCGTCGGTAATGACCAGCACCATGGTGCGCCGCCCCACCAGCTTGCGCGCGTGCTGCGCGCGCAACTGCGCCAGCGACACGCCCAGTTGCGTGCCCCCGGCAAAGTCTTC